>JAEDHF010000003.1 GCA_016297165.1 Oscillospiraceae bacterium | reverse complement strand
GTTTTTTCGACAATAAATGAAAAATGAATAACGAATAAAGAAGAATGAATAATAGGGGTATCGGCTTGCGCCGATTATTTTGAAAATGTGATAATAAAGCCATTTTCAGACCCTTGCCCGTAGGGCACACCACAATTATTCACTATTCATTATTCAATAAGATAGACAGCTCCCGAAAAATCGGGAGCTGTTTTCTTTATGATAGAGTATTTATATATTCCTCTGCAAAGGCTATTGCTCTTGCGCCGTCTGCCGCCGCTGTTATAACCTGCCGCAGGGGTGTTGTCCTTACGTCGCCTGCGGCGAAAAGTCCGGGGGCGGAGGTGGCGGTATCTTCGCCTGCTATGACATAGCCCCTTTCATCAAGGCCGCATACGCCCTCTAAAAGCTTCGTGTTGGGTGTACTTCCGATAGCGCAGAATATTCCGTCAAGACCGAGCTTTTTCTGTTCGCCCTTTTGGGTATAGATAATTCCGTCAGCCTTTTCATTACCCGTAACCTCGTCTAAAACCGCTTCAAGGATAAGCTTTATATTATCCTTTTCCTTTACCTTTTCCTGTAAGGACTTGTTGGCTCTGAATTCATTTCGCCTATGGATAAGATAAACGGTTTCGGCAATATTCGAAAGATAAAGAGCGTCCCCAAGGGCAGTATCACCGCCGCCGATAACCGCTACGGTTTTACCCTTATAAAAGGCTCCGTCGCATACCGCGCAATAGGAAATCTTCTGCTTATCATCCCCCTTTACGCCAAGTCGGCGATGTGAGGCGCCGGCGCAGTAGATAACGGTTTTCGTTTCGATAACGCTGCCGTCGGAGAGGGCTACTGCCCAGATATTACCCGATTTATTTATCGAGGTTACTTCTCCCTCTTTTATTTCAGTCCCGAGAGCTATAGCCTGCTCCCTGAATTTTTCGCCGAGCTCAAAACCGCTTATGCCATATAGACCGGGGTAGTTTTCTACCCTTTCGGTAACGGAAATCTGCCCTGTTCCGAGGTAGTCCTTTTCGATTACTACCGAGTTTAAAAGTGCACGTTCTGCATAAATTGCGGCGGTAAGTCCTGCGGGGCCGCTTCCGATTATTACTGCGTCAAGCATATTTATTTCTCCTTAAATATAGTACATAAGCTCCTGCTCGTTTTCGGAAACATACTGCTTGTATGAATCCACAAGCTCCTTAAGAGTAAGAGAGGAGGTAAAGCTTATAAGATACCCTTCTATTTTATCCCAGATAAGCTCATTCATAACCTCGTTTATATCGCTGTTTTTATTATCTATTTCGGAAATATCGTTTCCGATAACGGTTATATCGATAGCGTCGATAATTTCCTTAATTGAGATTTTTTCGGGGTTACGGGAGAGAAGATAGCCGCCGTGGGGACCCTTAATGCTTCTTAATAGTGCATTCTGGCGCAGCAGGGCTACAATCTGTTCAAGATATTTAATTGAAATATTCTGTCTTGAAGCTATATTATACAGGGTTACAGCGTCGCCGTTTACTGAATTTGCGGCTATATCCGTCATTATAATAAGCCCACATTCAACCTTAGTCAGAATACGCATTTTATCATCCTTTCAATAATTCAATATCACAATAACATATAAAACCTATTTATATAGTATATATTATCATAAATCGGCGGTTAAGTCAACTGCTTTTTACATAAAAAGAGGCTTAAAATTCGGGATTATTTCTTACAAAACATAAAATTATACTAAACCTATTGACATTGTAGGATATATGTGCTATAATGCAGAAAACGACGACAGAGGAAAGAAGTGGAAAAGCTTGAAATTCAATACCGCTCTTTTACATAAAAACAACGGGGGCGACCCGAAAACCGGCGCAACCCTTACCCCCATATATCAGGTAAGCGCCTTTTCACAGGACTCCGCCGAACAGCTTGAACGGGTGTTCAATAATAAGGCTCCCGGCTTCGCTTATTCGAGAATAAGTAATCCTACGGTAGCCGCCTTTGAAAACAGGATAAGTGCCCTTGAAAAGGGAATCGGCGCTGTAGCCTGTTCCTCGGGAATGGCGGCGGTTACGATGTCGCTTCTCGGAATTCTTGAATCGGGGGACGAGGTTATCGCTTCCTCGGGGCTTTTCGGCGGCACGTTAGACTTGTTCGGCGACCTCGAAGCCTTCGGGATAAAGACCCGTTTCGTGGAGGATTTTACTCCCGAAGAGATACTCCCCCTTATAAACGAGAGGACAAGAGCCTGTTTTTCCGAGCTTATCGGAAATCCTAACCTTAAAATAGTGGATTTAAGGGCAGTTTCAGCGGCAGTACACCAAAAGGGCATACCCCTCATAATCGACAGCACCACCGCAACGCCCTGTCTTATAAATCCCGGCGATTACGGAGCGGATATAATCGTTCACTCCGCTTCGAAATACATAAACGGCGGCGGAAACGCCATAAGCGGCATTATCGTTGACAGCGGCAATTTCAGATGGGATTTCGATAAATTCCGAAAGCTTAAGAAATATGAAAAGTTAGGGCAGTTCGCCTATCTCGCATCTCTACGAAACGGTATATGGCGGAATATGGGCGGCTGTCTCGCTCCTATGAATGCTTTTCTTAACGAGGTGGGAATGGAAACCCTGGGGCTTAGAATGGAGCGAAGCTGTGAAAATGCTTTACGGCTTGCAGAATTCTTTGAGCGAAAGGGCATTACCGTAAATTATCCGGCACTGCCCGATAATCCCTACAATAAGCTTTGTAATGAGCTTTTAGGCGGTAAGGGCGGCGCAATTCTTACCATAAGGGCAGGCAGTAAGGAACGGGCATTCAGGCTCATTAACGCTCTAAAGCTTGCTACAAACGCTACCAATATAGGCGACGTAAGAACCCTTGTTATACATCCTGCAAGCACCATTTACGCTCACAGCGACGAAAAGCGGCGGATAAGCGCAGGAGTATATGAGGACACCATAAGAATAAGCGTAGGAATCGAGGACTGCGAGGACTTGACAGAAGATTTCAGACAGGCTATAGAAAGCCTTTAAGGAGGAAATTATAATGGCAGTAGATTACAGTACCCTTAAAAAGGGCGGTTTTATGAGACAGAAGCAGAAGAACAATTTTTCTCTTCGCCTTCGTGTAGTTGGCGGTAACGTTACCGCTAAGCAGCTGGCAAAAATAGCGGAGGTTTCGGATAAATTCGGCGACGGTCACGTTCATCTTACTTCAAGACAGAGCGTAGAAATCCCCTTTATTAAGCTTGAGGATATCGACGAGGTAAAAAAGGCTCTTGCGGAGGGCGACGTTGAGCCGGGCGTATGCGGACCCCGAGTAAGGACAATTACCGCCTGTCAGGGTGCGGCGATATGCCCAAGCGGCTGTATTGATACCTACGCTTTGGCTAAGGAGCTTGACGAACGATACTTTGCGAGAGAGCTGCCCCATAAGTTCAAGTTCGGCATTACAGGCTGTCAGAACAACTGCCTTAAGGCGGAGGAAAACGACGTAGGTATAAAGGGCGGCATTAAGGTAAAATGGAAGGCGGAGGGCTGTATAAACTGCGGCGTCTGCGAAAAGGCCTGCCGTACAAATGCAATTACAATAAAGGACGGAAAGATAACCGTTGACGACGGAAAGTGTAACTTCTGCGGCAGGTGCGTTAAGTCCTGTCCCACGGAAGCCTGGGAAACCGTTCACGGCTATATCGTTTCCTTCGGCGGACTTTTCGGAAACAGCATAAATAAGGGCGAAGCCATTATCCCCTTTATCGAGGATAAGGAAAAGCTTATGCTGGTCTGCGATACTGCAATAAAGTTCTTCGAGGAAAACGCCAACCCCGGCGAGCGCTTTAAGTTCACTATCGACAGGATAGGTAAGGATAAATTCGAAAAGGTAATAAGGGAGGCTTATGAAAATGGCTGATACAGAGTTTAAAATTGACGATACCGTGGATATAACCGACGTAGTCTGCCCCACCACCTTCGTAAAGGCTAAGGTTGCCTTAGAGGAGCTTGACGAGGGGCAGGTGCTCTCCATAAGAATGAATGACGGAGAGCCTGTGCAGAATGTTCCCCGAAGCATTAAGGAGGAGGGGCACAAAATACTGAAGCTTATAAACAACGAGGACGGTACCTATAATCTCATTGTGGAAAAGGTGGGAGACTGATGGCGGTTAAGCTAAGTAAGGATAATTTCGAGGCGGAGGTACTTAAGGAGGGAATTGTGGTTGCGGATTTCTATTCCGACAGCTGTATCCCCTGTAAGCGAATGTCTCCCGTAATAGCGGAGCTCGAAGAGGAGCTTACCGACGTAAAATTCGGAAAGCTCAACATAAATTTCGATAGTGAAACTGCCGAAAAATACGGCGTTTCCTCTGTACCTACCCTTATATTTTTCAGGTCGGGAGAGGAAGTCCTCCGACTTCAGGGTGCACAGAAAAAATCACAGCTTTTAGAAGCAATCAACAACATAAAGTAAGGAGTAAACTAAAATGAAAATCAGCGTAGCAGGAGTAAAAAAGGAATATAAGAACGGTCTTACCGTAGCGGAGCTTGTGGAAGCGGAAAATGTAGAAACCCCACAGTACGTTACCGTTTCAATCAACGACGAATTCGTAAAAAGCGGAACCTTTGATACAACGGTTCTGAAGGACGGCGACGAGGTTGAATTCCTCTATTTTATGGGAGGCGGACAGTAATGGCATTTACAAACGAACAGCTTGAACGCTATTCAAGGCATATAATTCTGAAAGAGGTCGGCGCTAAAGGACAGAAAAAGCTCCTTAATGCTAAGGTGCTTATAATCGGTGCAGGAGGTCTTGGCGCGCCTGCGGCTATGTATCTTGCGGCGGCAGGAGTAGGTACAATCGGTATTGCCGACGCTGACGAGGTTGACCTCTCCAATTTACAGCGGCAGATTATCCATACCACAAGCGACGTAGGAAAGGCAAAGGTACAGTCCGCAAAGGAAACAATGGAAGCTATAAATCCCGACGTAAAGGTAAATACATACCGTATTTTCGTTGACAGCGAGAGCATTATGGACCTCATAAAGGACTACGATTTCATTATCGACGGAACGGACAATTTCCCTGCAAAATTCCTCATAAACGACGCTTGTGTAATGGCGGGAAAGCCCTTTTCTCATGCAGGAATTATCCGCTTTAAGGGTCAGCTTATGACCTACGTTCCGGGACAGGGTCCCTGCTACCGCTGTGTCTTTGAGAATCCGCCCCCTAAGGACGCGGTTCCAACCTGTAAGCAGGCAGGCGTAATCGGCGCTATGGGTGGTGTTATCGGCTCACTACAGGCTATGGAGGCGATAAAGTATATCCTCGGGCAGGGGGATTTACTGACGGGTTATCTTCTTACATACGACGCTCTTAAAATGGAGTTTCGTAAGATTAAGCTGCCCCGAAACAAGAAATGTGCAGTCTGCGGCGAGGAGCCTACGATAACCGAGCTTATCGACTATGAACAGGCGGAGTGTGACGGAAAATAATGAAAATAAGACTTAAAAAATCCGATTTCGAAAAGCTACTTTCCCATGCGGAGAAGGAACTGCCCGATGAAGCCTGCGGCCTTGTTGCAGGAAGAATAACGGGCAACGAAAAGCTTGTGGGGGAGGTATATCTGCTTACGAATACCGACCACTCCAACGAGCATTTTTCCCTGGACCCGAAGGAACAGCTTGCGGCGGTTAAGGACATGAGAGCTAAGGGCTTAGCCCCTCTCGGGAACTGGCATTCCCACCCCGAATCCCCCTCACGACCCTCCGAGGAGGATAAGCGCCTCGCCTACGACAGCAGTGCAAGCTATCTGATACTGTCTCTTATGGATAAAAGCGCTCCCGTTCTTAATTCCTTCCATATTGAGGGAAGCGATGCGGAAAAGGAAGAGCTTGTTATTGAGTGAATATGCTTTTGCATCGGTAAAATGGTGGTTGCTGAAAAGGTGACCGCCATTTACTGCATTATAAGCGAAAAATAACACCTGAAATCTTGAAATCGTATCGGAAATATGATATAATGACAAGGAATTTACAACACTTATGAGGAGAGTTAAAATGACAAAAAGAAGAGCAAAAGCATTATTACTTGCCCTCGTTATGGGCATTACGGCAGTATTCTTCCCCGGATGTTCTGCCGCAGAAACCTACCGCCTTGTAAAAGTCAACAGCTTCGAGGGCGAGGTAAGCGTTCAGCGAGAGGAAAAGCTTAGCGCCTTCGAGGGCTTACAGCTTGTTTCGGAGGATAGCGTAGAGGTAGGAAACGCTTCTTTCTTAGAGCTTTTAGCCGACAGCGACAAGCATATAGCCGCCGAGGAAAATACGGGCTTCGTAATCCATTCCGAAGGAACGGAAGAAAATGGCAGTATCAGAATAGATCTGCTTTACGGCAAGTCTCTTTTTACCATTGATAATAAGCTGCCCGATAATTCGACCTTTGATGTTAAAACCCCTAACGCTACATTAAGCGTTAGAGGCACATCCTTTTCGGTAGCCTACGACCCCGAAGAAAAGACCACCTCTGTAGAAGTATTCAGCGGTAAGGTTTCAGTATCCTATGATGATAAGGAGCTATACCTCGAAAAGGGCGCAACAGCAACTATCAGAACAAAGGACGATATAACCGAGATTATCAGTAATTCACCATCGTATAACAGCTCAACAACTACTTCTGCAACTACTACCACAGCAACAGCAGAAGAAACAACTGCTCCGGAAACTACAACTATTGAAACCACTACCCCCGAGACCACAGCAACAACTCCCGAAACAACAGTTGCCGAAACTACCGCAACAGCAGCTGTTACAACCGCTGTAACGACGGTTCCCGAGACGACTACGAAGAAAACCACAAAAGCTACGACTACTAAGGTTACGACAACTAAGCCGAAAGTAAACTTAGACAGAATAGAAATTGAAGATGAAGGTTTTTCCTTCTTTATAAACATTCCAAGTGGCTATAAACTCGATGAATCTACCATCTCAAAATATGAAAATGGTAATATAAGCTCAAGGGTATATTTATACCCGAAGGATGATAGCGATGATGAGAACTCGAAATTCCTTATCGAAATTGGTAGCTATGATAACAATAAATCTGAATTGATAGCAAAGGGCAAAACAATGGTTGGAGCTTACGGTGGTCGTACGGTAGCGGACAAATATACCTGTGATTTAGGAAATGGCAACAAAGGTGTAGTTTACTTGATAGAAGTGAGCACAAAATATGGAAGCTCGGGATACTACGAAGTATTTGTGGATTATGGCGATCCCGAAAATGTTATTCGTATCAGTGACATTTATCCCAAAAAATTGAAGGGCTCAACAAATGATCCGGTAAAGTTTTTAAAAGAAATCTTCCCTTCGTGATAAAATCCGATCTGTTCCGCCGCAGTAGCCCTGCGGCGGTTTTCTTTTGAAGTCGTAATACTGCCTATAGAAAAACAAAAGGAATACTTAAGGGATTGCGGAGAAAAATAAGAAATAACACAGAAATTACAATAAAGGAGAATGCAGGAAACGGTTATGACAAGGCTTATAGGTAAAGGAGTTTACGGAGCAATAGCGCTCGGCAAAATCTCCGTTTTTACGAGAAAGGAAGCGGCAGTAAAGAGAACACACATTGACGATATCGCCGCCGAAAAGGAAAGGCTTGAAAAAGCAAAAGAAAAGGCAACCGAACAGCTCCAAGTTATATATGATAAAGCCCTTAAAGAGGTTGGCGAAGCCAACGCTCAGATATTCGAAATCCACATGATGATGATTGAGGACGAGGACTATAACGAATCAATCAATAGTATTATCGAAACCCAGTCGGTCAATGCGGAATATGCAGTCGCCATAACGGCGGATAATTTTGCGGCTATGTTTGCTTCCATGGAGGACGCATATATGCAGGCTCGCTCTGCCGATGTAAAGGATATTTCCAACCGCATAATAAGCTGTCTTTCCGAAGAAAACAGCGACAGCACCGTTTCCGACGAAAAGGTGATTATCTGCGCAGATGACCTTGCTCCCAGCGAGACGGTACAGCTTGACAAGGACAAGGTGCTTGCCTTCGTAACCGCCTACGGCTCCTCCAATTCCCACACCGCCATACTTGCAAGGAATATGAATATTCCTGCAATTATAGGGGTGGGAGAGGAGCTGCTGAAAACATTAAAAAGCGGCGATTTTGCGGCGGTTGACGGCTATACGGGAGAAATATTTCTTGACCCGGACGAGGAAACAAGAGCTCGTCTTGAAGCAAAGCGTGCCGAGGACGAGGAGAAGAAGCGACTTCTACAGGAGCTTAAGGGCAAGGAAAATATTACCCTTGACGGTCGAAAAATCAATATCTATGCCAACATCGGAAGCGTTGACAATATCGGCGCTGTGCTTGCCAATGACGCTGGCGGAATCGGGCTTTTCAGAAGCGAATTTCTCTACCTTGAAAGCGAAGATTATCCTACCGAGGAACAGCAGTTTGCCGCATACAAAAGGGTGCTTGAAAGTATGGCAGGTAAAAAGGTAATTATCCGTACTCTCGATATCGGCGCCGATAAGCAGGTAGGCTATTTTGGCTTAGCGAAAGAGGAAAATCCCGCTCTCGGCTATCGGGCTATACGAATCTGCCTTACAAGACCCGAAGTGTTCAGAACCCAGCTTCGTGCATTATACCGTGCTTCGGCTTACGGTAATCTTGGTATAATGTTTCCTATGATTACAAGTACCGGTGAGGTTCAGCAGGCACTGAATTTATGCGAACAGGTTAAGATGGAGCTTAAAGCCGAGGGAATAGAGTATTCCGATAAGGTTGAAATCGGAATTATGATAGAAACTCCTGCGGCGGCGGTTATAAGCGACAGGCTTGCGCCAATGGTGGACTTTTTCAGCGTTGGCACAAACGACCTTACTCAATATACCCTTGCTTGCGACAGGCAGAATGCTGATATTGAACAGTTTATCGACACCCACCACGAGGCAATTCTCCGCCTTATTGAAATGGCGGCGGATAATGCCCATAAAAACGGAAAATGGATAGGAATCTGCGGAGAGCTCGGGGCTGACACAAGCCTTACGGAAACATTCCTACGAATGGGTATTGACGAACTTTCGGTATCTCCTGCCTTTGTGCTTAAGGTAAGGGAAGCAGTAAGAAAATGCGACCTTTCCAAGCAGATTTCACAGTAAAACAGAAAATTCCCCCTTGCGCCTTAATGCAGGGGGGAATCTGAATTATCCGTATGTTTGATTATTGGAAGCGTTATTTTCGATTTTGACGGGAGCGCCGCAGTGGGGACACTGCAAACAGGTATGCATTATATAAACGCCGCCGCAGTATTCGCAGGCAACCTCACGGCAAACCTCCTCAACGCTTATTTCCACAGCCTTATTCTTCGCTATTTCCTCTTCGGTAAGGGGCTTTGTGGCTGTTACTATGCCCGAAATAAGGATAACAATTCCGAATACAGGGAAGAAAAGCGCGGGTATCAGCGTTAAAAGCTCATTTGCATTAAAGCTTCCGGGGGTTACCTCGATATTTCCCAGGGCGGTTATAAGCGCTTTATCGAAGGTGTAGCGGTCCGTGGCTACAAGGTAGCGATGAAAATCCCGGGTGAAGCTGTCCTCTATTGAGGAACTGAGTATCTTTGTGCAGTCGTCGCCGCACATAAGCTCCCAGTGCCAGTTGTCGGTACGGTCAAGGCTGTCGCCCACATAGTAAATAAGCCAGTGCTTCTCATCGTCCCAGCGTGAAACATAGCAGTTATACGCCTGTTTTTCGTATGTATCGCCTCTGTACTGGGTGTATGAGCTCCTGGTAACAACGCCGAGGGTAACTCCCGTTTTATCCTGGAAGTCCTTGAATGCATTGGTAAGTTCGTCCTTATCCTCAACAATTCCGATTTCGTCGTCAATAATGATAGAGGTATCGTAATCGAGGGAAAGAGGCCCCGAAATGTAGGCCGAAGAGAGGCTGCCGATAAGCATCAGCGACGTCATCAGAAGCCAGATAACACTGAACATTATCATACCAATACCCGTAGCTTTTCGGTTTATTGTATCCTTACGGTTAGCGTAGTAATAGTTAGGACGGCCGTTATAGTAGTAAATATAGCGGTGGGCGCCGCTGAAATAGGTTTTTGAAACGCGGTTACTGCTTCCTCCGCCGCCGTGGCTTCCTCCGTGGCTTCCGCCGCCGTGGGAGCCTCCTCCTCCTGAATGGGGCATTATATCAACTCCTTTTTGACTGTTTAGTCTATTATAACATAAATGAACAGGGAATGCAATTATAATCCCGAAAAATTATATGCAGGATTTTTATACGAAAGTTGCAGAAACCCCGAAAAACTATTGCAAAATATCGGAAATGGTGGTAGAATATATCCCGTAAGGAGTGATATTATGAACGATAGCTTAACATTATTGCTTGAAAAAGCGAAAAAGGATAAAGCCTTAAAGGAGCGAATCTACGCTACAAGAGAGGATAAAAGCCCCGTTAAAGCACTTTGTGCCCTTGCTACCGCCGAGGGCTTCCCCATTACCGCCGCAGAGCTTATATACGAGGGCGAGGAAAGCTGCGCCGCTATGCTCCGTTCGGTAAACGGCGGAGGCGTTGAGGCTCCCGAGGGCTGGGATGATATGTATGAGCTTTTCTTCGCCGCTCTTGATTATATGGGATAAGGCTATGACAGGGATTATGAAATTCCGTATGACAATTCCTGCATTTTTCCCAAAAATGCCCTTTTATCTCCCCGAAGTGCAGGCTGCGCTTCGGGGATTTTATATGTCCCGTTCAAATATTTTTCATAAAACTATTGTAATTTAACCACAATATATGGTATAATTACAAATAAGTATGCACAAGAGACAGACTGTCGATAAGCCGCCATCTACTTCGTCAACCACATAATGGCAGGCACAAAGCCTAGCCATTATGCAGTTTTCTCGTATCTGACGGCTTCCCGGCAGTCTGAAGAATAGCTTGTTGTAAGAAAGAGGTTCTTTTATGGAGGAACAGATAATCTACGGACGGAATGCGGTATCCGAAGCTCTCCTTTCGGGGAAGGCGGTAGATACCGTTTATATACAGAAAACTGCCAAAGGGCTTGGGAAGATAATCTCTATGGCTAAGGAAAGCGGCGCTGTTGTTAAGGACGTAAGCGACGAGAAGCTTTCCGCCCTTGTCCCCGAGGGTAAGCATGGCGGCGTAGCGGCGGTTATTGCGGCGGCGGAATATGCTACCGTCGAGGATATACTGGCTGTTGCCGAGGAGAAAAAGGAGCCGCCCTTTATTGTAATTGCCGACGAAATTCAGGATCCCCATAACTTAGGGGCAATCATACGTACCGCCGAGGCGGCAGGAGCTCACGGAGTAATTATCCCGAAGCGCCGAAGCGCAGGACTTACCGCCACGGTTTTCAAAACCTCGGCAGGAGCGGCAAGCTGGCTTAAAATAGCCCGAGTTTCCAACCTTTCGGATACAATAAGAGAGCTTAAAAAGAAAAATATATGGGTTTACGGAGCCGAGGCGGACGGAGAGCCCTTTTATAAGGCAGATTTAAGCGGTCCGGTAGCTCTCGTAATAGGCTCCGAGGGCTTCGGTCTCGGACGGGTTGTCCGTGAAAACTGTGATATGATTTTATCTATAGATATGTACGGAAGGGTTAATTCCCTTAACGCTTCCGTAAGTGCAGGCATTCTTATGTACGAGGTTGTCCGTCACAGGAGATAACCCCGATAACTAAAGAAAGGAGAAATCCGAAATGGCGAAATATTCTCTTGAGGATATATTGGCAGAAGACGATACAAGGCGGAGCAGACGTTCCGGCGACAAGATTTCCGATGATTTTCTCGCGGACATTTTAGGGGATAAAAAGCCCATTAAGAATAACGACATCACCTTCAGTGAAGCGGATAAAAAGGCGGAAGAAAAACGAAAAAAGGAAGAAGAGCGCCGCGCCGAGGAGCTTCGCTTAAGAAAGCTTGAGGAAGAAAGGCTTGCCGCTAAGAGGGCGGCTGAGGAGAAAAAGCAGAAGGCTTTAGAGGAACAGCGCCTTGCCGCCGAAAAGCGCAGACAGCTTCAGGAAGAGGCACAGAGAAAGAAAGCCGAACAGGAGGCAGAGCGGAAGCGTCTTGCGGAAATGGCGGCGAAAAGAGTAGCGGAGCAGGAAGCCGAAAGAAAGCGCCTTATTGAAGAAAGAGAAAGAAAAAAGGCGGAGGAGGACGCTAAAATCGCCGCTTTAAGCGAGGAGGAGCAGAAAAAAGCTCTTCGGGAAGCGGAGGAAAGGCGTAAGGCGGAGGAAGAGTCCGAGCGTAAATACGCTACAAAGAATATAGTTTTTGAGGAAGTGCCCTTAGAGCTTCCGAAGGCGGAAAATCCCGAGGAAGCGCCGAAACAGCTTACCCCCGAGGAAATAGAGCTTGAAAAGGCTTTAAGGCAGCAGAAGCTTGAGGACAATTCACAGAAGCTTCTGGAAAAGGAGTCGGTTTTAGAGGACCCCGATGATTTCATAAGCGCTATGAACCCCTACGAATTCAGTACGGAAAAGGATAACGGTGTAGGGCTTACACAGCTTATCGAAACCGTTCCTGCGGAACAGCTCGTAAGCGATACAGTAGGTATAGCGGGAGATGAATTAAAGGACCTTGCAAGAACTACTGCACATAAGGACGAACGCTCTTTCGCGGAAATAATAGACGGAGCGACAACGGTAATGCCCGACATAGGGGTAAAGCCCTATGAAACAGGCTTCGATATGGACAGAACCTTCGTGGTAGGGGACGAAATAAAGCGCTATTCGGCGAAAAACGAGGTGAATTATTCCCCGGGCTCAACCACAAGAGAGGTAACAAGGGCTAAAACTCCCGAGGAAGAAAAGCTCTTAATATCCATAAATAAGACAATCGAACAAAAGCGCCTTTCCGATATAAGCGTAAGGAATTCGCTCCCCTCGGATACCGGCGCCTACGAGCCCGTAATCGCTCCCGTAACGAAAAGCCTTCAGATAAAGGCGATAGGAGCAACCCTCCCCAGAACGGGTCAGATTCCAATAAACGACCCCCTTATCGCCGAGCAGAAGGTTAAGGAGCTGGCTTCGAAGCGAAAGAGAAGAATTTCCAACTTCGTTCTCGAGGATATAAACGACGACGATTACAGCTACGACGACGAGCCCGAGACAGAAAGCTTCGCTTCCGAGGACGACGACGCACAGATATGGACGGACCTTACCTATACCCATAAGAGCCTTCGTCTGAGATTTATACTTCTTCTTATAATTACCCTTTTCTTAGGGGTAGTTACCGTAATCGGCGAATTCGGCGGAATGATTTCCTTCGAGCTTTTCGGAGCAGAAATAAACTTCCTGGATAAGCGGCTGGATATGGACGGCTTTGTCTATATGAATATGATTCTCGGCGTTGTGGGTATGGGACTTTGCCGCTCGGTTATCCAGAACGGGCTTATTAAGCTTTTTAAGGGCAGCAGCGACTGTGACACCGTTTGCTCCGTTGCCTGCGTGCTCTCCCTGCTGGGAGCCTGCCTGCACCTTACAAATACGGACTATCTACAGAGAAGCAGAGCCTTTATCTATATTTCCGTAGCCCTCGGGGGGCTGATGTTCAATACTCTCGGAAAGCTTAGCATGATAGTAAGGGCGAAAAAGAATTTCCGCTTTATCTCCTCCGACCTCAATAAATACTACGCCGACGTGGTTGACGGACAGAGCGAGGCAACCGCCTTAACAAAGGGCGTAATAAGCGAGCTTCCCTATCTCGTAACCATGAGGAAAACCGAGCTTCTTACGGAATTCCTGAGAAAAAGCTACTGTGAGGATAAGGCGGACAGACTATCACGCAGACTTGTTCCCATATCTCTGCTGATTGCTGTGGTTATGGGCGTTCTCGCCTACTTTATACCTAACGGAATAGAGGGAATGGAGAACAATATTTACTGGGCTTCCTCGGTGCTTGTGGGGCTTGTTTCGGTTATGGCTCCCTTTTCTACCATGTTCCTGGTAAATAACCCTATGAGAAGAGCCTCGAAGGCGTTAGCCAAGAGCGGCTGTGCCCTTTTAGGCTACACCGCCGCAGAGGAATTCGGCGAAACAAACTCCGTTCTCGTTGATGTAAATACCCTTTTCCCAAAGGCGAATATAGAATGCACAAACCTTAAACCCTGTAAGTTCCAGAATTCCTTCAACAATATCTCCCTTGACCAGGCGATTATACTTGCCGCCTCTCTTGCCATAAAGAGCGGCTCTATCCTTTCGGGTCTTTTTTACGATATGATAGGGGGAAATAAGGAGCTTTTAGCGGATATAGACGGCTGCGTCTATGAGGATAATATGGGCGTTATGGGCTGGTACGGTAATAAGCGCCTTATTATGGGAAACCGTGAGCACATGAAGCACCACAGCATAAAGGTGCCCGAAATGAGCGCAATAGCCAAGTACTGCCGCAACGGCTCCGACAGCGTTTATCTTTCGGTAGGCGGCGAGCTTACGATAATCTTCTTTATCCGCCTTACCCCGAATCCGAGGATAAGAGCCTGCGTAAAGGAGCTTATCGCTAAGGGCGTTTCAATATCGGTAAAAACCACCGATTCCATTATAACCGTAGGAAAAATTGCCGATACCTTTGATGTTGACCCTGAAAAGATAAAGGTGTTAAGCGGCAATCTCCATGATGTTTTCGAGGAGTGTACAAAATTCACTCCGAGAGGAAGCGGCGCTATGACCTGTAACGGAAGCTTCATCTCCTTAGCGAGGGGAATACTCGCTTCGAAGAAAATCCTTAAGGACGTAAGCCTTTCACAGATGTTCATGACCGCAGGAATCTTTATAGGTACCCTTGTGCTGATACTTCTTGCACTTTCGGTAAAATGCCTTGCCTTTTCGCCTGCGATTATACTGGGCTATAATCTTTTGTGGCTGCTTATTATGCTGCTTGTACAGGCGTTCAGAAGATATTAAGGCAGCACCGCATATTAACATAATAATACAGCGCTCCCTGTTGCAGAAAGGTAACAGGGAGCGTTTTTTCACGATATACAGCTCGGTTACAGAATAGCGATATAAAACTTTTATATGTCATTTTGCACAAAATTGATATGAAAACGGTTGTTACAGGAAAATATTTGTCAAAAAAGCTTGATTATTTGTTACATATAAGTTATAATGTATTAACTGATATTACTATAGGAGCGAAAACCGATGGACTGTAAAAGCCTTGAAAAATATAAAGAAAATGCGAAAAAGCATTTCGCTACAATAAATACCCATAAGGCTTACGTTATGAAATACTGCTTTAAGGCAGGGCTCTATAAGCAGGGGCTTCTTCACGACCTGTCCAAGTATTCCCCCACGGAATTTCTTACGGGGGTTAAGTATTTCTGCGGAGATAAAAGCCCCAACAGCGCAGAAAGACAGGATAAGGGCTATAGCGGCGCATGGCTTCACCATAAGGGTAGAAACCGCCACCATTTCGAATACTGGATAGATAATAAGCCCGACGGGGATAAGCGTATGGCGGGGGTTAAAATGCCCGTAAAATACGTTGTGGAAATGTTCTGCGACAGGATTGCCGCCTGCCGTGTGTATAACGGCGACGCCTACACCGACGCAGACCCCTATAACTATTATCTTCGCTCCAGGGACCACTATATGATTCACCCCGAAACGGAAAAGCTCTTAAGACGGCTTTTAATAATACTTAAGGACTACGGTGAGGACGTCGCCTTCCGCTATATAAGAGCGAGGGTTCTCCCTTCGGAAAAGCTATGGAAATAGTATTAGGGATAATAATTGTTGTTGTACTGATGCTTATTTTACAGGTAAGTATCGGCTTTATAAGCATTCTTTTCAGCGTTATAATCGCTATGGGCATATTGGCGATGCTGGGCTTTTTTATCTTTTCTGCGGTGCGCTATTGCCGTTCGGGGAAGAAAACCGCCCGTTTCGACGGTACGGAGCCCTTCGGGGAGTCGAAATTTGACTGCGCGGTATATCTTATTGATGGAGAACGATACAGGAACGCTTTTCCCTGCGAGGTAATAATGAGGGAGCGTATCTATAAAAAGGATAGGGAAGTAACAGTTCGTCTCTATGAGAAAAAGAACCTTGTTTACGATAAGAACTCGGCGGTTACTATATTTATGGGGCTGGCTTCGAGTTTAATCCTTACCGCTGCTGCGGCAGTACTGTTTTTTATTCTGAAATAAAGAGGTGATATGGTATGTACGCAAAAATAAACAGCGCAGGGCTTTTCGGTCTTAACGCCTACTCCGTATGTACGGAAATAAGCGCCAGCTCGGGCGTACCTGCCATAGACATAGTAGGCCTCGGGGATCAGGCGGTACAGGAAAGCAAGCTAAGAATTAAATCCGCCCTCGGTAACAGCGGAATAAAGCTTAACCAGCTGTCCTGCGTGGTGAACCTGTCTCCTGCCAACATAAAAAAGACGGGCTCATATTTCGACCTGCCCATACTTACGGCGATTCTTACCGCTTCGGGAGTTATTCCCGACAATAACGATAAAAGAGCCTTTATCGGCGAGGTAGCCTTAAACGGAGAAATACGACCGGTAAGCGGCGCTCTCGCTATGGCTATCGAGCTTTCCCATAACGGTATCGGGGAAGTATTCCTGCCCTACGAAAACAGGCGGGAGGCGTCGGTAGTAAAGGGGCTTACGGTTTACGGCGTTAAAACCGTATCCGACCTTATTAACCACCTTCGGGGAGACAGACTTATCGAAAAAACCGACCCCTTCGAAATTACGGAGGAAAGCTATAAATTCGACCTGGATTTCGCCGACGTAAAGGGTCAGGACGCCGTTAAGGGCGCTATTGAGACTGCGGCGGCAGGCTTTCATAATATCCTTATGATAGGTCCTCCCGGAACGGGAAAAAGCATGATAGCAAAGCGTATTCCGACGGTTTTACCGAAGATGAGCTTCGAGGAAAGTATAGAAACCACAAAAATTCACTCTGTGGCAGGTGCGCTTTCCCCCGATTCCCCTCTTATCGTAAGGCGACCCTTCCGTAACGTAAGCCATACCGCTTCCTCGGTAGGACTTATCGGCGGCGGAAGTATTCCGAAGCCGGGAGAAATTTCCCTCGCCCATAACGGAGTATTATTCTTAGACGAATTCCCCGAATTCGACAGGAGAGTTCTCGAAACCCTCCGACAACCTCTCGAAAACGGCGAAATTACTATATCGAGAGCCTCGGGCTCTGTATCCTACCCCTGTAACATTATGCTGGTGGCGGCGATGAATCCCTGCCCCTGCGGAAACTACGGGGCGGAGGGGAAAACCTGTAACTGCAGCAAGAATCAGGTTTCAAACTATCTCGGAAAAATAAGCAGGCCTATATTAGACAGAATTGATATACAGGCGGAGGTTGCCGCCGTTAAGTACGACGACCTTTCGGGAAGCGGAAAATCCGAAAGCTCGGCGGCTATGGCGGAGCGTATCGAAAAGGCGAGGGAAATCCAGAAAAAGCGCTTTAAGGGTACCTCTGTCCGCTCAAATTCGGGAATAACTCCCGATATTCTCCACGAGGTATGCGTCCTCGACCAAAGGGCGGCAGATTATCTCAGGAATACCTTCGAAAAAAGCAGCCTTTCTGCCAGAGCCTACGACAGGATTTTGAAGGTTGCCCGAACCTGCGCCGACCTCGAAGGAAGCGAAATTATCGAAAAAAAGCATATAGCGAGAGCTATCGGCTACAGAAGTCTCGACAGAAAATACTGGGGCTGAAAGGAATGAAATAAAGATGGGAAAACTAAAGATAAATATGCTGGGTGAATTTTCGATTTCATACGGCGATAAGGTTATAACCGAACAGAGTAAGCGCTCCAAGAAGATGTGGACCCTGCTCCAGTTTATGATTACAAACCATAACAGGGAAATATCACAGGGGGAGCTTATTGCTCTCCTCTGGGGAGATAAGGAGAGCGAAAACCCCGTAGGAGCCCTTAAAACCTCTCTTCATAGGTTAAGAGCCTGTCTTTCTGCTCTTGAAATGCCCGAGGGGGAGGAGATTATCGTAAACTCTATGGGTACCTACTCCCTTAATAATCGTCTCGATATGGATATTGATTTCGATAATTTCGAGAACCTCTATAAAAAGAGTATGCTTGCACAGTCGGAGAAGGAGAAAACAGCCTGCTACTTAGCGGCAATAGAGCTCTATAAGGGAGATTTTCTCCACAAGTCGAAAATGGACAGCTGGATTGTACCTATAAACACCTATTATCATTCCCTTTATCTTCGTATAGTCCACGATACTATTGATATTCTCTATAAGCATAAGTACTATAACGACCTTGTGAATATATGCATGAAGGCTTTTGAGATAGAAAAGCTTGACGACAGGATTCACTACTACTACATAAAGGCGCTTCTCGACTTAGGGGAAAAGGCGGCGGCTAAGACCCATTATACCTACGTTATGGATTTATTCTATAATAAGAACGGTATAAACCCCTCTCCCGAGTTTGTGGCTCTTTATGAGCATACGGTAAAGGACGACAACGCCTATAACGCCGACTTCGGTATCTTAAAGGGACAGCTTGACAATATAAGCGAGGGAACGGGAGCCTATTACTGTGAATTTGCATTTTTCAAGCACGTTTATCAGCTTGAAATAAGAGACGCTGCCCGAAATAACCGACCTACCCACCTTTGCCTTATTACGGCGGTTTCGAAAACGCAGGAGGAGCTTGAAATAAAGCTTCAGAATAAGGTTATGTCGAGACTTATGGAATGCATAAGCACCTCCCTTCGTTCAAGGGACGTCTTCGCCCGATACAGCGCTTCCCAGTATGTTCTTCTCCTTACGAATACCACAAGGGAGCAGGCGGAAATGGTACTGAACCGTATTCTTAAGCGCTTTAAGAGGGATAACCCGAAGATAAACTGCGCCCTTCTCTATAAATTCGATAAGGCAGGAAAAAACGAGCAGTAATTCTGTCGGAAAGGTGAAAAATGGGCTATAAAACCGTAAAGGGCAGGGCGGAAGCCTCCTTTATTGAGAAAAAGAGCGAATTTATCGGCTATATATGCCATACCCCTACGGAGCAGGAGGCTCTCGACTTTATCTCGGAAATAAGAGGAAAGCACCGTAAGGCTACCCATAACTGCTACGCATATATTCTTCGGGAAAATAACATTTCTCGCCACAGCGACGACGGAGAGCCCGGCGGTACGGCAGGAGTCCCCATTTACGAGGTACTCCGTAAGGAAGGGCTTACGGATGTGACCTGCGTTGTGACCCGATATTTCGGGGGAATTCTTTTAGGAGCAGGCGGCCTCGTAAGAGCCTATACCGAGGGGGCGAAAATCGCCGTAGATAAGGCGGAAATCCTTAATATGGAAAGAGCGGACAGGCTTATTCTTACCCTCTCCTATACCCTCTACGGAAAAATCGGTCGTGTTCTTACGGCTTACGACGTAAGAACCGAAAGGGAGGACTTCGGAGCTGACGTTAAAATTACCCTTTATATAAGGGAAAAGGATAGAGAAGGCTTTACTGCCGAGCTGATTGACCTTTGTAACGGTAGTATAAATGTCGAAAAAACGGACAATATAGAATATAATTTTGGTTAAAACGATGAAAATTGCAAAATACCCCCTCGTAAAAAAGGTGAAACGAGGGGGATTTTTGTATATATAAGTAGTGCGTACGCAATAACTGTCCGCAGGACAGTTATTGCCTCAAAGCCTGAAAAACAGGCTTTATGCCGCTCGCACTACTTGATGTCAAGCTCATTTCGTCCCAAGGGACGAACTAAAGTGCAAGGATTTCTTTGATTATTTATAAAAATCCTTGCACTTTAGCAACTTCTGAAAGGCTTTTTTCATTATTTTAAAGCCTTTCAGAAGTTGATGAGCAGACATTAAGTAGAGCATAATCAGATTGAGAGGTGACGACCTATTCTTCCGAGAGAAATAACCGAGGATATTGAAAGAAAGACCCTTTCGGAGTACGCCTGCAAATCGGCGGACTCAAAGGGCAGAGATATATATGAAGCGCCCTGTGACGTAAGGACGGATTTTCAGCGTGACCGTGACAGGATTATACATTGTAACGCCTTTCGCCGCTTAAAGCACAAGACACAGGTTTTTCTTATCCCGAAATCCGACCATTACAGGACGAGACTTACCCATACCCTTGAGGTATCGCAGATTGCCCGTACAATAGCGAGAGCCTTACGGCTCAACGAGGATTTAACCGAGGCTATCGCTTTAGGCCACGACTTAGGCCATACCCCCTTCGGTCATGACGGAGAGCGCACCCTTGCAAAGCTTCTGCCCGGGGGATTTACCCATTATAAGCAGAGCGTAAGGGTAGTAGAGCGAATCGAAAGGGACGGACGGGGACTTAACCTTACGAAAGAGGTTAAAAACGGAATACTTTGCCATACGAATATGACTGCCGACACCTTAGAGGGCGTAGTAGTTAAATTTGCGGATAAAATAGCTTATATAAACCACGATATTGAGGACGCTATAAGAGGGGGCGTTATTTCGGAGAGCGACTTGCCCGAGGGTCCCATAAAGGTTCTCGGAAAGAGTAAAAGTGATAGAATAACTACCCTCGTTACCTCGGTTATCGAAAACAGCACCGACGAAATCCGCTACAGCGAAGAAGTTAAGACCGCCCATGACGAGCTAAGGGCATATATGTTCGAGAACGTATATTACGCCGAGGCGACCAATATGGAAAAGGGTAAGGCGTGTCACATTGTAGAGTATCTTTTCGAGCATTATATGAAGAACTGGGAGGATATGCCGGAGCTTTACAGAAAAATCGCCGAGGAAGAGGGCAAGGAAACGGCGGTTGGCGACTATATTTCCTGTATGACCGACGATTACGCAATAGACAGGTTTACGGAGCTTTGTATTCCTAAATCCTGGAGCAAAAACTATTTCTGAGGGTTTTGCTGTTCTTTCTTTATTAAGAAAGAAACAAAGAAATTTTGTGTTTTTGTTTTGTTGGCAGTTTGTTGATAGATTGCTGTTTTTGTTAAATTAAATAGTTTTTTGGTTTGTTCAATATGTAAGTTTTCATTAAGTACACATTTTTTGATTAGACTTGCCGTCTTATGGGCACCCCTTTCTTGTTCCGCCAAGAAAGGGGGAAAGAAGCTCGTCCCGACCCTCCGTCCTCAACTCTTGCTTCCGTTTTAGCAATATATGTAACCCTGTTGCCAAGAGGTCGGACAGTCGGCTCGGGACCTGTAACTAACTTGAATAGCCACCAGCTCCTATTGGTAGTCCGTGCCCTCTCGGGAAGCCCCAATACATCAATGGGCGACCATTTCACGGGGAGAGCACCACTTACAGATAGCAGTTTTTTATTAAAACAGCAAGTCTTTTTTGGCTATCAGCAGATTTATTACTCCCGTAACAGACCTCACGCCTACTTCTATGTGTTACCCTACGCTCCTGAATCGGCTAAGGACTGCTCCTATTGTGAGTATAGTTCAACAAAATCGGAGAGTTTTGTTGTCCTGCCCCGTTGTGGCTTTTAATTGTGAGTTTTAGATTAACTGCCTTAATGTGGCATTAGAATGGTAATCGGTTATGGGGAGATTAACTATTCTCTCAAAGTATTAAAGCTTTTTGTCAAGCTTTTTCTCGAAAAAGCTTGCGGGGTTTGGGGGCAGAGCCCTTCTTATACATCTTTTTTCTGTTGAAATTTCTCATCAAAAATCTGAAAGGAGGACAAAAATGAGATTACCCGACGAATTTCTCGACGCTATAAGAATGAGTAACGATATAGTTTCCGTTATGTCCTCCTATGTGAATACAAAACGAACGGGACGGGATTATGTGTGCTCCTGCCCCTTTCATTCCGAAAAAACTCCCTCCTGCCATATCTACAGCGAAAGCCAGAGCTTTTATTGCTTCGGCTGCGGCGCAGGGGGCGACGTAATAACCTTTATCCGCCTTATCGAAAGGCTGGACTACCTCGAAAGCGTTAAATTCCTTGCCCAGAGGGCAGGGCTCTCAATGCCTGAGGACAGCTACAACGACAGCGGCGCAAATAAGCGTGTGCGGCTTCTCGAAATGAACCGTGAGGCGGCGAGATATTTCCGTGACGTTCTCCTCTCTCCCGAGGGCAAGGAGGGTATGGATTACCTTATCGGGCGGCAGCTTACTCCCAATACCATACGAAAATACGGTTTAGGCTTCGCTCCCGAGGGCTGGCATAATTTACAGTATTACCTGCGGCAGAAGGGCTATACCGACGATGAAATGGAGGAGGGCGCTCTTTTAGCACGCAATAACAACAGCAGATACGATAAATTCCGACGGCGGGTTATGTTCCCCATTATCGACAGAAGAGGTAACGTTATCGCCTTCGGAGGCAGGACTCTCGAAAAGGACGCTCCTGCAAAATATCTAAACAGCGACGAAACCTTAGTCTTTCAGAAAAGGGACAACCTCTTCTCCCTCAATTTCGCCAAGAATACAAAGGAAAAATGCTTTATCCTCTGCGAGGGGTATATGGACGTTATTGCCCTTAATCAGGCAGGCTTCGATAATGCCGTAGCTACTCTCGGTACCGCTATAACGCCGTCACAGGCGAACCTTATGAAGCGGTACGTTTCCGAGGCGGTTATCTCCTACGATTCCGACAGCGCAGGACAAAAAGCAACGGTAAAAGCCATAAACCTTTTAGGCGAGGCAGGAGTTCTTGCACGGGTACTTAAAATCCCCGACGCAAAGGACCCCGACGAATATATAAAGAAATTCGGCGCGGAAAGCTTCCGACAGCTTTTATCCGCTACGGAAACCGCCCTCGATTATGAATACGGTAAGCTTAAGTCGGGAATCGACCTTTCCGTTCCCTCGGGAAAGTCGGAGTTCCTTAAAAAAGCTATTCCATTTTTAGCCGAAATACGAAGCGATACCGAAAGAACGGTCTATACCTCGGAAACAGCAAGACTTTCCGGAGAGCAAAGCTCGGTAATAGCGGCTCTCGTTAAGGATAAAATGAAGTATAACCGCTATTCGGACAGGAGAGCCGAGGAAAAGAAGCTTATAAGCGGCGCAGTAAAGCGTGACCCGATAAACCCCGACGCAGCCGCCTTTCCTGCCGAAGAAAAGGCGGAAAGAGGAATTATCGCCTTCCTTTTCCATTCCCCCGACAGGCTTTCGGGAGTTGAAGCGAAGCTTAGCGACGAGGATTTTCCTACGGAGTTTAACCGACGACTCTATATTTTCATAAAAAATCGCATAAAATCGGGCGAAAGCCTTGATATATCCGCTATCGGCGGCGAATTTTCCGCCGAAGAGGTGGGAAGAATAATCGGTATATGCAGGCAGGGTGATATGCTGCCCTACAGCGTAGGCCGCCTCGAAGAATATATCGGAGTTCTTTTAAAGCATAAGGAAGCAAAAAACAGTAAATCCGCCGCAGAAATGACTGATGAGGAATTGCTGCAAAGAGTTGAAGAAATGAAGAAAAAACGGCAGTCAAAAGGCTGAGACTGTCTTTAATATGCCTTAATAAGCCTATCGTTGATATGTGCCGCCTTAGTGGCAAATTCAGAATAAATGCACATCAAAGAGGAACGATAAGCTTTTCGGGCACCCCCTACAGGAAGGAAGTATATATATGTCTGAAAACACAAAATCTCCCCTCGTTGAGCTTATCGAAATCGGTAAACAGAACGGTAAGCTTACCACAAAGGAAATAACCGACGCTCTCGAAAATTATTCCTTTGACGCCGAGCAGATCGATAAGCTCTACGACGCTTTTGAAGCAAACAACATTGATATCGTGGACGATTTTACCGCCGACGACGACCTTGACGCCGCTCTTGATTTCGCAGGAGACGACGACCTTGATATTGCCCTTTCTACCGACAATATCGCTATCGACGACCCCGTAAAAATCTACCTTAAGGAAATCGGACGAGTACCTCTTCTTTCTCCCGAGGAGGAAATCGAGCTTGCACAGCGTATGTCCTCCGGCGACCCCTACGCTAAGAAGCGCCTTTCCGAGGCTAACCTTCGTCTTGTTGTAAGTATCGCTAAGCGCTATGTGGGCAGAGGTATGCAGTTCCTCGACCTTATTCAGGAGGGTAACTTAGGTCTTATTAAGGCAGTAGAAAAGTTCGATTATACAAAGGGCTACCGCCGACCAGGCAAGAACTATCCGTATCCCCGTCCACATGGTAGAAACCATCACAAAGGTTAAAAAGGTAAGCAGCACCTTACTCCATAAGAACGGAAGAGAGGCTACCGCCGAGGAAATTGCAGAGGAATTAAAGCTCCCATTAGACAGAGTAAGGGAAATTATAAGAATTTCACAGGACCCCGTTTCCCTCGAAACCCCTATCGGTGAGGAGGAGGACAGCCATCTCGGCGACTTTATCCCCGACGAGGAGGCTCCTGCTCCTGCAGAAGCGGCTTCCTTAACTCTCCTTAAGGAACAGCTTGACGAGGTGCTTAATACCCTTACCGAAAGAGAGGGTAAGGTTTTACGCCTTCGTTTCGGCTTAGAGGACGGACGTCAGAGAACTCTTGAGGAAGTTGGTAAGGAATTTAACGTTACCCGTGAAAGAATAAGACAGATAGAAGCCAAGGCATTAAGAAAGCTTCGTCACCCCTCAAGAAGCAAGAAGCTCAAGGATTTTCTTGACTGATAAAGCGAGGACGAAAGGATTTTCTTATGTTAAGCGAAAATAATGCAGTAAGCGAAAATAAAAAGGAGCTTAAGCCCCAGGGCGACCTTGTTTTTGCTCTTGATATAGGTACGAGAACGGTTGTAGGTATAATCGGCGAGTACATAGACGAGAAATTCAGGCTTAAGGACTATATAAGCGTCCCCCATACGAAAAGAGCCATGGTGGACGGTCAGGTCGAGGATATAAAGCAGGTTGCGAAGATTGTCGCACAGGCGAAAACCGCCCTCGAAGAGCGTAACGGCGTAGAGCTTAAGCGTGTTTCTATCGCCGCCGCAGGACGAGCTCTTAAAACCTGCCGCGGAAAAATGGAGTTCGATATAAGCTCCGACGAATATATTACCTCGGACATGATAAAGTCCATGGAAATCGAAACCATACAAAAGGCACAGGCGGAGCTCGACTCCCCGAAAACGGGAAGAAACCTCTTCTACTGCGTAGGTCATTCCATTATGCAGTACCGTCTCGACGACTATAAGATTTTAAGCCTCGAGGGGCATAAGGGCGAAAAGGTAGAAATCGAGCTTATCGCCGCCTTTCTTCCCGGAATCGTCGTAGAGGGTCTTTACGCAGTAATGGACCTTAACGAGCTGGAGGTAGAGAGCCTTACTCTGGAGCCTATTGCGGCTATGAACGTTATCGTTCCTCCCGAAATAAGGCTTATAAATATCGCTCTCGTCGATATCGGCGCAGGCACCTCGGATATCGCCATAGCAAAGGACGGCTCCGTTGTGGCTTATGCTATGGCTACTACAGCGGGAGACGAAATTACCGAGGAAATAATAAGAACCTACCTTGTGGACTTCAATACCGCCGAAGCCCTTAAGCAAAGCTGCTCACAGGGCGAAAAGGAGCTTGAATACCGTGACATTCTCGGCATTCCCCATAAGGTTAAGGCGGAGGATATTGTTAAAATGCTTACTCCTGCCGTTGATAGCCTTGCGGAAACAATCTGCAGCTCGATAATGAGCGCTAACGGCGGCTCTCCCGCAGCAGTATTCCTTGTAGGCGGCGGAAGCCTTATAGAGGGGCTTCCGAGACTTGTGGCGGAGAAGCTTAGTCTTGATGAATCGAGAGTAGCTATCGGCGGCGGCGACTTCCTTAAGAATGTGGACGAAAACGGCGCTGTCTTAGGTGCAGAATACGTTACTCCCTTAGGAATTGCCGTCACCTCTATACTTGACGAGGGCTACGACTTTTCGGTTATTACCGTAAACGATAAAAAGGTAAGAGTTTTCGATACAAAGCAGTTAAGCGTGTATGAAGCCCTTACTATTGCAGGCTACCGCTCCGCAGAAATTATGGGAAGAAGCGGAAGAAACCTTACCTTTACCCTTAACGGTACGAGAAGAACAATAAAGGGCGAGGGTATGACTCCTGCTGAAATTAAGGTAAACGATAAGCCTGCGTCCATTATGACAAAGGTGACCCAGGGCGACAGAATAAGCCTTGTACCTGCAGCAAGCGGCTTAAACGCTTCCGCAAGGCTTTCCGACGAGGTAAGCTTCGGAAAGGGCTCGGGAAAGGTTTATTTCTGCGGCGAGGAATATAAAATCGGCATAAAGGCTTATGTAAACGGTAAGGAAGAAGCCCCCGATTATGATATACGCCCCCTCGACAATATCGAAACTATCGGAATCATTACTATAGACGACCTGCTCTGCGACGTGGGAGCCTCCTACGACAGCGCAGATTATCGTGTTAACGGCGTTCACGTTGAAGAGGGCTACGTCCTTTCCGACGGCGACAGAATCGCCGCTTATGACAGCTACGGAAACCTTATCGGTAAGGAAAATCCGCCTATCGAAGAGGAAAAGGAGGAAGAGCCCGAAACACGCGAAGCAGTAACGGAAACCGCCGAAGAAAGGGAAACGGCTGAAACAGCGAAGGCTGAGGAAAAAGGAGAAACAGCCGAAACAGCAGAAGCCTCTCCCGTAACCGAGGGCATCACCGATAAGGAAATAAGCGAAATTGCGGAAAGCTTCGCCTTCGAAGAAGCAGAGGTTACCGTAACCGCTCCTGAGCCTGTTTCGGAGGAGAAAAATACCCCCGAAGAGGTAAAAAAGAGCTTTTCTCCCGTAGAAAAGGGGATATCCGTAGTCCTTAACGGCGACATTATCGGACTACCCGATAAAAACGGCGAAAATATGCTTTTCGACCTTCTAAATTATATCGAGATTGATACTACCCGTCCCGGAAGCGAGCTTATTCTCTTAAAGAACGGCGCTCCCGCAAAATTCAGCACCCCCATAGCCGACGGAGACAGAATTGTTATCCGTGTTGAAAACAGGTTGGAATAAATGAAAAGAAAAATTTTGGCTTTCCTTGGTGCAGTCCTGCTTTTATCGGGCTGCGCCACGGAGATAGATTACAGTAAGGTAACCGTCGAAACCGAGGAAACGGAAGACGTGGTGGATAATAAGGAAATCGAGCAGGAAACCGTTATTATCCCCGAGCTTATGTCGGAGGACCTTTATTCCCCCTCTAAGCCCGTTGTGGCAGAGGAGGAATACAGCGAAATCTACCAGCCCGAGTTCAATACCGACGCCCAGTCCTATACCGACGGACTTTCGGGCTTTAACGGTTCGGGCTTTATCTGCCTCGGAAATAAGGCGTACGCTACCCTCGAAATAAAGGTCCCCTCGTCACAGCATTATAATATCGGCGTAAGACTTTGTTCCGCAGGAACAGCAGTAGCCCTTATAACCGGCGGCGAAAAGGAAATCGACAGCCCCGAGGGCGACTATAAGACTATAGACGGAACGGTACAGGGCGCCGTATATTCCGAAGAGAGTACGGAGTTTTCCTATGTTTATCTTAACGGAATATACCTTAGTAAGGGCGAGAATAAGCTCACCCTTCAGGCTCTTTCGGGAACGGCGTATATCGACGAGGTTTCGGTCGAAAATGCTCCTACCGTTACTAAGCTTGCCTACGAAATAAGTAATTCCTGCGTAAACAAGAACGCAAACGATACAACAAAGGCGATTAAGAAATACCTTTCGGATATTTACGGAAACAGAGTTCTTACGGGGCAGTACTGCTCAACGGGAACAACTACGGAAATAAACGCAATATATATGGATACGGGACGCTACAGCGCCCTGCGCTGCGGCGATTTAGGCATATTTACCGAATACTATAACGGTGCGGACAAGAATAACGAGGACGAGCTGCAGGCTGCCATAAGCTGGCGGAAAAAGGGCGGACTTATAAGCTACAGCTGGTACTGGTACGCTCCCGTTTCCGATAATTCCCATTACAGCAGCGCTATTACGGATTTCGACCTTTCCGACGCCCTTTGCGACAGCAGTATTGCGGTACTTAGCCCTACCTCCCTCGAAGCCTACCAGCAGACGGGAAGAGTTTCCTCCGAGGCGGTAAGACTTATCGCAGATATGGACGTTATAGCGGAAAAGCTTAAGCTTTTAGAGGCACAGGACGTCACCGTACTGTTCAGACCGCTGCCCGAGGCAGGAAACGGCTGGTACTGGTGGGGTAAGAGCAGCGAAAACTACCTCTGGCTCTATAAGTTCATATTCGAGCGCTTTACCGATTACCATCAGCTTAGTAATATTATATGGGTATGGGACGGCGAAGGCTATGACTTTTATCCCGGAGACGATTATGTTGATATCGTAGGAATGGATTTATACACCCGTTCCGATATTTCGGGAAACAGCCGTATGCTGGACGCTATAAGCTATACTATAAAGTCGAAGGCGGTAGCCCTTACCGAATGCGGAAGACTGCCCAACCCCGACTATATAGTTAGGGATAACGCCTACTGGCTCTGGTTCGCTCTCTGGAAGGGTGACTATATCATAAACAGCGACGGCTCCATAAGCTATGAAAGGGTTACTCCCGAGGAGCTTGAATACGCCTATAATAACGAGCTTTTTATTACTCTTGACGAGCTGCCCGATTTTTCCAGGTATTGATATGCTTTTCCGAATTTTTTATTGACAACGGAATAAATCGGTAATATAATATATTTGTATTTTTCGGAACAAAATGAAAGGACATTTTAAAATATGAAGTATGAATTCAAGGAAATTGAACCAAAATGGCAGAAATACTGGGACGAGCATGAGAGCTTCAAGGCAGTAACAGGCAGCGATAAGCCCAAGTTCTACGCTCTTGTTGAGTTCCCCTACCCCTCCGGCGCAGGTATGCACGTAGGACATATCAAGGCTTATTCCGGTCTTGAGGTAGTAAGCAGAAAGAAAAGACTACAGGGCTATAACGTTCTTTTCCCTATCGGCTTCGACGCTTACGGTCTTCCTACCGAGAATACCGCCATTAAGACAGGCGTTCACCCCAGACAGGTTACAGACAACAATATCGCTAAGTTCACAGGTCAGTTAAAGAGAGTGGGCTTCTCCTTCGACTGGGACAGAGTTGTAGATACTACCGACGAGGATTACTATAAATGGACACAGTGGATTTTTCTTAAGATGTTCGAAAAAGGGCTCGTTTTCAGGGATAAGACCCTCGTTAACTACTGCCCCAGCTGTAAGGTAGTTCTCTCCAACGAGGATTCACAGGGCGGCAAGTGCGACATCTGCCACAGCGCTATCGTACAGAAGGAAAAGGAAGTATGGTATCTTCGTATTACCGAATATGCAGACAAGCTTTTACAGGGTCTCGAAGAGGTTGACTTCCTCCCCAATATTAAGCTCCAGCAGGAAAACTGGATAGGTAAATCCACAGGCGCTTTCGTTAACTTCTCCATTAAGGATAAGGACGAAACCCTCCGTATTTATACTACCCGACCCGATACGCTCTACGGCGTAACCTTTATGGTAATCGCCCCCGAGCATCCCATTATCGAAAAGTACAGGGCTTCAATCGGAAATATCGCCGCTCTTGACGCCTATAAGGACGAATGCGCTAAGAAGAGCGAATTCGAAAGAACACAGCTCGTAAAGGACAAGACAGGCGTTAAAATCGAGGGCCTTTCCGCTATAAACCCCGTAAACGGTAAGGAAATCCCCATTTATGTTGCGGACTATGTAATGATGGGCTACGGTACCGGCGCTATTATGGCAGTACCTGCTCACGACACAAGAGACTATGAATTCGCTAAGAAGTTCGGTATTGATATTATCCCCGTAATTAAGGGCGGAGATATCGAAAAGGAAGCTTATACAGGGGACGGAGAAATGATTAACTCCGAGTTCCTTAACGGCGTTGCCACAAAGAAGGAAGCTATCGAAAAAATGCTTGATTTCCTGGGCGAAAAGGGTATCGGCGAAAAGGGCGTACAGTACAAAATGAAGGACTGGGCATTCAACCGCCAGAGATACTGGGGCGAGCCTATCCCGATTGTGCATTGTCCTCACTGTGGCATTGTTCCTGTTCCCTACGAGGAATTACCCTTAAGACTTCCCCCTGTTGACAACTTCCAGCCCGGCTCCGACGGCGAAAGTCCTCTTGCGAAGATTGATAGCTTCGTAAAGTGCAAGTGCCCCAAGTGTGGTGCTGACGCAAAGAGAGAAACAGATACAATGCCTCAGTGGGCAGGCTCTTCCTGGTACTTCCTCCGCTATTGCGACAACAAGAATAACGACGTTTTCGCAAGTCAGGAGGCGCTTAAGTACTGGCTCCCCGTTGACTGGTACAACGGCGGTATGGAGCACGTTACCCGTCACCTTATCTATTCCCGCTTCTGGCATAAGTTCCTTTATGATATCGGCGAGGTGCCCGTTTCCGAGCCTTACGCTAAGCGTACTGCGCAGGGTCTTATCTTAGGTCCCGACGGCGTAAAGATGAGTAAGTCGAGAGGAAATGTTGTTGACCCTAACGACGTAGTTGACGAATACGGCGCAGACGTACTCCGAGTTTACGTTCTCTTTATGGGCGACTATGAGCAGGCGGCACCCTGGAGCGAAAGCAGCTTAAAGGGCTGTAAGCGATTCCTTGACAGAATATGGAATTTACAGGATATGCTCGTTGACGGCGACAGTTTCAGCAAGGAGCTTTCCGCCGCCTTCCACAGAACAATCAAGAAGGTTTCCGAGGATATCGAGGGCTTAAAGTTCAACACCGCTATTGCGGCTATGATGACTCTTCTTAATAATATCTACGATAAGGGCAGCATCACAAAGGGCGAGCTTAAGGCGCTTATCACAATTCTTAACCCCTTCGCTCCACATATCACCGAGGAAATGTATCAGAACGTATTCGGCGGTATTCTTTCCGAGCAGAAGTGGGCAGAATATGACGAGGCTCTTTGTGTAGAGGAAAATGTCGAAATCGTAGTACAGATTAACGGTAAGGTAAAGGCGAAGATGAGTATTCCTGCCGCTTTATCACAGGACGAAATGATTAAGGCGGCTCTCGAAAACGAGACAATCAAGCCTCTCGTTGAGGGTAAGACGGTTGTTAAGCAGATTGCTGTTCCGAAAAAGCTTGTAAATATAGTAGTAAAATAATTGAAAAGCAGAATTAACCCGACGCATTGTAATATGTGTCGGGTCAACCTTTAGGAAAAGTCGGAAAGGACTATTTATGGATAATTCACTGTTATGGTATAAGGCTCCTGCGGAAAACTGGGACGAGGCTCTCCCTGTAGGAAACGGGCGCTTAGGCGCTATGGTTTTCGGGGGTACGGCGGCTGAAACCCTCCAGCTTAACGAGGACAGCCTATGGTCGGGGGGACGAAGAAACCGCAATAACAAATCCGCTAAGAAGAACCTGCCCCTTATAAGAAAGCTTATAGCGGAGAACCGAATTTCTGAAGCGGAAGAGCTTGAAAGACGGGCGTTTTTCGGCGTACCGAGCCAGCAGACCCACTATCAGCCCCTCGGAGAGCTTAAAATCTATTCCGGCGGCGAAAATATAACCGATTACAAGCGTTATCTCGACCTCGATAATTCGGCAGCGGTTACCGAATGGAAAAGCGAGGGCGTATATTATCGTCGGGAGGTTATAGCGTCCTTTCCCGATAACGTTATCGCTATTCATTTTACTTCGGATAAAGGGGGGGCAGTAGGCTTCTGCACCGAAATAGACGGAAGAGATGACGATTACGACTTTAATACCGATTATGACGAAAAAACTATCGCTTACGGCGGAAAGACAGGCTCCGATAACGGTATAGCCTATTTTGCGGCAATTTCGGCAGACTGTAAGGGCGGAAAGGTCTATACCGAAGGAAAAAGGCTTTTTGCCGAGGGTTGTGACGAGGTTACTCTCGTTATATCCTGCCGCACCGACTTCTACAGAGCCGATTACGATAAGGCCGCCCTTAACGACGTAAGAAAGGCGCTAAGAAAGGGCTACTCCGCTATAAAAGCCGACCACGAAAGGGACTACAAGGCTTTATATAACCGCACCTCTCTTACCCTTTCGGGTAAGGATTTTTCCGATATTCCCACAAATGAGCGCATAAAGGGCTTTAACGGTGAGGATAAGGGCTTAGTGGCTTTATATTGGAGCTTTTCGAAATATCTTCTTATTTCGGGAAGCCGTGAGGGTACCTTGCCCCTTAATTTACAGGGTATCTGGAATAAGGATATGTGGCCTGCCTGGGGCAGTAAATATACCGTAAACATCAATACGGAGATGAACTACTGGGGTGTTGAAACGGCGGATTTACCCGAATGTCACACGCCCTTATTCGCTCACCTTGACCGAATGAGAGAAAGCGGACGTGAAACCGCAAGAGAAATGTACGGCTGCGGTGGCTTTATGTGCCACCATAATACGGATATATGGGGGGATACAGCGCCCCAGGACGAGTGGATTCCTGCTACGATATGGCCTATGGGGGCAGCGTGGCTCTCCCTCCATATCTACGAGCATTACCGCTTTACGGGAGATACTGATTTCCTTAGGGAGCAGTACGATGTTATGAAGGAAGCGGCGGAATTCTTCACGGATTTTCTTATTGAGAACGATAATGGGGAGCTTGTAACCTGCCCCTCGGTTTCTCCCGAGAATACCTTTATCGCCGAAAACGGGGAAAAGGGCTCGGTATGTATGGGTCCTACAATGGATACCCAGATTCTAAGGGAGCTTTTTACCGCCGTTATAGAAAGCGGTAGGCTTTTAGGCATCGACAGAGCTTTCGGCGAAAGGCTTTCGGAGATAATGAAGCGGCTGCCCGAAAATAGAATCGGAAAATACGGCCAGATTATGGAATGGGCAAAGGATTACGACGAGGCAGAGCCGGGACACAGGCACATTTCCCAGCTTTTCGGTCTTTATCCCGCCGACCAGATTACAATGCGCTTTACTCCCCACCTTGCCGAGGCGGCAAAGGCTACCATTGAACGAAGGCTTTCCTACGGCGGCGGTCATACGGGCTGGTCGAGAGCCTGGATAATAAATATGTGGGCAAGGCTTCTCGACGGGGAAAGGGTAGCCGAAAATATCGGGCTTCTTCTTACTCATTCCACCAATCCCAATATGTTCGACAGTCATCCGCCCTTTCAGATTGACGGTAATTTCGGCGGCGGCGCAGGCATTACCGAAGCCCTCTTACAGAGCCATAGCGGCGAAATACGCTTTCTTCCTGCGCTTCCGAAGGACTGGAGCGAGGGCGAGGCTACGGGCTTAAAGGCGAGAGGCGGCTTTAAGGTGGATTTCAGCTGGAAAGAGGGCGTTCTCGAAAAGGCTTCGGTTTTGTCCCTTAATGGCGGCGAATGTCGGGTTTACAGCGATATTCCCCTTTCCGTAAAGGGCGCAGAGGTAAAAGTTAATGACGGGCTCTATACCTTCGGTACCGAAAAGGGTATGAGGGTTGAGATTGAGGCTCTTAAGGCATAAAGCGATAAAGGAGTCGTTTCGGGAGGACGACCTCTTACTCAAAGCTGAAAATATTATCACAAATTAAATGGCGGCGGCTTTATAGCTACCGCCTTATTTGTGTTTTACGGGTACTGATACAAATAACCATTTAAACTCAGGAAATATTTGCCGAAATCCGGCACCGCTATCGTCGTCAAATAAACTTGACGTACATACAGTACGCCTACGTTTCTTTTCCTCGATATCGATACCGCCTTTCAACAAATCTTTTCCTTCGTTCAAACGGTTATTAGTATGAATAAGTAAAGCAAATAGGAGGTAAAATAAGGCTATACTATTTTATCTTAAGGAGAATTGCTTATGGAAGAAATGTTTTGTTTTCAGTGCCAGCAGACTGCCCATAACAAGGGCTGTAACGGTAAGGCAGGAGTATGCGGCAAGAAGGCAGATACCTCCAATTATCAGGACGAGCTTATGGGGGCGCTTATAGGTCTCGCAAGAGCTTCGAAGTCGGGAAATCCCACCTCAAAAACCGATGAGCTTATCTTAAAAGGGCTTTTTACTACTATCACCAACGTTAACTTCAACAACGAGACAATAAAGAAAATAAAAACCGAAATAGAAAAGGAAAAGGGAAGGGTAACCTCCGAAAAAGCGGAAGATTTCGATATGAAGGAAATATGGAATGAACACGAGGATATCCGCTCCTTAAAATCCCTTATTCTTTTCGGTATAAAGGGTATGGCGGCTTACGCCTATCACGCTTTTATCCTCGGAAAAACCGACCCCGAGGTAAACGGCTTTTTCTATGAGGCATTATACGCTTTAGGGGAAAGAAAATCCGACGGTGAGCTTCTTGAATTAGTGCTTAAAACAGGAGAAATTAACCTGAAATGTATGGCGATGCTTGACGCCGCCAACACGGAGGCCTACGGCAATCCTGTGCCCACAGAAGTACCTCTTACCATTGAAAAAGGACCGTTCATTGTAGTAAGCGGCCACGACCTTCACGACCTTAAGCTTCTTCTCGAACAGACCAAGGACAGGGGAGTAAATATCTACACTCACAGCGAAATGCTGCCTGCACACGGTTATCCCGGGCTTAAAAAATACCCCCATTTAAAGGGCAATTTCGGCACAGGCTGGCAGAATCAGCAGTCGGAATTCCACAATATTCCTGCCCCGGTTTTATTCACAACAAACTGCATTATGCCCGTAAGGCAGAGCTATTCCGACAGAGTTTTCACCACCTCGGTAGTTTCCTATCCCGAGCTAACCCATATAGGGGAGGATAAGGATTTTACCCCCGTAATTGAGAAGGCTATTGAATGCGGCGGCTACGACGAGGACAGGGAAATGACAGGAATGAACGGCGGCCACACCGTTACAACAGGCTTCGGTCATAACGCTGTGCTTTCTTATGCAGATAAAATCGTAGAACTCGTTAAGGCGGGGAAAATCAGGCATTTCTTTCTTATCGGCGGCTGTGACGGCGCCTCAACAAGCAGAAGCTACTACACCGATTTCGCTAAGCTTACCCCTCCCGATACAATAATTCTTACCCTCGCCTGCGGAAAATACCGTATAAACGACCTGGATTTAGGGGAAATCGAAGGCATACCGAGAATACTGGACTGCGGTCAATGCAACGACTCCTACAGCGCAATTAAAATTGCCCTCGCCCTTAGCGAAGCCTTTAACTGCGGTGTTAACGACCTGCCCCTTACTCTTGTCCTTTCCTGGTATGAGCAGAAGGCGGTATGTATTCTCCTTACCCTTCTTTATCTCGGTATAAAGAATATGTATCTTGGCCCCACAATTCCTGCCTTTGTGTCGCCTAATGTTCTAAAAATTCTCTCAGAGCATTATAACCTTACGCCTATAAGTACGCCGAAGGAGGACCTGGATAAAATACTGAGCAGAAAATAGCAGCTTAAAAGCTTCGGTATAAGCTTTCAGCAGAATAAGCATAAGGGCAACACCGCACAAAGACCGCCTAACAGCTTTGCGTACGCCTTGCTTGCATCTTTTCCGTCATCTTGCACAAATTTCGCTTGATTGGCGTCAGCCAAACTGCACTCAATTTGCACAATCTGACGAAAAATCTGACTTCGCAATCCGCACGCAATCTTTGTGCGGTATTGCCTAAGGGATAGCAAGTGTTTCAAGAAATCATTGTAAACACTTGTTCTATATGAAATTCAATAAAACTAAAACGCCCTGCAATAAGGCAGAGCGTTTTATATTTCCGTTATCGGTGAAATCTATCAGCAGCTCGCCAAGCGCACAAACATCAAATCTGCTCATAATCATTCCTCCGTATCGTCCATA
>JAEDHF010000060.1 GCA_016297165.1 Oscillospiraceae bacterium | reverse complement strand
ATCACAGTTTACGCTGACAGAAGCTTCTCCTTTGTGAAAAAAACTCCCCCTGCAGCTGTTCTTATCAAGAAGGCTTGCGGTATTGAAACAGCTTCCGGTACACCTAACAAGACCAAGGTAGCTAAGATTACCAAGGCTCAGGTTCAGGCTATCGCAGAACAGAAGATGAAGGACCTCAACGCAGGCTCCATCGAAGCAGCTATGTCTATGATCGCCGGTACAGCTCGTTCTATGGGCGTTACGGTTGTTGACTAATTAAGATTACGAACAATTTATTTCGTGGGAGGTTTTAAACCGTTTGACCACAAGGAGGATTATAAATGAAGCACGGAAAGAAATATATTGAAAGCGCAAAGATCGTTGACTCCGCTAAGTTCTACGAAGTTAATGAAGCTTGCGACCTCGTTTGCAAGACAGCTAAGGCTAAGTTCGACGAAACCGTTGAACTCCATATCAGACTTGGCGTTGACTCCCGTCACGCTGACCAGCAGGTAAGAGGCGCTGTTGTTCTCCCTAACGGTACAGGTAAGACCGTAAGAACAATGGTATTCACAAAGGGCGATAAGATTAAGGAAGCACAGGACGCAGGCGCTGATTATATCGCTGATGACGATACAGTTAAGAAGATCATGGACGGTTGGATGGATTTCGACGTAGTTATCGCTTCCCCTGACATGATGGGCGTTGTTGGTCGTTTAGGTAAGGTTTTAGGTCCGAGAGGCTTAATGCCTAACCCTAAGGCAGGTACAGTTACTCCCGACGTAGCTAAGGCTATTGCTGACGCTAAGGCAGGTAAGATTGAATACCGTCTCGATAAGACAAATATCATCCACTGCCCCATCGGTAAGGCTTCCTTCGGTATGGATAAGCTTTCCGAGAACCTCGAAGCTCTTATGGCAGCTATCGTTAAGGCTAAGCCTTCTGCTGCAAAGGGTCAGTACATCAAGAGCTGCGTTGTAACTTCTACAATGGGCCCCGGTGTTAAGATCAATACAGCTAAGTACGGTTCTTAATCGTTTTTCGGAATATTTAAAAGGGCACGGTCTTTCTGTGCCCTTTTTTGCAACGTGTGGTTTATAGGAGTAGGTTATGAATAAGGATATTACCCTTGTTATTATGGCGGCAGGAATCGGCTCTCGCTTCGGAAAAAAGATTAAACAGCTTGAGCCTATCGGTCCGAATGGCGAACTGCTTATGGATTATTCGGTCTTCGATGCAGTAAGAGCGGGCTTCAACCATATCGTTTTCATTATAAGAAAGGATATCGAGGGGCTTTTTCGTAACGCTATCGGCGACAGGCTTTCCGAACAGGTTAAAATCACCTACGTTTTCCAGGAAAAGGAGGATATCCCCCTGAAAAAGGAGCTCGCTCCTCTTCGATTAAAGCCCTGGGGAACGGGACAGGCTGTTTTAGCGGCTAAAAAAGCTGTTAATGGCTCATTTGCAGTTATCAATGCCGACGATTTCTACGGCTTCGACGCCTTTAAGACTATGGTGGACTATCTGAAAACTGCCGATAACGACGGAAAGGCTATTCCCGAATATGCTATGTGCGGCTTCAGAATAGGAAATACCTTAAGCGAAAACGGAACTGTAACAAGGGGTATTTGTACCGTAAAGGACGGTTTTCTTACCGGTCTCGAAGAAACAAAGAACATAAGCCGAAAAGACGGAGTTATAAGCGGTACCTATAACGGAAATGATGTTACTATCGCTGAAAATGCCGCAGCTTCTATGAATATGTGGGCTTTTACCGCCGATTTCATGGATATTTTAGAGGGCAGCTTCTTGAGATTTCTCTCCCCCCTTACCGAAGAAACGGTAAATGAGGGCGAATTCCTCGTTCCTATAGCCGTTGACAGGCTTATTGCAGCAGGCGCTTGCTCCGTAAGAGTGCTGCCTACCGAAAGCAAATGGTTTGGTATGACCTACGAGGAGGACGTAGCGCTCGTAAAAAAATCCATAAAGGACAGTATAGCTAAGGGAGAATATCCCGAAAAGCTATGGAAATAGCAACGAAACGGTGGTAATGCCACCGTTTTTCTCTTTACATTACGAAATATTTATGGTATAATAAGATATGAATTTCTTTTATTTTGAAAGGAATAAGGATATGAAGCTTATTTTCGCAATCGTCAACAACGACGACGCTCATTCGGTTTCAACCGCCCTCACCAAAAAGGGCTATTTCGCTACGAAGCTTGCTTCTACAGGCGGCTTCCTTATGGCAGGAAACACAACCTTTATGATTTGCTGTGAGAATACCTCGGTGGACGACGCAATCGCAACAATAGCGCAGAATTCCCATAAGCGGCAGCAGTATGTGCCCTCCGCCGCTTCCTATAGCGCTGACGCTGCTCCTGTAAGCTATCCTGTTGAGGTAAGCGTAGGCGGTGCAACCATTTTCGTAACAGATATCGAGCGCTTCGAAAAGATATAATGAAAATATACGGAAAGAAAAATGCAGTAGAAGCCCTTACCCGCTTCAGCACCTCGGGGCGCTTCCCTCACGCTCTCCTTTTTATGGGAGCAAAGGGTATCGGCAGAGGGATACTCGCCGATTACGGCGCTATGCTTTATCTCTGTGATAAAAAAGGGGCAGTCCCCTGTATGACCTGCAACCAATGTATAAGGGTCGAAAAGCATATCCACCCCGATGTTATTTATCCTCTCGATACAATGGAAAAGGGAAAGTATAACGTTAAGGATTTAAGGAATCTGATTACGGAATGCTACCGTAAGCCCAACGACGGAGAAATACGGGTGTGCATTTTCGAGAACCTGGACGAAATGAGCGTCCAGTGTCAGAATGCTCTGCTGAAATTCATAGAAGAGCCTCTCCCCTTCAACAGATACATTTTCACCGCCGCAAAAAAATCTGCTATACTCGAAACGGTGCTTTCGAGAGTTACCGCTCTGCCCTGTGATGAGGCGGACGAGGCGGATTTTACCGAAGCATTAACTGAAAAGGGGATTGCTCCCGAGCGTATTTCGGAGCTTTACCGCCTTTTCGGCGGTAATATCGGTGCGGCTATTGACGCCGAAAACAATAACGAAACGATAGAGCTTTATAAAAAAGCCGCCGATATCTCCTCCGCTATCGCCGAGGGCAGAGAGTACGAATGCGGAGTATTATTCTCAGGAATAAAGAGCAGAGAGGATTTATCCCTTATTTTAGGCGTTCTTTCGGAAATTTTTGCCGGTGCCGCCGCTTCAAAATCAGGGCTCACAAATAAAGGCGCCCTCTCGGAGCAGTCTAAAGCTGTCTCCCGGAAGCTAAGCCTTAAAACGGTCTGCGGACTATATGAGGAGTGCTCCTCATTATATAAAAAATGTGAATTCAACCCAAATCTTCAGCTTTTTGCGGCAAGATGCTGCTCCTCCCTCATTACCGAGAGAGAAAAAGGCATATAGAAAGGATTTTTATGATAGAAATTATTGGTATAAGATTTAAGGAAGTAGGAAAGGTTTATTACTTCTCCCCTAAAGGAAAAACCGTTCAGGCAGGCGATAAGGTTATCGTAGAAACTGCACGGGGAGTAGAATACGGAGAGGTAGTTATCCCAAACAGAAAGATTGACGAAAGCGGAGTTGTCCAGCCCTTAAAGCCCATTATACGAGTGGCTACCCCCGAGGACGAAAAGACAATTAAGGACAACGAGGCTAAGGAAATAGAAATAATGAAGGTTTTCGTTAAGAAAATCACCGAGCATAAGCTTGATATGAAGCCTATTGATGTTGACTATACCTTCGACGGCAGTAAGATTTTATTCTACTTTACCGCCGAAAGCAGGGTGGATTTCCGTGAGCTCGTTAAGGACTTGGCAGGAATTTACCGCACAAGAATCGAGCTCAGACAAATCGGCGTAAGAGACGAGGCAAAAATGCTGGGCGGTCTTGGAATCTGCGGAAGAGAATTCTGCTGCTCCAGCTTTCTCGGAGAGTTCCAGCCCGTTTCAATCAAAATGGCTAAGGAACAGTCTCTCTCCCTTAATCCCACAAAAATTTCGGGCACCTGCGGACGTCTTATGTGCTGTCTTAAATATGAGCAGGACTGCTATGAGGACCTTTTAAAGATTACTCCTAAGGTTGGCGCATTCGTTGAAACTCCCGAGGGCGTGGGTCACGTAGAGGAGGCTAATATTTTAACCGGCGTACTTAAGGTAAAACTCAATAAAAACCCCGATGCACCGGCTATTACTACAAAGCGTGACGAGGTAAAGGTTATAAAGGACGCTAAAATTAAGCTTAATCGTGAAGAAATCGCCGCATTAAAAGATCTTGAGGACTGATACGCCTATCTCCCACATTATCGGTAGGATGCGGAATAATCTTGTAATGCTGCCATTAAAATTTATCGAAAAAGACTTGATTTTTATGAATATATCTGTTATAATGGTTTTGATGACCTGATGGTCAATACTTAAAGGAGGGTTTTCACAATGGCATACAAAATTTCCGACGAATGCATCGCTTGTGGCGCATGTGCTGACGGTTGCCCCGTAAGCGCTATTTCCGAAGGCGATAAGTACTCAATCGATCCTGCTACTTGCATCGATTGCGGCGCTTGTGCAGATGTTTGTCCTGTTGGCGCTCCCCAGGCTGAATAATTTTCTGCATATTAAAAAGACTGAAAAGGACTGTTGCTTAGCTGCAACAGTCCTTTTTTGTTATTATGGTCGCCTCTAAAATGAAACGATATCGCCCTCGGTAAGTCCGCTGTTGATGATTGTATAACCGCCGTAGGTTTCGCCCACATCAACAGGTATTCTCGCCCTTCCGTTCTTCCCCGAAAGATAGCAGTAGGTGCTTCCCGAATACTTCATCACAGCGTCGGCAGGCACAGCAAGAACGTTATACTTTTCTACCGCAGTAACTACTATCGTCACCCAGCCCGAGGTAACAATATTCCCTACCTCGTCCATAATCTTCTCCAGCTCTCCGTCCTCAAACTTTATGATAACGGAGCTGTTCAGGCTGTTATTTCGTCCCGAACCTTCGGGGGTCATAACGATTTTTCCGCTATAGGACTTTTCGGTACCGAATTTCAGCTTAACCGTGCCGCCCGTCGAAAAAAGAGCCACATTATCGTTCGTATAAACGTAAATTTCATCGGGCTTTGCCACTGTGCAGACCTCTACGCCTTCGCCCACAACGGAGCCTGTCTGAAAGCTCTTAGAGGTGACAATTACACAGTCGTAGGGAGCCTTTATTGTATATTGGTCGATTTTGTACTGTAAAAGGTCCAGCTTAAGCTTTTCCTGCTCATATTTAAGTCTTGAAAGCTCGCTGCCGCTTGCCGAATATGCCGAGTATGCGTCATCAAGGAGAATTTTCTGATTCTTATACTCATAATCAAGGGCGGAGGAATCGAAAACTGCAATAACCTCGCCCTCTTTAAAGGTTTTCCCGTTCTTAGCATAGCTTTCCAAAATATTGCTCTCCGCTACGGTAACAAGTGCCTCTGCATAAACGTAGCCCACGCTTCCGCCGATAGATTTTGTTTCGATAAAATCCCTTTTTTCCACGGTAGCAGTATTATACCCTTTTCCCTCGCCTTCAAGTATCGGGAGCTTAATCTCCTCCCCTACCCTCTCGCCTTCACAGCCCGAAAGGGTAAGCACAAGAGCCGCGGATAGAAGCGTAATGCCGATTTTTCTAAGCATAAGCAAATCCTCTTAACTTCTTTTAAGAACCTCAAGACACATTCTTCCATTATGATAGGGGCATTTCCAGGGGTCAACCACAGGCTTTTCCGTAGGGCGCTTATCCTCCTCAATCTGGGAAATCCATTCGCCGCCCTCTCGCTTATCAATAAGCTCCGCCTTTATGTAACCCCATATATTTTCGGACATTTCGCGATATTTCTCAATACCGTACTTCTGATATCCGTTAAGGAAGCCTACAACAGCTTCAGCCTGTACCCACCATACACGGATTTTATTGATTTTCTCGTTTTCACGCTCGTTATTCAGCGAATTGTTCTCGTAGGCTATCTTAGCGATATTGGCAACAATACGCTTATTCATAGCGGATACCTTTTCGGTAAGCTCCTTATCCCCGATAACCTCACAAGCTCTGTCCAGAAGCCATGTAGCCTCAATATCGTGGCCGTAGGAATGGATATCGCCGATAACCTTAAACTCTCTGTCGAAGAAAACGAGAAGCCTGTCCTCCTCGGCGTAGAATATCTTATCAAGGAAAAGTCCGATAAGGAACTTGATGCGGCTTAATACCCTTTCGTCCTTATGAACACGGTAAAGCTCGGTGTATGCCTCTAAAAGGTGGAGAGTGGTATTCATGGTCTTATCCGCCATAAGCCCGTTCTCCGAAAGAGCGTCGTTGGGAATAAGCTTCCAGTCCGCCGACATAGCTTCAAGATATGCTATCTCGTCGGTACATTTTTCTTCGATAGTATCGAAAACCTCCATAGCAAGCTTTAACGCTTCGGGGTCGCCGCTTGCGTCGTAGTAGGATGCAAGGGCATAGACGAAAAACGCCTGACAATAGGTATGCTTCATACTGTCGTTTACTGTTCCGTCGGCGTTCATAAGCCAGTAAACGCCGCCGTTTTCACGGTCAACGCAGTATTTCGTCATAAATTCGTAACAGTGCCTTGCATTTTCAAGGCACTGTTTATCTTTTAATACGAGGTAGCAGTTAGAGTAGAACCAGAGTATTCTTGAATGGAGAATAACTCCCTTAGGGGCATTCTTATCCAGCTTAAGATCATGGCTCATAAAGCCGTAGAAGCCGCCCTTTTCGTCGTCTCTCATACTGTTCCAGAATGGGATAATATGATTTATTAGCTCGCTTTTTATTTCACCGCAAAAATCCATAGGATTCTCCTCTTTTCCAATTATTCTTCACCTGCGCCGCAGCACTTCTTATACTTCTTACCGCTTCCACAGGGACAGGGATCGTTTCTTCCTACCTTTTCGGCGGCAGTTTTTCTTACAGTAGCGCCATGGTTAGCGGCGTCGGGACGCATTACCTGTTCTCTTCTCGGAGGAACCTGCTGCTGGAGTCTTACTGTAAGAATCATTCTTACGGTATCCTCTCTAATAGCGGCAACCATCTCGTCGAACATAGCGAAGCCTTCGAAACGATACTCAACAACGGGATCCTTCTGACCCATAGAACGGAGATAGATACCTCTCTTAAGCTCGTCCATAGCGTCGATATGATCCATCCACTTAGAGTCAACATTCTTAAGAAGAACTACTCGCTCAATCTCACGCATTGTTTCGGAGCCGTATTCTGCCTCCTTAGCGCTATAGATAGCGAAGGCTCTTTCGGTAAGCATATCGGTAATATCGCTCTTCTTTATATCGTTAAGCTCCTCAACGGTATATACAAGGTCATCGGGAGTTGTAAGAACGCCGATATAATGCTCTCTGAGTCCTGTGATGTTCCAGTTATCCGCAATATCACCCTGGCAGAACATATCTACGTTTTCGGCGATACTTTCGGTAATCATATTCTTGATATTCTCGCTGATGTCGTCGCCGTCAAGCACCTTTGCACGCTGCGAATAGATAGTCATACGCTGCTGTGACATAACATCGTCGAAGTCGAGAACGTTCTTTCTTACGGAGTAGTTTCTACCCTCAACCTTACGCTGTGAGGATTCGATAGTCTTGGTAAGGATTGCGTTTTCGATAGGCATATCCTCGTCAATATTGAGGGTTTCCATAATAGCCTGTACCTTATCGCCGCCGAAAAGACGCATAAGGTCGTCCTCAAGGGAAACGAAGAAGCAGCTTTCGCCGGGGTCGCCCTGACGTCCTGCACGGCCACGGAGCTGGTTATCGATACGCCTTGATTCGTGGCGCTCTGTACCGAGAATGAATAAGCCGCCTGCTGCCCTTACCTCTTCGGATTCGGGAGCAATTTCCTTCTTATACTTATCGTTAAGCTCCATATAAAGCTTTCTTGCGGAAAGGATTTCCTCGTCCTCGGTTTCAGCGAAGCCGGTAGCCTCGTTTATAAGCTCCTCGGAAATACCCTTACGCTTCATTTCAGCCTTTGCAAGATATTCCGCATTACCGCCAAGCATAATATCCGTACCTCTGCCCGCCATGTTGGTAGCGATAGTTACGGCGCCCTTCTTACCTGCCTGAGCGACAATTTCCGCTTCACGCTCATGGTTTTTTGCGTTAAGAACCTCGTGCTTTATACCTGCTGCCTTAAGCATTTTTGAGAGCTGTTCCGATTTATCAATGGAAATTGTACCTACGAGAACAGGCTGACCCTTTGCGTGGCATTCCTTAATCTGCTCTATTGCGGCGAGGAATTTACCATGCTCGTTCTTATATACCCTGTCCTGTCTGTCAATTCTTATAACAGGCTTATTTGTGGGGATTTCGATAACGTCGAGGCTATAAATACCTCTGAATTCGGTTTCCTCCGTCATAGCGGTACCGGTCATACCGGAAAGCTTAGAGTAAAGACGGAAGAAGTTCTGGAAGGTGATTGTGGCGAGGGTTTTGCTCTCGTGCTTAACCTTTACGCCCTCCTTGGCTTCGATAGCCTGATGGAGACCCTCGTTAAAGCGGCGTCCGAACATAAGACGACCTGTAAATTCGTCAACGATTACGATTTCGCCGTCCTTAACTACATATTCGATATCAAGGTGCATACAGCCATGAGCCTTTATAGCCTGGTTAACGTGGTGTAGAATTGTAAGATTATCGGGATCCATAAGGTTTTCGATTCCGAAGAATTTTTCTGCCTTCTTTACGCCGTTGGGAAGAAGAGTAGCTGTCTTTGCCTTTTCGTCAATAATATAGTCGGCGTTGATATCGTCCTGCTCTTCCTTAGCGTCAACCTCTACTACCTTATAGGAGGTCATGGTTCTTGCAAGCTTGTCTGCTCTTTCGTAAAGGTCGGTAGGCTTATCACCCCTGCCCGAAATGATAAGAGGAGTTCTCGCCTCGTCGATAAGGATAGAGTCAACCTCGTCCACAATGGCGAAGTTCATTTCTCTCTGCACCTTATCCTCCTTCCTGATACACATATTATCACGAAGGTAGTCGAAGCCGTATTCGTTGTTTGTACCGTAGGTTATATCGCAGTTATAAGCGGCTCTTCTCTGTTCATTATCCTTTTCATGGACGATAAGTCCGACGGTAAGACCGAGGAAGCGGTGAACACGGCCGATAAGCTCACTGTCACGCTTTGCAAGGTAGTCGTTTACGGTAACAACGTGGACGCCCTTGCCTGTAAGTGCATTAAGGTAGGAGGGTAAAGCCGCAACATAGGTTTTACCTTCACCGGTTTTCATTTCTGCGATACGTCCCTGATGTAAAACGATACCGCCGATAATCTGAACGGGATAGGGCTTAATACCGATTACACGCCACATAGCCTCACGACATACCGCAAATGCGTCGGGAAGGATAGCGTCAAGGCTTTCGCCCTCTGCAAGACGACCCTTTAATACTGCCGTCTGCCCCTGGAGCTCCTTATCCGTCATAGCCTGGTACATTGGCTCAAGATTAAGAACAGCCTGTTTTGTTCCCTCTATACGCTTTAACTCCTTTTCGGAATAGCTGCCGAAAAGCTTACTGAAAAGTCCCATTTTAGTTCTCCTGTCTTTTTAGGGGCGTACCCCTTGATTATATTCCTTAATATTATACTATATCCCTGTGCATTTGTCAACGGTTTATCGCCTATAAATAAAAAGAAAATCCGCCGTTAAGCGGATTTGGCATATTATTTAAGACGCTGCACGGATTCAGTCAAGAACCTCGCATTCCTCGTCTTCCTCTTCTCTTGCGCCGAAGTTACTTCCGAGGAAGGAATAATCCTGAATATTATCAATTTTAAAGGCTATCATTTTCATTTTTTTGTGGCAGTATGCCTTAAGATACCAGTTTTCACCGTTATACCAGAGCTGGTTAGGCTCAATAACGCATTTATCCTCGTTAATAGAGCCCTGTCTCATATAGCCTATCATCATAAGCTTGCTGTTCATAACGGCGTCCTTTAATATACCGAAGAAACGGTTCTTTCCCTCGGTAGGAAAATCTATTTTAAGCCAGTTTTCGCTTCTGTCGTCAAGGGTGCTTATAATATGACCGAGAGCCTCCTTATCGCCGTTTCTACCGTCGGATAAGCGTTCGAGAGCCATAACCAGCTCCTGCTTGCTTACATCGGAAAAGGAGGAGGTTAAAAGCTTTATTCCGCCTGTTTTTCCACGCTCACAGACTATAGGCAGACCTGCATCGGAAAGACGGTCGATATCACGGTATATAGTTCTCGGGGAAACTCCGAAATTAGCGGCAATTTCCGCAGCCGTAAGGGTTCCCTTATCGGCAAGCATCATTACTATTTCAAGCAATCGTGTAATCATATCATTCAGTCCTTTACATATCGGCGACCTCTGAAAACCGGTGCCGTTTCTCCGCAATACTACGGTAAAATTAACGGCACAGCATTTAAGGCAGCCTGTTATGATTTCATTCTTAATCTATCACTTTTGGCGAATTTTGTCAAGTATATCAG
>JAEDHF010000059.1 GCA_016297165.1 Oscillospiraceae bacterium | reverse complement strand
CTCTAAAAACCTATGCCATTTCTCTGCACTATGCCTTTAGCCGTCATATTGCCCATAAGGCAACACCGCACAATTAGCGGCTGACGCCTTTGTCGCACAGCTACTTGCAGCTTTTCCGCCATATCACGCAAAAAACTCTTGACATACGATAGTATGCCTGCGAGCTTTTTACGCAATCTGACGAAAAATCTGCTTCGCATCTGCACGACAATAATTATGCGGTATTACCTTAATTTTCTTGAAATACATCAAGTATTACTGCGAAAATTTAGTACAATCTTACAACTAAATTCACAGCACATATAAACGACATAGGTTTTTAGAGGTGACCTAATACAGAAAAGGAGACTTCCTATGAATATTGAAACAAAATGCCTGCATTCGGGCTATTCTCCCAAGAACGGAGAGCCCCGTGTAGTTCCGATTTATCAGAGTACAACCTACGTTTACGACTCTACCGACGCAGTAGCCCACGTTTTCGACGACCCCTCGGCAGGGCTTATATATTCCCGTTTCGCTAACCCTACTACCGACGCGGTTGAAAAGAAAATCGCCGACTTAGAGGGCGGCGTTGCCGCTATGTGCACAAGCAGCGGTCAGGCGGCTTCCCTTCTCTCTATCCTTAATATCTGTGAGGCAGGAGACAGCTTTATCGCTTCCGCTTCTATCTACGGCGGAACAATCAACCTCTTCGCCGTAACCCTTAAAAGAATGGGTATCGAGTGCATTTTCGTTGACTGCGACGCCGATTACGAAACCTTAAAGGCAGCCTGCAAGCCCAACACAAAATGCTACTTCGGCGAAACAATCGCCAATCCTGCCCTTACCGTACTTGATATTGAAACCTGGGCTAAGGCGGCTCACGATAACGGCTTACCCCTTATCGTGGATAATACCTTCGCTACGCCCATACTCTGCCGTCCTATTGAATGGGGCGCCGATATCGTTGTACACTCCACAAGCAAATATATGGACGGTCACGCTGTTCAGGTTGGCGGCGTAATCGTTGACAGCGGTAAATTCGACTGGACAAACGGAAAGTTCCCCTGTCTTACCGAGCCCGACGAAAGCTATCATGGCACCGTTTATACAAGGGATTACCCCTTCGCTCCCTATCTTTTAAAGGCAAGAATGCAGCTTATGAGGGATTTCGGCTGTTATCCTGCCGCAAACAGCTCCTTCCTTCTTAACCTCGGACTTGAAACCCTTGCGGTAAGAATGAAGCAGTACTGTGAAAACGCACTTAAGGTAGCGGAGGTTTTCGCCGCTTCCGATAAGGTCGCTAAGGTTTCTTATGCAGGACTTAAGGGCGATAAGTACTATGAAAGAGCGAAAAAGTATCTGCCCCTCGGCTGCTGCGGCGTTATTTCCGTATCAATCAAGGGCGGAAGGGATAATGCAGTAAAGTTTATGGACAGCTTAAAGCTCGCCTCCAACGAGGTTCACGTTGCGGATATAAGAACCTGTGTTCTTCATCCTGCCTCCGCTACCCACAGACAGCTTACCGATGAACAGCTTGTTGCCGCAGGAATCGACGGCGGACTTATCCGTTTCTCGGTAGGCCTCGAAAGCGTAGAGGATATAATCGCCGACGTTAACGCCGCATTATCGGCTATCTGATTATGATAGCAACTTACCTTAAGGAAGGGAGTCTGTTATGAATACAGGAACAAGAGTGCCTGCTATAAAGGTTAAGGTTGATGAGCTCGAATCGGGAATGATAACGGCGGACGCCGTAAGAGAGCCCGGCTCGAATCATGTTCTTCTTCTCGAAAATACAACCCTCGACAGCGTTATGATATTTAACCTTAAGGAACGCTATCATGTTGAGGAAATATGGGTAAAATGCGGAGTAAAATCCGAGGATATAAAGGTAGAAATCGACGTTAACGAGTCTCTTAATACCTTAAAGAATATCTTCGGCGACGACGACAGCCAGCCTATCAGCGAGCTTACCCGGGAGGCTTCGGAAAACGTAGGCGCTATGGCGGACCAGCTTATTTCGAGCCTTTATTCCGACGATAATATCCTCCTGAAGATGCACCAGCTTCAGACCTACGACGATTATACCTATAAGCATTGTCTTCGTGTAGCCATGATGGCGGTTACTATCGGAAATAAGCTTAATCTCGATAAGAAAACTCTCCGTGACCTGTGTGAGGCTGCCCTTTTACACGATATAGGAAAGCGTACAATCGACGTAAATATTATAAGAAAGCCCGATAAGCTTACCGATAACGAATTCGACGAGATAAAGAAGCATCCTGCCAACGGATACTTCCTATTAAAGAATAACGGAAATTATTCTAACGAGGTTATGAACGCCGTACTTATGCACCAGGAGAAATACGACGGTTCCGGTTATCCTCTTAAGCTTAAGGGGGATAATATATCCTATCTCGCCCGTATTATAACCGTTGCGGACGTTTACGACGCCCTTACCTCAAACCGACCCTACCGTCAGCCCTGGAGCGTTGCGGAGGCGGAGGAGTTTATGATGGGCGGAAGCGGTACCCATTTCGATTATGATATAGTTGTTGCATTTTTAGCCGCCTTTGCGCCCTATCCCGTAGGGGATAAGGTAGTTATAAGCGACGGAAGAAACGCTACCATAGTAAGCAACAACACCAACGTTCTCCGACCCGTAATAAAGGTTGACGATACGGGGGAGATAATCGACCTCTATAACGACTTTAAATCTCTTACCCTTACAATTAAGAAAAGAGATAAAATATGATGGGGCAGTAACCCCAAGAACAAGAAAGGAAAAAAGACCAATGGCAAAAGTAGTAAAATTCGGCGGAAGCTCCCTTGCTGACGCAAACCAGTTCCGTAAGGTAGGGGATATCATCAAGAGCGATAAGGAGAGAAGATATGTTGTCCCCTCCGCTCCCGGAAAGAGATTTTCCGACGATATTAAGGTTACGGATATGCTTTATAAGTGTTACGACGAGGTTTGCGGCGGTGCAGACGCCTTAGCCTCCTTCCTTCCTATTGCGGAGCGCTTTAACGGTATTATCTCCGACCTCGGACTTACTATTTCTCTCGACAGGGAATACGAGGAAATAATGACCAACTTCAAGAAAAAGGCAGGTAAGGACTATGCCGCAAGCCGAGGCGAATACCTTAACGGTATTATCCTCGCCAACTATCTCGGCTTCCAGTTCATCGACGCAGCAAAGGGCGTTTTCTTCGGTCCCGACGGCGAATTTGACGCAGACCTTACCGACGCAACCTTAGCTTCTATCCTTGAGGGTTACGACTGTGCAGTAATCCCCGGCTTCTACGGCGCTAACCCCGACGGAACAATCAGAACCTTCTCGAGAGGCGGCTCCGACTTTACCGGCTCCGTTGTAGCGAGAGCAATAAAGGCTTCCCTCTACGAAAACTGGACCGACGTTCCCGGCTTCGCTGTGGCAGACCCCCGAATCGTAGAAAACCCCAAGTTTATCGACGTTATTACCTATCGTGAGCTTCGTGAGCTCTCCTATATGGGCGCTACCGTTCTTCATCAGGACGCTATCTTCCCCGTAAGAAACGCTTCTATCCCGATTAACATAAAGAATACAAACGACCCCTCCGCTAAGGGTACTATGATTGTTCCCGAGGCTCCCGAGGGAAAGAACGAGCATATCATCACAGGTATCGCAGGCAAGAAGCATTTCAGCGCTATCTGTATCGAAAAGGACGAGATGAATAGCGAAATCGGCTTCCTTCGCCGTGTTCTTACCCTTATGGAAAGCGAGGGTATCTCATTCGAGCATATTCCTACCGGTATCGACACCATGAATATCGTTGTAAACAGCGACGACCTTAAGGCACACCCCAACTTCGCCGCAAGAATCAAGGAGGTTACAAACCCCAACCATATCGAGGTTGAGGATAACCTCGCCCTTATCGCCGTAGTAGGTAGAGGTATGAAGGCTACAAAGGGTACGGCTACAAGAATTTTCGCCGCTTTATCCCATGCCGATATAAATATCAAGATGATTGACCAGGGTTCCTCCGAGCTCAATATCATTATCGGTATCGAGGAAGCCGAATTCGAAAACGCAATCAGAGTTATCTACAATATGTTTATGCTCCAGGAATAAGCCGCATAGGTTTATTCATAGCTTAACACAGTCAGCTCCGCCGCACCCGCTAATCGAAATGTAAAGCGGCGCGGCGGTAATACGTTATTCTGAAAGGTACGGAAAAATGAGCAGAGCCGATGAGATTTTTATACAGAACTGCCGTGATATTATTGAAAACGGGGTATGGGATACCGACCGAGAGGTAAGACCGCGCTGGGAGGACGGAACTCCTGCCCATACGGTAAAGAAATTCTGTATAGTGAACCGATATAATCTTAAGGAGGAATTTCCCGTTATGACCCTTCGGCGGGTATATTACCGCTCCGCTATTGAGGAGCTCCTCTGGATTTACCAGCAGAAGTCAAACGACGTAAGAAAGCTCTCTACCCACGTCTGGGACGCCTGGGCAGACGAGAATCATACAATAGGTAAGGCGTACGGCTATCAGATTTCCGTAAAGCATAAATACCCCGAGGGCGAATTCGACCAGATTGACCGTGTTCTCTACGACCTTAAGCATAATCCGGCAAGCCGCCGTATCATGACCAATATGTATAACCACCATGACCTTAACGAAATGGGGCTTGCACCCTGTGCCTACTCCGTAACCTTCAATGTTTCGGGGAATACCCTTAACGCTATTCTTAACCAGCGTTCACAGGATATGCTTGTAGCCAATAACTGGAACGTCTGCCAGTATGCGGCGCTTCTTATGATGCTGGCTAACTGCTCGGGACTTGAGGCAGGAGAGCTGGTTCACGTTATCGCCGACGCCCATATCTACGACAGGCACGTTGACATAGTAAAGCGGATTATCTCCGAAAAGCCCTACGACGCTCCGAAAATGGTAATGGAGGATATAAAGGACTTCTATAAATTCACAAAGGAGAGCTTTACTCTCGAAAACTATAAATATCACGAATTCAACGAAAAAATTCCCGTTGCAATCTGAGGTTAAATATGACTGTTATTGTTGCATTTGATGAAAAACGAGCTATCGGAAAGGATAATAAGCTTCTTGCCCGTCTTCCCGAGGATATGAAATTCTATAAGGAAAAGACCGTGGGAAACGCTGTAGTAATGGGCAGTAAGACCTATTTAAGCATACCGAAGCGTCCCTTAGCGGACAGAGACAATTTCGTTATTACGTCCCGACCCGAACAGTTCCCCGAGGTAAAGTGCTTTACCTCCTTAGAGGAATTTCTCCCCTTCGCTAAGGAATACGAAAGGACTTCGGGAAAGGAGCTTTTCGTCTGCGGCGGCGCTATGGTATATGAGGAGCTTTTACCCTACTGCAGTAAGGCTTATATCACAAAAATAAGCCATATATTTGACGGGGACGCCTTTTTCCCTGATATAGAAAGTCTTGATAACTGGGAAGTTGTCGGGGAAAGCGAGCCTGTTGAAACAAACGGCTACACAATACGCTTCACTACATATAATAATAAATCCGTAAAATTATATTAAACATAAAGGAAATAAATTATTCTGAAAGGACTGCACGAAAATGAGAAAACGATTACCTGCTCTTTTATGCACAGCGGCAATACTGCTTATGTCGGGCTGCGGCGGAGATACTCCTGCCCCCGTAACGGAAGCTACGGAAGGAACAGCCGATAATAAGGAGGAAACGGAAATGGTAACTAATCCGAACGATATTTCCTCGGAATATGAATGGGGAAACGTGGAGATAGTCGGCGGTGGCTATACCTCGGGTATCTACTACAATAAGGCTGAAAAGGGGCTTATCTATGCCCGTACCGATATCGGCGGCCTTTACCGTATGGATAAGGAAACAGGACGCTGGAAGCCTCTTACCGACTGCTTCAATAACGACGATTATACCTACTACGGAATTGACGGCGCGGCTACCGACGAGAAGGAACCTAACCGTGTTTACGCCCTTGCGGGAATGTATAAGTACTGGAATGCTGCGGTTTTATGCTCCGAGGATTACGGCGAGAGCTGGACTATTACTCCTCTTGACTTTGCGGCAGGCGGAAACGAGCCCAACCGTTTCGCCGACCGACTTATGATTGACCCTAACGATAATTCTACCCTTTATGTAGGCTCCCGTACCGAAGGCCTCTGGGTAAGCCACGATTACGGTAAGAGCTTCAGTAAGGTTGAAAGCTTCCCTACCGCAGGTACGGATTACAGCGAAAGCGGCTATAATTTCGGCATTACCGCCATAGCCTTCGACCCTTCCTCCTCCGCCGACGGAGAGCCCTGTAAGACTATCTATGTAGGTACAGGGGATAAAATGTCCTACGCTTCTACGGACGGAGGTGCTACCTGGACGGAAATAGAGGGCTACCCGAAGGCATATCTGCCCTATCATATCTACGTTGAAAATAATCTTGTATATTTCGTTCTCGGCAATACGGCAGGTCCCTATCAGGTAGGACAGGGCGCAATCAAGAGCTATAACCCCGAAACGAAGGAATGGAAGGATATAACCCCCGACGAAAAGGGACACGGCTGGGGCGACCTCGAATTCGACCCACAGGACACAAATACCCTTTATGTAAGCACAATGGGCAAATGGGGCGCAGAAGAGAACGACTGTATCTGGCGCTCGGTTGACGGCGGCGAAAGCTGGACTCCTTTATTTGAGGGCGACGGTCAGAATAAGCTTTTCGAGGTTGACTATAGCGGCGCTCCCTGGCTGGACTGGGGCAACGGCCACGCTAAACTGGGCTGGATGATGGGCGATATCGAAATCGACCCCTTTAACAGCGACGAGCTGATGTACGGTACCGGCGCTACTATCTACCGCTCCACCAACCTTACGAAATGGGGCACGGAAACGGTAAAATTCGAGGTGCGCTGCGAGGGGCTTGAAGAAACTGCGGTGCAGGATCTTGCCGCCGCAAATTCCGACGAAATAAGGCTTTATTCCGCTATGGGAGATATCGACGGCTTTACCCATACCGACGTGGATAAGGTGATGCCCAATCTTAACGGAAACGGCGCTATGACATCAAGCTTCTCTATCGCCTGCGCCTATAACAATCCCCTTGTTGCGGTACGCTGCGGCGAGGGAAATACGCCTATATCAATCACTACCGACGGCGGAAAAACCTGGAACAACGTAAGGAAGCCGAAGGATGTAAAGGGCGATTGCGGTACCGCCGAGGTTAACTGTGACGGAACGGTTATCTACTGGACGAATTCCTCTGCGGCAGCAGTTTATAAGACCGAGGATTTCGGCGAAAGCTGGGAAAAGCTTGATAAGGCCTTCCCTAAACCTATTATTGTGCCCGACTGCATAAATCCCCGGGGACTTCATGTATATACGGGCGGTATGCTTTACAGCTCTACCGACGGCGGTAAGTCTTTCCAAACCAGCGTGAACTTTATCCCCGACGACGGTTACGTTGTACCCAATCCCGAAGTCGAGGGCGAGGTATATCTGGCTACCCCCTTCGGCGGTGTGTTCCTCTCTAAGGAATACGGTCAGGGCGAAATGAAAAAGCTTAATATCCAGAGTGCGAAGTGTGTTGCGGTAGGCGCGCCCATGGACGAAAACAGCCCCATGACCCTTTTCGCTATCGGAACGAACGACGGTATCTACGGCGTATGGCGCTCGGTTGACGGCGGCGAAAGCTGGAAACGGATAAACGACGACAAGCATCAGTTCGGCGCTATCGGCAATTCCATAGCCGCAGACTTAAGAGTTTTCGGTCAGGTTTATTTCGGTACCAACGGACGAGGTATTATTATGGGCAGACCTGCCCGTTAACGAAAATCCCCGGCTTATAAGAGTCGGGGATTTTTTGTATTCTTTCCTGTATCCACAAGAAAAGCCTCCGAAAACCCCTGATGCTCTTGACAATACCCTGTAATGCTGATATAATAACGTAAGCATAAGGTCACCTCTAAAAACCTATGCCATTTCTCTGCACTATGCCTTTAGCTGTCATATTGCCCCAATTTTCCTTGAAATACATCAAGTATTACTGCGAAAAATTTGAACAATCTTACACCTGAATTCACAGCACATATAAACGACATAGGTTTTTAGAGGCGACCATAAGAAAAAGGTAAGAAGAATAATGCGTATTAAAAAAGGCGATACCCGCTTTCTCGGCGAAAAAATTTCGGTAACGGTAACCTGCCCGAAGGGGTCGGTTAAGGAAAACGGCTCCGCTCCCTGCCCTATAAACTGTGGCTTTGCGGATATGGTGCCTGCCTTTAACGGCGGCAGCCAGAGGGTTTATATCCTCGGCGTCGATACTCCTCTTAATAGCTTTAAGGGAACGGTTATCGGCGTAATAAGCCGCTTGGAAGGCGAGGATATATGGGTAGCGGTACCCGATAAGCTCGTTGGTACGGATATATGCTGGGAATGTAACGTAATGCACGAGACAGAGCCCCTCGAAAAGGGCATAAAGTCGAAGTTTCTCCCGAAATACGAGAAAACGGGGGGCGCAATAATGTTCAGATATATAGACGGCGAAAGAAAATACCTTCTTTTAAAGAGTAAAAGAGGGCATATCGGCTTCCCGAAGGGACATATCGAATACGGCGAAACCGAGCTTATGAACGCCGAAAGAGAGATAAGAGAAGAAACAGGCTTAAAATTTGTAAAATACGGTGAATTCCGTTCGGAATATACCTATACCACTCTTGAAAACAGCATTAAAACGGGAGTATTTTTCCTCTCCGAGTTTAACGAGGAGCCCGTTTTTCAGGAGGAAGAGGTTAAGGCTCATTGGCTTGTGGGCTTCGATGAAGCCCTTAGCCTTCTTAACTTCCCCGAGGACAGGGAACTGTTAAAGGAAGCGGAAAGGTATCTCTCCGAATAGCCGCGCCGTGCTAAAAATATGGGCAGTCCGCTTTTTCGGACCTATGCCCTTTATGAAAGGAAAGGTATATATTATGGCAAAATGTAAGAACTGTGGAGCAAATGTTCCTTTCGGAGCAACAAGCTGTCCCAACTGCGGAGCTGCATTGGAATCCATATCCGATACAGTGAGCAACGCTGCAAGCGCACTCGGTGCCGAATACGACAAAATCAAGGGTACAGATAAAACCGCTTACTACGACCCGGAGGACCTTAAAAAGAATAAGGTTATCTTCGCTTTATGCTACTTATGGATTCTCTTCTTCCTCCCCTTAGTGGCTTGCCCCGATTCTAAGGCAGGAAAATTCCACGCTAACCAGGGACTTCTTGTACTTTTAACAGGCGTTATTATAAGCGTTGCCTGCACAATTTTAAGCGTTTGTCTTTGTCTCGTTCCCTTCGGCTGGATAATTGCAACCATTATTTCTTCCCTTCTTGGTCTTGTTAACCTTGTTCTTGCAATAATAGGAATCGTAAACGCTGTTAACGAGAAAATCGTTGAGCTTCCCATTATCGGTAAGGTAACTATCATCAAGTAATAAAATTAACAGTACATAAGGCTGCCTGCGAAATTCTTCACAGGCGGCCTTAGTCTGTAGATAAACCCTGAAAACAGGGTTTATCTTAATGAATAGTGAAAAATTGTGGTGTGCCCTACGGGCACGGGTCTGAAAATGGCTTCGTAATCACATTTTCAAAAGAATCGGCGCAAGCCGATACCGCTATTATTCATTATTATTTATTCGTTATTCATTTTTATTTATTGTCCAAAAGACTTTTTCGACAAACAGAAGCTGCCTGCGAAATTCTTCACAGGCAGCCCTTTTTATCTTATTCCCCTCATCTCTCCGCCAAGCTCACGGCTTGCCAAATCGCCGCCGATTATGTACCCGTCACAGACGATAACGTGGGCGTCGGTATTTCCGGCAATTTCCCCCTTTACGCTTACTACGGGGAAGCTGTAGCTTACCGCCTCTTTCCCCTTATAGGCGGAAAGGTCGAAGCCCTGCTGCTTCTGGAGAGCGTTATAGTTCTCGTAAACCTCGCCGAAAGTCTCGGGGATAACGATGTTCTTTACCTCTCCCTCTCCTGCGGTAATGATGCCGCAATCGGAAAGAAAAGCCTTTACTTCGGTAGCGTCCCGTCCTTTGGGCAGGTCGTTTCTCAGCAGCATTATTGCTATTCCGGCAATAATCGCGGCAATAAAGGAGATAAGTATGATATTTCTTGTGAATGTCCTGTTTTTCATTGTTACGCCCTCCGATAAATATAGTCTCATTTATGATATTTCAACAAAATTACAGCCCTTGTTTTTCCGTTTGTGATATTATATGAGAGAAAATGTACAAAAAGTAGCGGCGTTAGTATGTTAAGTTGCTGAAAATAGGAGCAGAATGCCTTTAGAAAAGGCTCTGTGAGGGGTAAAATGCATCTTATTTTGTTGATAATAACCACAAAACAGGGACGGTATTTTATAGGCTTTTGTAACTGTTGGCACTTTACCTAAAACAAATAAAAATTTTTTGGTTAAATAGGTACTTACATTTCCCGAAAAATTTTGCTATTATATATGAGTAAAATAATTTCTCATAGGATCGCCCGTCTTCGGTTGTCATACGCCACCTTGC
>JAEDHF010000206.1 GCA_016297165.1 Oscillospiraceae bacterium | reverse complement strand
CAAAGATGATAAGAGACGGTATGAGCTTTGATGAAGCCCTTAAAATTGCCCAGGAGCTTGGCTATGCCGAGCGTGACCCCTCTGCCGACGTGGAGGGCCACGATACCTGCAGAAAAATCTGTATCCTTGCGTCTCTTGCCTTTGGCAGACATATTTATCCCGATAATATCCATACCGAGGGTATTACGAAGATTACCCTTGAGGATGTAAAATACTGCGAAAGCGTAAATAAGGTAATTAAGCTTATCGGCTTTGCTTCCGAAAAGGACGGTAAGGTTAGCATTCTTACCTGTCCTGCGGTAATAAGCGGCGACAGTCAGCTTGCCGGCGTTAACGACGTTTTCAACGCTATTCTCGTACGGGGCGAGGCTACCGGTGATGTTGTTTTCTACGGAAAGGGTGCAGGAAAGCTCCCTACAGCCAGTGCGGTAGTTTCCGATATAGTTATTGCGGCTAAGGCTAACGGTACTTCAATATCAATGAAATGGGCTGACAGCGAGCAGGATTTTGTAAATCCCGTAGAAGCGCTTAACCATAGCTTCTATGTAAGGGCGAAGGCAGAAAAATCTGCAGTTCAGAAGCTTTTCGGCGAGGTTAAGTATCTCTGCCGCGAAAACGCTCCCGAGGGAGAAATCGCCTTTATTACCGATATAATAAATGAAAAGGATTTTGCCGAAAAATCCGCTAAGCTTGATGTATTGAGCAGTATCAGAGTTCTTGACTATTAAAGAAAGGATATATTTTTATGGAACCGAGGTATAAGCGTATTCTTCTTAAGCTCTCCGGCGAAGCTCTCGCAGGAGAAAAGAAAACAGGTCTTGACCTTCCGACAATTATGAATATCTGTAAGAGCGTAAAGCGCTGCTATGACGCAGGTATCGAGATCGGTATCGTTGTGGGAGGAGGTAACTTCTGGAGAGGACGTTCCAGCGAGAATATGGATCGTGTAACTGCCGACCATATCGGTATGCTTGCTACAACCATGAACGCTCTTGCGGTAGGCGACGCTCTTAAGGAGCTGGGCTGTGAGGTAAGAGTACAGTCCGCTATCGCTATGAACGCTATCTGTGAGCCTTATATCCGTGAAAAGGCTATGAGACATTTCGAAAAGAACAGAATCGTTATTTTCGGCTGTGGTACGGGAAATCCCTTCTTCTCTACCGACTCTGCCGCCGCATTAAGGGCTGCGGAAATAAATGCTGAAATCGTACTTAAGGCTACTATGGTTGACGGCGTATATGATAAGGATCCCCTTAAGTTCGACGACGCTGTTAAATACGAAACATTGAGACATAAGGATATACTTGTAAACGGTTTAAGAGTTCTCGACGGAACAGCAGCCGCTATGTGTATCGAAAATAATATTCCGCTTATCGTTTTTGACCTTCATAGACCCGATAACATCTTTGACGCGGCTATGGGCGAAAAGGTAGGTACTCTCGTAAGCAACCAGTCATAATGAAAGGAAAGGAAAACCACTATGAAGGAAACAATCAAGCTCACCGAAGAAAAAATGACTAAGTGCATAAAGTCTCTTGAAAATGAATTTACAACAATAAGAGCAGGAAGAGCAAATCCTGCCGTTCTCGATAAAATAACCGTAGATTACTACGGAGTTCCCACACAGATTAACGCCATGGCAGCAGTTTCCGTAGCGGAAGCAAGAATTCTTGTAATCCAGCCCTGGGACGCTTCCTCTCTTAAGGCTATCGAAAAGGCAATCTTAGCCAGCGATATCGGAATTACCCCCACAAACGACGGCAAGGCTCTTCGTATCGTATTCCCCCAGCTTACCGAGGAGCGCCGTAAGGAGCTCGTAAAGCAGATTAAGAAGTACGGCGAAGAAGCTAAAGTTACCGTAAGAAATATCCGCCGCGACGCTATCGATAAGTTCAAGACCATGAAAAAGAACAACGAAATCACAGAGGACGACGTTAAGGACGGTGAAAAGAAGGTACAGACCCTTACCGATAAGTACTGTGAAAAGATTGACGGCGTATGCGCTGAAAAGGAAAAGGAAATAATGACTGTTTAATGGGCAGTATGACCGACAATAATAATACTATGCTTCCGAGGCATATCGGGATAATAATGGACGGAAACGGAAGATGGGCAAAAAAGCGCCTTCTTCCGAGAACAGCCGGTCATGTGCAGGGCGCAAAGGTTTTTCAGAAATGCGTAAGATACTGCATGAAGCTGGGTATAGAATGTGTAACGTTCTATGCCTTTTCTACGGAGAACTGG
>JAEDHF010000205.1 GCA_016297165.1 Oscillospiraceae bacterium | reverse complement strand
TGCGAGGAGCCCTTCGGGGTAAGCGGAGAAAATGGCGGTATAGTGATGATACCCTTTACGGGTACCTCCGAAAGCTCATATTTTAAAGGGAAAATCCTCGGTACAGGCGTAGATACACAGAAGATATCCGAGGAAGGAAAGGTTTTCCTCTCGGCGAGATATATGCTGGATGGAATTGACTATTCGGGGCAGAAATGCCGCATTTTCATAGAAAATCAGGGCAGCGATATGCCAGCCTGCAAGCCTACTATAGTTACCGACAGCAAGGCGCTTTCAGAGCTTGAAACCGCTGTGCTCCGTTCGGTGGTAGAGCCTGCAGAGGGCGGTGTAACCGTAAAGATTTATAAGGAGGAATGATTATGGCAGATATAAGCGTAACATTTTTTTCAAAGGCTCTTAACAGAAGGGTAAGCTTCAATATGTATATACCTAACGACGATCCGGGCGAAGAAAACAGGAAAATGAAGGTGCTGTTCCTGCTTCATGGCTATACGGGGGACGGAAGAAGCTGGGTACCCGAACAGCTCGCACAGAAGTACAATTTTGCGGTAGTTACTCCCAACGGCGAAAACGGCTTCTGGCTTGACGGACTTTCAACAGGGCATAAATACTGTACCTACGTGGGCAGCGAGCTTGTGGACTATATACGCCGCACCTTCGGGCTGGGGTTTACTCCTGACGATACGTATATAATGGGCTTGTCAATGGGTGGCTTCGGCGCTCTTCATACTGCATTCACATACCCCGAAACCTTTGGAAAAGCGGCGGCTATGTCCTCGGCGCTTATTATTCACGAAATTGCAGGAAAAAAGCCGGGCTTCGATAACGGTATGGCGAATTACGATTACTATCATGAATGCTTCGGAGACCTTGATACCGTTGAGGAAAGCGACAGCAACCCCGAGGTGCTTGTTAAAAGGCTTAAGGAAAAGGGAACTGTTCCGGTAATATATATGTCCTGCGGTACCGAGGATTTTCTGATAGAGAATAACAGACAGTTCCACAGCTATCTTGAAAGTATCGGCGTTCCTCATACCTATATTGAAAGCAAGGGAACTCACGATATGAATTTCTGGAACGAATACACAGAAAAATTCATCGGTCTTATGTTCGAAGGAGCGTAATATGAAAAAGCGGGTATTATCTTTGATTCTCGGAATTATGCTTGTATTTTCAGGCTGTGAAAATAAGGACACGGATATGAAGAATAACACTTATGAAAAAATCTCTATGTCCGAGGGCATAGAAAGAATGGCGGCTGACGAGGACTTCATTCTTCTTGACGTACGCCGTGCCGACGAATTTGCGGCAGGACATATTCCAGGCGCAGTAAACCTGCCTAATGAAAAAATCGGCACAGAGGAAATAGCCTCTCTCCCCGACAAAAATCAGACTATCTATATCTACTGCCGAAGCGGAAACCGAAGCAAGCAGGCGGCGGATAAGCTTCTTGCCCTCGGATATACAAGCCTGATTGAATTCGGCGGAATTCTTGATTATTCGGGAGAGCTTGAATACGGAGATTAAGTAATATCGGAAAGGAAAAATATGAAAGCAGTAGTTTTTCACGGAAGCCCAAGAAAGGGGAATACATATACCGCCACAAAGCTTTTTATGGAGGAATTGTCCCGTTGCGGCGAGGTAAGCTTTACGGAATTTTTCCTGCCGAAGGACATTCAAGCAATATGTATATTAAATTGAATAAAGATGGCACATTGAATATGCTTCGTATCTATGGTGATGACCATTATCTACAAGCCGAAATCGGATATCACCCTGAACCAAAATTGACAGGAAACAGAGAGCCAGTTTTACACATACATTATTACGATAAACGTTTCAGCAGAACAGAAGCGAGTTATCTTGACTTTGATACTTTTAACAAGTACAAAAAATACCTTGTAGGGAGGAAATGGTATGATTGACGGAAATGTAGCTGAATTTATTGATAAGCTTTACTATGAAGACCATTATGTTATTTACAATGGTGAGAAGTATTTTTTTAATGGGTGCCAAACAAGTAAAGACAATACTGGGAATATTATAAGCGTTACACTTGAAATTTATAATCTTTCTATTGACAAAACCGTTTTCTCTATTACAAAGTCTTCTGCTATGGAATGCATAGAAGCGTTTGAGGAAGCCCCGATATGGAACTGTAAAACGTTTTGGGATATTGAAAATCAGATGCAGTGGGTTGATGAATAATATTTGTCAGAATAGTGATAAATGGCAACAGGCGTATGCAGTTTTTG
>JAEDHF010000002.1 GCA_016297165.1 Oscillospiraceae bacterium | reverse complement strand
ACGAAGTGCGATTTTAAGGCAACTCAAAGCCTGCTTTTCAGGCTTTGAGGCAATAACTGTCCTGCGGACAGTTACCCAGCACACACTATTTATTATTCTTTTACTGTGAATTCGTGAGGAAGGAGCTTTATTAGCTGTTCCTCGGGTACGATATCCTTTAAAAGATTGATTGTTTCGGCGATTTCCGCTTCGTTTTCGGGCAGCGAGCGTGTGAATACAATGTCGATATCTCCGACGTCTATTTTAACCGCATTAAGAACAGACAGCGCATTCGCCATAAGAGAAAGTCTTATACGAAGCCCCTCGGTAAAATAGCGTTCCTTTATTTTTGTCATCTGCTGGAAGGCTAAAAGCTTATACTTCATAGCTACTCCCGAGGTATTTCCAGAAAAGCTTTCGTCGTTCATACAGGGCACGCCGCTGAATTTATGGATATCGTCCTCGATTGACTTACGGAGGATATCTACGGAATGCTCGTCGAACTGTCTTGTGAGCCATTTTGCGTCGCCGCTGTCGTCGATTGTCATAACTCCGAATTCCTTTATCGCCTTATAGGTTTCCGTCTCCTCCTCGGCGGTATCCCCAAGAATCTGCCCCTTAATAAGAAGAATAGAATCGACGAACTGCTCCTTATCGTTAATTCTGTCGGACTGGAGAAGGTTATAGGCATCGATTAAGCTTGTTACCTGCTCGAAATCCCCCTGACAGTCGCCGTTATTATAGTATTCGATAATGGGCACTCCGCCGAAATAATGGTTATAGGGCTCGAAAACACGCTTGATTGTAAAGCCGATATCGGTTATAAACTCCGTAGTTTTCTCCTTATCGCAAAGGTAACAGCGATAGCCCGACTTAAAGCCGTTTCCGTCCTGTAAGGGCATATAGTACACCCCGAAAACCGGCTTTTGCTCGACGGTATCGTCATATACAACGAAGGCATTCCGTGGGTCGAGGCTTGCAAGTCTTATTTCGGGTTTATCCTCTCCCGACATATAAAGCATTTCGTAGGAAACGCCGAAAATTGAGCCTAAACGGGATAAATCCACGTCCTGAGTAGGACTGTCGGCACGCTTAAGAGCCTCAACAACAGGGGAAATGTCCTTACCCTGTCGGCTCATATATTTAACGGGATTTCCCATAAAATAGCCCGTTGTGCAGTCGGTTATGTACTTAGCGTGATTGCATACAAGGCGATTATTCGCCGCACGCTTATCCTTAGGACGGTTAAGTATCCTGTGGTTTCCGATATAGTAGTCGTAAAGGGCGTCAAGCCTGTCTGTGGTAAGACAATGCTTCGCCATAAATTTTACGGCTGTTTCGGGGGTGATATTGGTTTTTGATGAGATTGTAAACATAATTTCTTCCTTTCATATTCCGAGTTTTCGTCTGTCGATAAAGCTTACGCTCTTTCGGCAGAATTTTTCTTCTAAGGCATATCGTGCAGCGTCGATAGTATGGTTATCCTTATCGGGGAAGCCGCTCCGATAGCCGCCGTTTCCGTCGGGCAGGAGCTTATAGCCCCTGAATTCCCTTGCTGCCTCGGGACAGCGCAAAGGGTCTATCACTATTTCTTCAAGGTTCCGGAGCATTTGTATCCCGTGCTCAACAGAGCCCTGTCCCTTTTTAGCTCCGATTACCTTTATGCCCCTGTCCCGAAGCTCATCATTTGAGCGTGGCTCGGCGCTGTCTGCCGTTACGGGATAATGCCCGGTATTCAGTCTTTTTATTTCCGATGCAATTTCATCAAGCCTTGCGCCGTAGCGGTAAAACTCATTGAAAATAAGTATTCTCCGTCCGCTCTTTTCGTAGGCTATTTCGAGATATACAAAGGGGTCTGCCCCGTAGCCCCAGTCTATCCCACGGCATACACAGTCGAAACGAGCGATTTCCTCTTCGGTAATAGCCCTTAATGTTACATTCGGGAATATCTCCTCTCCGGTACCCGTTATTTCGCCGAGATATTCGTTTTTATACCGAAGAGGACTCCTTTCGGCAAGATACTCCGCTTCCGCTAAAAACGCCTTCCCCAGCCACTTCTTCGGGACGGTAAGATAGCTGCTTCTATGAAAAAGTCTGTCTGCTCTCGGTTTACCATGTTCAAGGTTAATCCAGCTGTCAGCGGATTTCGGCGGATTATAGCTATAAAAGCAGATAAAATCCTCGCCCCCTCGCATAAGGGACTGATTTATCAGGTCAATTTCCTCCTGACCCGAGAATTCGTCCGCTTCCTCGTACCAGATATACTTGATATATCCCGAGGAAACCTTGGTGGATTTAAGCTTTCGTGGATTGTCTGCGCCACGGAACAGTATTTTCTGCCCCGTAGGCAGGAATATAAGCTCGGGAACGCTTATCTTCCTTTCCCATTGTTCGCTTACGCCGAGAATATCTATTGCCCATATAAGCTGCTCAAAAACGCTGTCCTTAAGGTACTGCCCTATCTTTCGGAGAACTACCCCGTTAGCTTTTTCGTCCTCCATTATCCCGAGAATAAGCTCAATACTCACAAAGGAGGATTTTCCGCTTCCCCTCCCTCCGCAAAGGGCGTAATGAGTATGCTTTTTGCTCCATATATCCCTATGCACATTATAAAAAGAGGGAGCGATTACTTTCGATAGCTTAATCTCCTCCTTCTCTGATGTCGTCATAGATTATCACCCCGGCTTTTCCGTTAAGCTCAATTTTCTTTCCCTCCAGCCCGAGATATTTCCCGAGCTGTCGGGTTGCGGAAAGCTTGTCCTTTTGGTCGCTGTCCTCTGCTCTCATTATATTTGTGAGGTATTCGAGAACCTCGTCCTTATCGGCAATTTTATTGTTCCGTGACATTTTCTTCTCCTTTCTCTTTTAGGTAACCTCTAACAGAATAATCCCGTCGGCAATATACCAACGGGACTATTCTGCAATACAATATTAGCACATAATCTTCGGACATAAAAGGACATCTTTCAGACTGACGATAAACCACCATCTGCGTCGTCAACCACACAACGGCAGGCACAAAGCCTAGCCGTTGCGTGGTTTCCTAGCATCTGGCGGCTTCTCGTCAGTCTGTAGTATAGCTTTTTCTACAAACAGAGACTACCGATTTACCGGCAGCCTTAAATGTATTGCTTTTACAGTTTTATCTTACTCCGACGCTCTCCTCATTCCGAACAATAACCTTAACATCCAGGCAAAGATTTTCGGGCTCTTCATTACCACAATTTTCATATATGTACCCCCATTCTTAGCATCTTTTTATCAGCAGGATTCCTACTATTATAAAAAGCGCCGCAATTATAAAAAGAATAAAGCGATAGGAGAGAAAGCAAAGGCAGACTGCCCCCAGAAAAAGCAGCACAGCCGCAAAAATGCATACTCCGCAATTCCTGTTTCTTCGCCTCATAGCTCTCCCCCCTTAAAATAAATAAGGTGATTACCGAATTTCAACTGCCTTCGTTAATCACCTATTACATTCTATTCCGATGACGGAAAAATGTCACCATTTTTTTGCAGCTTCCGCCGCCTCGTTATACATTCTTACATAGCTTTCGTATCTCGATTTATGGATAAGACCCTTTTCTACCGCCTCGGTAACACAACAGCCCGACTCCTTAAGGTGCATACAGTTGTTGAAGCGGCAGTTTTCGCTATACTCCGAAAATTCACGGAAGCAGTAGCGAAGCTCCGACTTCTCAATCCTTCCGTAGCGCTCGATATCTACGGTAGAAAATCCCGGAGTATCGGCAAGATAACCGCCCTCGAAGGGATACATCTCCACATCTCTGGTGGTATGCCTGCCTCTGCCAAGCTTTTTGCTGATATAGTTTGTTTCCTTGTTGAGTTCGGGGAAAATCCTGTTAATAAAGCTGGATTTCCCAACCCCCGAATTACCTATGAGGGCAGAAGTCCTACCCTTTATAAATTCTCTTACCCTATCGACGCCCTCTCCCGTAAGGTTATCCACCACAAAGCAAGGGTAGCCTATTTTCTCATATACCGAGATAAGCCCGCTGCAATCCTTTATATCGTTTTTTGTGAAGATAAGGACTGTTTCGATATTCTTACTCTCGAAAATAGAGATAAGCTTATCTATTACGAGGGCATTCGGCGACGGCTCACAGGCAGAAACCACAAGGAGAACCATATCGAGATTAGCCATAGGCGGCCTTATTATCTCGTTTTTCCTGTCGAATATCCGTTCAATTACAGGCTCGGAGCTTTCGTCGAGAGTTATTTCAACATAATCCCCGGTAAAGGGCGAAATACTCTTATTGCGAAAAATTCCTCTTGCCTTTGATTTGAAAATACCCTCGGCGGTTTCCACATCATAGAAACCGCCGACGGACTTAATTATTCTTCCGCTTATTTTTCTCAATTAACGCCTCTTATTACTATTACTCAAATACAGCCTCGTCGCCATTTTCTCCGCCGTCGGCTTCCTCGACGGGATTTTCCTCCTCAACGGGAACTTCATCTCCTCCGTTATCGGTATTTTCCTCGGTAGCGGAGGCAGCATTCATAAGCTGTTTGAATATCTTGCTGTTAAGGGTTCCGTGGTCGTCCTTAGTAGGCGGATCCTTCGTAAAGTCAACCTCATAGTTAACGAGGGTACCCTCCGCTCCCGTATCTAAGGAACAAACTCTGATTGCGTATTCATGAACGCCGCTGTTGCTGAATGTCCATTCAATCTTCTCGGTAAGGCTTATATCCTTTGTTTCGGTAAGATCCTCCTGAAGAGTACCGTCGATATAGTACTTGAATCTGAATTCGCCCTTTGCCGAGCCGCTTAGCTTAAGCTTAATGGAAGCCTCTCTTTCCTCGGAGCCTGCGCCGCTGCTTACTACTATTTCTACGAGGGTATTCTTTTCGACCTTAGTGGTGGGGTCGATACTCTGGCGGATTACCTTTCCTTCCTCGACCTCTGAACTGGGCTCATAAAGAATTGTAAGGAGTATTCCGTATTCCTCGGCTCTTGCCTTTGCGCTTGCTACCGAGAGGTTAATGAGCTGCGGAACAGCAGTAGATTCGTTACTCTTTCCGAGGCTTACATAAAGGGTTACTGTTTCGCCTACGGTTACTAATTCTCTTGCGGCAGGATTTGTCTTAATAATGAAATCCTTCGCTACGTTATCGTCCTCGGTACGGAAAATCTCATACTTAAGATCCTGCTTTTTCAGCATAGCGATAACGTCGTCAATATGCTTTTCGGAATAGTCGTCGATTTCAACAAGCTTCGGTCCGTTACTTACTACTACCTCCACAGCCTGATTCTTCTTAATTGAACGGCCGGGCATAACACTCTGGCTCATAACCATATTCTTGGCATATTCGGAGGAATACTTGGTAGTAGGAATAAAGTTGAAGTCGTCGTACTCGGTAAGTACCTCGTCCCAGGTCATGCCCATAAGATTAGGCATTGTGGTTTCCTCGCCGCTCTGACTCTGTATATCGTCAACATTCTTTGTAACAACGGTAAAGATAAGCCAAGCCGTCATTATTACAAAAGCGGTAGCAAGGGCGAAAAGAATAGGAAGAACGGGGGAACGTCTTCTCTTTTCATAATATTCGTCGTCGTAAAAATAATCATCGTCATATTCCTCGTCGTCGTCCTCATCAGAAGCCTCGACGGGTACAGTCTTTTTCGTCTTTTTAGGCGCCTCGGGAACTACCTTATCGAAATACTTTGTAGAGCCGTCGGTGGAGAAATACTTGTATTCGAAAACGATACTTGGATTCTTCTTGAATTCCTCGATATCCTTTATCATTTCTCCTGCAGTCTGGTAACGCTTCGAGGGCTCCTTCTGCATAGCCTTAACGGTAATCTCTTCGAGACCCTCGGGTATGGAGCTGTTTATCTCCGTCATTCTCTTAGGAACAGCCTGCATGTGCTTAAGGGCGATTGAAACGGGGTTATCGCCGTCGAAGGGCTTTTCTCCCGTAAGCATTTCATAAAGCATTACGCCAACGGAATAGATATCGCTCTTTTCGTCGGTAACCTCGCCTCTTGCCTGCTCGGGGCTGATATAATGGACGGAGCCTATTGCCTTTTCGGACATAGTCTTATCGGTTTCACGGTTAAAACGGGCGATACCGAAGTCCATGACCTTTATTGTTCCGTCCGCTAAAAGCATAACGTTCTGGGACTTTATATCACGGTGAACAATTCCTCTGTCGTGAGCGTGCTGTAATGCACGAAGTACCTGTGTGGTGAAATGCACGGCGTCACGCCATTTAAGTACACCCTGCCGCTCGATATATTCCGTAAGGGTAATTCCGTCGATATATTCCATTACGATATACTGGATTTTCTCGGTAAAGCCTACGTCGTATATCTTTACTATGTTGGGGTGGGAGAGGAGAGCGATAGCCTTCGACTCATTACGAAAGCGTCTTAAAAAGTCCTCGCTGGCGGCGAATTCGTTTTTAAGAATTTTAACCGCAACAATTCTGTCCTCTATTATATCCATAGCCTTATAGATATCCGCCATTCCGCCGACGCCTATAAGTTCAAGGAGCTCGTATCGGTTATCAAGCTTCTTGCCTATATTTTTATCCATTATATTAACAGCCCTTTCTTAGGTTTATACTTCTACTACCGCTACGGAAACGTTATCTCTTCCGCCGTTTCCGAGAGCGTAATCTATCAGCAGGTCGCAGGCCTTACCGATAGGATTGTTTACTATTATCTCCGCTATTTCTGCATCGTCACCGTAGGAATGGAGCCCGTCCGAGGAAAAAAGAAGAATATTCCCTTCCTCAAGGTCTATTTCGAAATAATCGGGAGTAATTTCCCTTTCCGCTCCTACTGCACGGGTAATTCTGTTTCTGTCGGGATGAACTCGGCTTTCCTCTTCGGTTATTTCGCCCCGTTCAATAAGCTTTCTTACATAGGTATGGTCCTTAGTAATCTGCTGGATATTATCGTCGAAAATGTGATATGCACGGCTGTCGCCGACGTTTATTATGTAAGCACGGTTATCATATACGATGCCTGCAACACAGGTGGTACCCATACCGTATTTATCCGATTCCTTCGTAGCCCTGTCGTAAACGAGACTGTTAGCCGCAGTAACCGAGGTAATAAGAAGATTTCTTAAATAGTTTCTTCCTGCGTTGGCACGAAAGCCCTTCTTTATACGGTCGGTCATAAAGTCGATAGTCATCTGGCTGGCAACACTGCCTGCATTCTCTCCGCCCATACCGTCGCAGAGGATTACTATCGCTGCGCTGTCGTCTATTGTATCGGTAAAAACCCTGTCCTGGTTTTCGCTTCTCTTAAGACCGATATCCGTTTTTGAAAAACATTTCATTGTCACACCACCCCGTTACATATTCATAAATTACATTATACACTTTTTATCAAACAAAATCAACTGTAAAATTATCAGAAATCTGTTACTTTTTCGCTATTTATTGGCAGTATTGCCTTTTTCATTACCGGTTTCCCGGATTCGCCTATATATTGTCCCGTCTTAGCTGACCGCAGGCTGCGCTTATATCCGCTCCGAGGGTACGGCGGACGGTAGCGTTAATGCCGCCCTTTATAAGCATACTGCAAAAGCTCTTTACATTTTCGCTTTTCCTGTATGGTCCCTCTTTAATCTCGTTAACGGGAATAAGATTAACGTGGCAGGGGGAAATGGGCTTCAATAGCCTTATTAGCTCTTTAGCCGTCTCCGCATTATCGTTAACCCCCGAAATAAGAGCGAATTCAAAGCTTATGCGCCTGCCCGTCTTTTCGAAGTAGTATTTACAGGCTTCGATAAGCTCGGCAGTACCATAGCGCTTATTCACAGGCATTATTGCGCTTCTCTTTTCGTCGGTAGGAGCGTGGAGAGAAACGGAAAGGGTAAGCCCAAGCTTAAGCTCCGCTAAGTCGTATATCTTCTCCACAAGTCCGCAGGTAGAGAGGGAAACGTGCCGAAGGCTAAGGTTTGTCCCCTCGGGAGAGGAAAGAATACCGAGAAATTTCAGCACATTGTCGTAATTGTCTAAAGGCTCGCCTATGCCCATAAGCACGAGGCTTTCTACCTTTTTCCCGCTGTCTCTTTCGCTTTCGTAAATCTGCAGGAGCATTTCCGAGGGCAGGAGGTTTCTTACGAAGCCTGCCTTAGTTGAGGCGCAGAAGGAACAGCCCATTTTACAGCCCACCTGGGTTGAAATACAAAGACTGTTTCCGTGGTTATAGCTCATCATAACCGTTTCCGCTTTTTCGCCGTCGGAAAACTCATAAAGATATTTTGTTGTCCCGTCTATGGCGGAAACGAGCTTTCTCTTTATCGTAAGCCTGTTTATGAAATATCTTTCGTCAAGCTTACTTATAAGCGCCGCCGAAAGATTTGTGCATTCGGAAAAGCTGACTACCCGTTTCTTATGGAGCCATTCATAAAGCTGTTTCCCACGGAATTTCTTTTCTCCGAGGGCGATAAGCTCCTCCTCGATTTCTCCGGGACTTAAGGATAGTATATCCTTTTTTTCCATTTAATCCGTCCTTCTCAGCGTAGCCGCAAAGAAACCGTCCCCCCCGAACATATCGGGGAAAAAGTTTCGTGCGTAGGTCGCTTCGGTATTGTTTATATGAACGACGATAGGGGCGAAATTCTTATTGTTCTTAAGAAAATCCTCTACTACCGCCTCGTTTTCATCATAGTTAAGAGTGCAGGTTGAATAAATAAGAGTACCGCCGGGCTTAACGTAGTTTTTCGCTGTATCAAGAATCTTTTTCTGGATTTCGGGAATACCCATAATATCCGTTTTCGGCTTATACTTTATTTCGGGCTTTCGCCTTATTACGCCCAGCCCCGAACAAACCACGTCGCAAAGCACCTTATCCGCCAAAGGCATTTTCGGATTGAAAACCGTAGCGTCCCCCTGATAGGCTTCGAGAATGTTTATGCCAAGCCTTTTTGCACCCTCTTTTAAGAGAGAAACCCTTCCGTCGTAAAGGTCGAAGCTTAAAAGTCTTCCCTTATTCCCCATAGCCTCCGCCATAGAAAAGGACTTTCCTCCGGGAGCGGCGCACATATCAATCACCGTTTCACCCACAACGGGTTTAACTATCTTACAGCATACCTGGGAGGAGATATCCTGTATATGAAAAAGTCCCTTACGATAGGCGTTACAGCCCTCAACTCCGCTTATTCTGTCTATTTCTATGCAGTCGTCAAGGAAGCGGTTTCGCTTCGCCGTTATCCTTTCCTTTTTTAGTTCCCCTATAAGCTCGTCGGCAGTACATCTAAGGGTATTTACCTTTGCGTAAAGGGGCGGTCTGCCGAAGCTGCTTTTAAGGATTTCTTCGGTTCTCTGAAGACCGAACCTGTTACCCCACATTTTTACCAGCCATTTAGGGCAGGAATACATAACGGACAGCCTTCCGAAGTCGTCAAGACCGCCGTATTCTATTTTTGAGCCGCCACGGATAAAGCTTCGTAGAATAGCGTTTACGAAGCCCTTCGTCTTATCGGAGCAAAGCTTTACCGTTTCATTGACTGCGGCACTTTCGGGTACGCTTTCCATATATAAAAGCTGATAAAGCCCCATACGAAGAAGCTGGACAACGCCCTTATCTATATCGTCGTATTCGGTTTTTGAATAGGCTCTTATTATATAATCGAGGGTAAGCTTTCTTTCAAGAACGCCGTAAAAGAGGGCGGTAACGAAGGCTCTGTCCTTCGGCTTAAGCTTACTCTTTTCTAAAACTGCGTCGAGAGCAATATTCGAATAGGCTCCGCTTAATTCCGTTTTAAGCAGAAGCAGATAGGCTGTCTGTCGTGCTATATCCAATGGGTTATCTCCTTCTGTCTGTCTGGGCTAAAAGTCTGAAAAGCTGGGCTAAGGTTACTAAGAAGCCCGACACATAGGTCATAGCTGCCGCACTTAAGGTTTTTCTTGCACCTGCAAGCTCTGTTCCATAGAGAATATGGTTATCCGCTAAGGTGTCTATTGCTCTTTTGCTGGCGTCGAACTCAACGGGAAGCGTAATAAGCTGGAATACTGCCACTAAAGAAAAGAGCAGTATAGCAACCTGAACAAGGGTAAAAAGCTCGGCAACACAGCCAATAATAAACACGATAACCCATATTCTGCTACAGAAGGAAACTACGGGATAGATAGCCTGCCTTATTTTCATAGGGGTGTAGCCCTTGGCATGCTGAACAGCGTGACCGCATTCGTGTGCGGCTACGCCTATTGCGCCTACCGTAGCATTTCCGAAAACCGTATCCGATAAGGCAAGAGTTTTCGTTTTCGGGTTATAATGGTCGGTAAGATTGCCGCTTACATGAACAATCTGCACATCGTAAAGCCCGTTGATATCGAGTATAGCTCGTGCTACCTCGTGAGCCTTAACGCCGTTCCCCGTCCTTACGAGGTTGTATTTTCCGAAAACAGTATGCACCCTTATGGAGGATACTACCGCAAAAATCATAGCAGCAATAAAGAATATTCCTACAGCGGGGTTTATAAAAATAGTTCTTATTCCGTAGTAAAGATTATAAAATATATCCATAATAGCTCCTACTAATCACCGAAAACCGTACCCTTTTCTACCCTTCTTCCTCTTAAGAAGTCGGAAGCGCTCATTCTTTTTCCGCCCTCAAGCTGAATATCCGTCAATCGGATAACCCCATCGGCGCAGACAATGCCTAAACTGTCGTCCGCCGCAGTTCCACAGGGCAAATCGGACTTCATATCCGTTTTTTCGGCGAAATAAACCTTAAGCCTCTTATCGCCCAGGGTTGTAAAGGCACAGGGCGAGGAAGAAAGACCTCTGATATGATTATATACCGTTTCAAGGGATTTATTAAAGTCAATCCTGCACATTTCCTTTGTGAGCATTGAAGCGTAGCAGGTATTTTCGTCTGTCTGGGCTGTTCTCGGGACAGTACCCTTCTCCACCTGCTTAAGGGTTTCGACGATAAGATTAGCACCCATTTCCGAAAGCTTATCGTGGAGAATTGAGGCAGTCATCTTTTCGTCGATAGTAAGCTTTTCGGAGAGTATCATATCCCCTGTATCAAGTCCCTCCGCCATATACATTGTAGTTACTCCCGTTTCCCTTTCGCCGTCGATAATACACCGCTGGATAGGCGCCGCACCACGGTATCGGGGCAGAAGCGAAGCGTGAACATTTATACAGCCGTATTTCGGTAAATCAAGTATGATTTTGGGTAAAATCTGACCGTAGGCTACTACTACGATACAGTCGGGGTTAAGCTCCTTAAGGGTATTAAGGGAGCTTTCGCCGTCCTCCCCCTTTCTCAGGGAAAGAGGCTGATATACGGGGATATTATGCTCAACCGCACATTCCTTAACAGGAGTAAACATCATCTTATGACCACGGTTTTTCGGCTTATCGGGCTGGGTAAAAACCGCCGATACGTTATGTCCTGCGTCAATAATAGCTTTAAGACAGGGCACCGAAAAATCTGGAGTGCCCATAAATACTATATTCATAGCTTAATTCCTTTCGGCTTATTCTTCTCCCGACTCTGGGTCGTACATCTCTTCCACAAGGTCAAGGAAAACCGTACCGTTAAGATGGTCTATCTCGTGGCAGAGTGCACGGGCGAGAAGCTCCGTTCCCTCAACCTTGAATTCCTTTCCGTAGCGGTTCATAGCCGTAACCTTAACCTTAGCGGGACGGGTAACATAGCCCCACTGTCCCGGAGCGGAAAGACAGCCTTCTACCTCACGCTGCTTACCTCTCATAGAGGTTATGACAGGGTTAATTAGCTCGATAGGACCATCTCCTACGTCGATAACCGCTACACGGCGGAGAATACCTACCTGGGGAGCGGCAAGGCCGACGCCGTTAGCCTCCCTCATCGTTTCAAGCATATCATCAAGAAGCACCCAGAGCTTATCGTCAAAAACGGTAACCTCCCTGCATTTCTTCTTAAGTATGTCGTCGCCTACCTTAACAATATTTCTAAGTGCCATAATACTACTCCTTTATCAGATTATTTCGCCGTTAAAATCGGCGTAAAAGCTTACTCTTTCGAAGATTTTATCCTTATATGCAGTAAACATAGCCGAACGGAGCATATTCCGAAAATCACGGCTGTTTCTGCATTTAATTATTATTTTTCCTCGGTAGCTTCCGTTATACCTTCCGCTTTCCGTAGGTCCTAACATAATCATAGGAAGCTTTCGCGGACTTTCCTTTTCGGCATTTTTCAGTATTTCGAGGAATTTCGCCGAAGCTGAGGCTACTTCCTTTTCCTCCGCTCCCGAAAAGCCTATCATACATATATCGCAGTAGGGCGGAAAGATAAGAGCCTCTCTTACCTCGCTTTCCTGCTTATAGAATTCCTTATAATTCTGCTCTGCCGCAAGCTGCAGCACATAATGGTCGGGAGAAAAGGTCTGAATATAGGCTCTACCCTTCTTTTTTCCCCTTCCCGAACGGCCCACAACCTGCGTAATAAGAGAAAAGGTCTTTTCATAGCCGAGATAGTCTCCCGCATAAAGAGAACGGTCAATAAGAAGCACGCCCACAAGGGTCACGTTCTCGAAATTAAGCCCCTTCGCTATCATCTGGGTTCCTATCATTATATCATATTCATTGTCGGCAAATTCCCTGAACCGCTTTTCGTAGGAAAACTTCGACATTGTGGTGTCTGCGTCCATTCGGAGAACTCTCGCATTGGGAAAATACTCCTTTATCCTGTCCTCGATAAGCTGGGTGCCCGTACCGCTGAAATAAATAAACCTGCTGCCGCATTTTTCGCAGGCATGGGGCATAGGCTTACGATAGCCGCAATAGTGGCAGATAACACTGTCGTTCACCTTATGGTAGGTCAGCGGAATACTGCAATTAGGGCATTCCAGCACCGTGCCGCAGTTAATGCAGTTAGCGTAGGTATGATAGCCCCGACGGTTAAGAAGAAGCATGGACTGCTCCCCTGCCTCAAGGTTATATTTAAGCTCCGCTAAAAGCTCCTCGCTGAACTCTCCTCTGTTGCCCTTTTCCGCTTCAACCCTCATATCTACCATATAGACGTCGGGGAGAACTGCGTCGCTATAGCGTTCGTTCATTTCGAAAAGACTGTATTTTCCGTTAAGGGCATTATAATAGCTGTCGAAGGAGGGCGTAGCCGAAGCAAGAAGCAAAAGCGCCTTATGCCTGAAGCAGCGCTGCTTTGCGATATCCCTTGCGTGATAACGGGGGGATTTATCCGATTTGTAGGTATGCTCTCCCTCCTCGTCAATAACGATAATTCCGATATTTTCTACGGGAGCGAAAACTGCACTTCGTGTTCCGATAACGATTTTCGCCTCGCCGCTTTTTATGCGTTTGTATTCGTCGGCACGCTGACCGAGGGAAAGGTTGCTGTGAATAATTGCTACGGTATTGCCGAAAAGACTCTGGAATTTCCCTACCGTCTGGGGGGTGAGGGCTATTTCGGGCACTAAGAGAACAGCCGTTCTCCCCGTTTTTTCGGCATGCTCGATAAGCTTTATGAAAACCGAAGTCTTTCCGCTTCCGGTAACGCCATGGAGTAAGGCGCATTTAGCCTCGCCGCAGTCCATAAGCTTCTCCAGTCCGTCGTAAACCGACTGCTGTAAGGGCGAAAAGGCTAAATCGGAAAGACTGCCTGTTGCTACCGCGTCCTTCGTTACCGAACGGGAAACCTCCGCTTCGCCGAGGGTAAGAATACCCTTTTCGGCAAGGTTTTTCACCACCGAGGGAGTACAGCCGCAAAGATAGCTGAGCTCCCTTACGGTAGCCGTCCCTACCTCCGCCATAGTTGTAACAACCGCTCTCTGCTTAGGAGAAAGCCTAAGGCTATCGGGAACGCCTTCGGAATATTCATCCGATAAAAAGACGATTTTCTCCTTTTCGTCTCCGACCTTACGCTTTATGCTTTCGTTTTTTATCAGTATTCTTTTATCTATAAGCTTTTTTACCGTAAGAGCGTTTTCCTCTTCGTCAAAAAGCTTGTTTCTTTCCTTTTCGCTTAGAGCTCTCGCTCTTTCGAGAAGCTCCGCTTCCTCCTCCGAAGCCTCTCCCGAAGAAAGATAGAGCCCGGCTCTGCTTTCGGAAATAATATAGCTTTCGGACAGATTAAGGGATAGACCCGGAGGAAGCATAGTCCTTATTGCGTCGTAATATGTACAAAAGGTAGTCTCCTTCATATACTCCGCAAGGGAAAGCATTTCCTCGCTAAGATAGCTCCCGTCGTCAGCGGCTGAAATAATGCTTTTTAACGAACCCCTTTCCCCCTCGGTTATATCGAAAATAACTCCCAGACGGGTTTTATTGCCCCGTCCGAAGGGTACCGTTACCCTCATTCCCTTTTTAGCTTCAAAATCCTCGGGAATAACATAGCCGAAAAGCTTATCGAATCGAAAAAGCGTCTTTTCGACGGCTACTAAAGCGATTTTAACGCTCATCGGAGAGTATTTCTTCGATAAGTCCGACGGAACGCTTCTTTGAGCATTTTTCGCCCATTACTACCGCAAGAAAATCTTCCACGGCGACGGTAAGGTCTTCGTTTACTACGAGATAGTCGTAGTTTTCTGCGAAGGCAAGCTCTTTTTTAGCCTGCTGAAGACGGAGGGCGATAACCTCCTCGGTTTCTGTTCCCCTCTTATGTAAACGGCGGTCAAGCTCCTTTATCGAGGGAGGAAGAATGAAAATCATTGTACAATCGGGGAAAATCCGCTTAACATTAGCCGCTCCCTCGATTTCTATCTTAAGGATAACGTCCTTTCCTGCTTCAAGCATATCGGTAACCGCCTTTTTCGGCGTTCCGTAATAGTTTCCGCAGTATTCGGTATATTCGAGGAGCTCCCCATTATTTATCATATCCTCAAACTGTTCTCTCGTCTTGAAATGATAGCTAACTCCGTCGGTTTCCCCGGGGCGCATAGCTCTCGAGGTAGCGGAAACGGAATAGAAAAGATTGTCGTTTTTCGCTAATGCCTGTTCAAGAATTGTATCCTTTCCACAGCCTGCCGGTGCGGAAACTACGATAAGAATACCTTTTTTCATTTTAAACGCTCCTTTTGTTCACATAATCTCATAATAGAAAAACTATATCGGCTGTCGGCTTGTCGTCAGCCTGAAATTTTTTCGGGTTCCTTCGCCGACATTACAATGTGGCCGCTATCCATAACAATAACCGTTTTTGTCTTCTTGCCGCAGGTAGCGTCAATAGCGGTATTATTCTCCTTGGCTACCGAAATAATGCGCTTAGCGGGGGCAGAATCCGCGCTTACTACCGCTACGATTCTGTCGCTGTTTATCCTGTTTCCATAGCCAACATCAATAAGAGTCATAGTAGGTTGAAGCCCCCTTTTTGAGAAAAATCAATACTATAGATAATTATACCATTATATAAGGAAAAAATCAATACAAATCATAAAAATTAAATGAAAACTCCCTGAAGCCTTAAGCTACAGGGAGCAGGAATTATTCGGTTTCAGCAGTCTGTTCCTTTTTCTTCGCTTTAGGAACGGCGAAAAACAGAATAACAGCAAGAAAAGCAACAGCAAAGCCCATCCAGCCGATAAGAGCTGTTATTCCCCGGGGAGCAAACATATCGTAATAGCCCTTCAGATACACCATAATTATGATTAGGGGAAGAACCCATTTCATATAGTTTTTTACTATTTTCGGGAAGCTTATTCCCTTTCCCTCGTTAACCTCGGAAAGGAAATTACCGAAGCCCCAGCCGTGCCTGTGAGTGCAGAATACCACCACAAGAAGACTGCCCAAGGGGAGAAGATTTGTGGAAACGATAAAGTCCTCAAGATCCATTATGGTTGTTCCCTCACCGAGAGGCGCAAAGCCACCAAGAAGGTTAAAGCCGAGAACTGCAGGCATAGAAAGAACAATCATAAGAGGAAGGTTTATCGCTACGGATTTTCTTCTTGATATGCCCCAGTTATCCATACACATGGCAATAATATTCTCAAAGACGGCTATTACGGTAGAAAGCGCTGCAAAGGTCATCAGCACGAAGAAGATTGCACCCCATATTCTTCCGCCGGGCATATTGTTGAACACGTTAGGAAGAGATATAAACAAAAGGGACGGACCTGCGTCAAGGGGTATATCGTAGGCGGTGCAGGCAGGGATTATAACAAGTCCTGCAATAAGTGCCACCAAGGTGTCAATGCCTGCAACGCTAAGAGCCTCTCCCGTAAGCTTTCTGTCCTTAGATAGATAGGAGCCGAAAATCTCCATACTGCCTATTCCTACGCTAAGGGTAAAGAAGGCGTGGGTCATAGCGTTAAACACCACAGTTCCGAAGCCGTATTCCTCAAAAACGGAAAAATCGGGCACGAGGTAATACTCAACGCCCTTTTCCGCCCCGGGAAGGCATACGGAATTAACGGCAAGAACCAGCATCAGTATCAGAAGCCCCACCATCATAACCTTGGTAATTCGCTCTACGCCGTTCTTTAGTCCGAGGGCGCATACTCCGAAGGAAAAGACAATAGTAAGAACGGTAAAGAATATCATTCCCGAGGGGTCGCCGAGAACCTCGCCGAATTTTTCCGAAAGAGCATTCGAATCGAGCCCCACAAGCTCTCCCGTTACGGTTTTTACGGCGTAAATCATCATCCAGCCGCAGACCATAGTATAGAACATCATAAGAAGATAGCTTCCCGCCATACCCACGTATTTGTTGAGGTGGAACCTGCCCCGTGGGGACTGAAGCTTTGAATAGGCAGTAATAACGCTCTGACGGCTGCCTCTGCCCACGCTGAATTCCGCTATTAAAATGGGCAGTCCGATTATAACGAGAAAGAGCAGATATATAAGAATAAAGGCTGCGCCGCCGTATTTAGCGCAGATATAGGGAAATTTCCAGACATTTCCCAGACCTATGGCGCAGCCTGCCGAAACGAGGATAAAGCCTAAACGGGAATTGAATTTTTCACGAGCCATTAGCCGAATTACCTTTCATAGCAGCAATTTATCTTGAGCAGAAATCGTCGATAGCCTTATTGAAAAGGAGAGAAATCGCCGTTTCAAGGTCGCTGTCTATAGCGAGGAGCCGTTCATTTTCAGCATAGCCGCCTGCCATACAGTTATGACCGCCGCCATTTCCTACGGAGGAAAGAGCGTTGGCGGTAATTACTCCTGCGTCAAGCTTTTCGATTTCGGAACGTACGGAGAATTTTAAGCCGCTGCCCCTGCTGGAATATACAACAGAGAAGAATACTGCGTCAAGGCTCAGAATAAAATCGGAAACTATAGCTACGAAGGAATCGGTACAGTCAAAATCAATAAAGGAATAGGCTACTCCGTTTTCGATTTTCATACTTACCATAGACGCAATAAAGGCGTCAAGCTCATCATAGCGGAAGGTGCTGGTCTGTAGCCTTCTTATAAGAGAATTATCGGCGAGCTCAAAGAGATAAGCGAAAATCTCGATATCGAAGGGGGTAACCCCTCTCGTGAAATCCATTGTATCGGTTTTAAGACCATAAAGAAGGGCTGTAGCAATCTTTTTTGGTATTTCCAACCCGTTTTCCCTATAGTAGTCCGCTATTATAGAGGAACAGCTTCCTACCGTTCTTATATCGGTAAACTTATAGTAGCCGCTGCTGAAAATAGGGTGGTGGTCGATACAGACTACTTCCTCGCCGGGCAAATCGAGAAGGTTCGAATTACCCTTCTGGGAGTCAACGGTTATGATATAATCCTCGGAGTTAATATCTCCGAGCTCGCAGGCTCTTGTCATTTCTATACCAAGCAGGGTTACCATAGCATCTGTTGAGGTTCTCTCGATATTCCCGTGGTGGCAAATACGGGAAGGAATACCGTACTGATTAAGGAAATACTGTAATGCAAAAGCGCTGGCTATTGCGTCGGGGTCGGGAAAATTATGAGTCTGGATAAAAACTCTGTGGTCTTTGAGCAGATTAAGCAGCTCGTCTATTCTTTCCGACATGACTTACCTCCGTTATTTATGGCAATTATTATGCTGTGTTGCCTATATTTTAGGTCGCCTCTAAAAACCTATGTCGTTTATATGTGCTGTGAATTTAGTTGTAAGATTGCACAAAATTTTCGCAGTAATACTGGTCTGTCGGTCAGCCCCTCTGTCACTACGTGACACCTCCCCCCGCAGGGGGAGATCACGTATTTCAAGGAAATTTTGGGCAATATGACGGCTAAAGGCATAGTGCAGAGAAATGGCATAGGTTTTTGGAGGTGACCTCTATTCATTATACCATATTTATCCGAAATAATCAATAACTAATCCTTATTCTCTACGAGATTACTTATCCAGACGCCCTTTTTCACAAGAATAAAGCCGATAAGTATCTTGATAAAATCGAGAGACTGGACAATCGCGTATATCAAAAAAATATCAAGGCTCGTGAACTCACAGAGAAAATACGCCACAGGAATAGTAACCGCCCAGGAATAAACGCTGTCAAAAAGGAAGGTTACGAGGGTTTTACCTCCCGAACGAAGGGTAAAATAAAGGGCGTTGAGAAAGCCCTGTACAGGGAAAAACAGAGCGGTTATTATTATAAACATACGGCCGTAATCCCTTACCGTCTCCGTAGTATCGTAAAACGTAGGGAATACTCCCGAAATACCGATAAGGGCTGCGGTAAGGATAAGGCATATTCCGCCCGTAAACCACATAAGGCTGAAGGAATCCTTTTTCGCCTTTTCATACTGAGAAGCGCCGAGGGTCTGACCGATAAGGATACCTACCGCCGAGCCCATAGCTACGAAAACAACGTTAAGGAGATTGCATATTGCATTGGAAATATTTATTCCTGCAACAATTTCGAGGCCTCTTGTTGAGTAGCGCTGAGTAAGAGCGGCGATACCTCCTGCCCAAAGGAACTCATTAAGGAAAATCGGAAGAGACTTACGGATAATTTTTCCTGCCAGCTCCTTAGGCACAAGGAGCGTACGGTAAACGCCCTGCAAGAACTCATGCTTATTCCTTTTAACGTGGGACCAGACCACGATAACGAGCATTTCGACAATACGGGCAAGGAGAGTGGCTATTGCCGCACCTCTTACTCCCAGGGCAGGCAGCCCCAGCTTTCCGTATATCAGGAGATAGTTGAACACAATGTCAATAACCACCGAGCATATCCCGGCAATCATGGGCTTAAGGCTGTCCCCTGTTTCGCGAAGGGTTGTAGCGTAAATCTGTGTTATTACGAAGGGCAGTAAGGTAAACAGCATAACCGTCAGATATTCCAGTGCCCTGTTCATGGTAAGCACCTTATCTATATCTGCGCTTTCGCCGCTAAGATACAGCGAAATAAGACCCTCTCCGCCGAAGATAAATGCGGAAAGCCCTGCAACAATGCAGAAGATTCCTATAAGCAGCTTCATACGGAAGGCGCTTTTAACCCCCTCCTTATTACCCTGCCCGAAAAACTGGGCAGTATATATTCCCGGACCCGATAAGCCGCCGAAAACCGCAAGATTGAAAACGAAAATAAGCTGTCCGATAATGGAAACTGCCGTAACAGCCTCGGTTCCGAGGCTTCCTACCATAAGATTATCAATAAGCCCTACCATATTGGTAATGCCGTTCTGAATCATCATAGGAACGGCAAGCTTTAAGGCTCTGCTATATATCTCTTTATTTTTCAAAAAACCATTCCTTTCTTTCGTACTGCCGGAACATTATAACATATATATAGCAGAAAAGCAATAGACTAAGCAAGGGCAAACAAGTCTTTCGCCGATTAAGCCGGTCGGCATTCACGTACCGCTATATGTTCGCAGCCTAAAACTATCCCTTTTTATGTAATTTATCCGAAAACAACTTTTTAATCTCTAATCGGGGAAATTTTGTAAAAAAGGCTTGATTTTTTGTGTGCAGTATGCTATAATTAACTTTGCAGTTTGATTTTGCGGATATGGTGGAATGGCAGACACGTCGGCTTCAGGTGCCGATGATAGCAATATCGTGCAGGTTCAAGTCCTGTTATCCGCACCAATTCTATCATAGACAGAGTACGAGATGTGGCTCAGTTTGGTAGCGTTTTTCCCGACTGCCGCCTGTGGCGGAGTAAAGGAGGGAAAAATGGCGCAGCGGTCGAAATTTTGCGACCTCAGGAGCTAAAAATTTCGGGCACCGCAAGTGTAAGCTGCGAGCAGCGCTAAGATAGCTTGCAGATTTGATGATAATAATTATAGAATAAGGAAAAATCGAGATGTGGCTCAGTTTGGTAGAGCGCTGCGTTCGGGACGCAGAGGTCGTGGGTTCGAATCCCGTCATCTCGACCATATAAAAATGCCCCTCATACCGCTATTCAAGCGGATTTGAGGGGTGTTTCTATTTTTAATGCTATAACCGAAAATAGCTGAAAATAGCTCAAAATTTGTGAATTATGGGTGTCAACATGGGTGTCAAAATTCTCATTCATGCGCCCTATCGTTAAGATGGCTCTCTATTTTCTGAATAGCTTCTGTAACTTGACCGTTACAGCCTTGCTCCTTCAGACCTTTCAGACAGGCCAACACCCCGACGGTAAGGATTGACTGTTCAGCCTTAAGTGCCTTTATATCTTCGCCCTGCTTGTTTTGCCGCAGATACCAGCGATATACGGCGAATATTGCCCCGAAAATCGCTGCTACGAACGATTACTTGACATACGAGATAATTATCCCAAGTATGTCCTTCTGACAGATGATTTTGCAGGAGGAAATTATGAAGGTATAAAAACTATGCACGTTGCAGATTTTCTTCTTTCTGATGAATACTGATAAGAGCAGTACACAAAAAATAAGGACGAGGCTTAGCGTCTCGCCCTTTAACATTTCCTGACTATCTCAGGCATATTCTCATTTACTGCCTTAAGGTGATTTCCGCTGTTAAAAGCGAAGCCTGTTGCGTCTGTTCCACGAGCCTCACGCTCCTTTGAAAGAACCTTTAATGGATTTGAAATATTTACCTCATAAAGAGAGCCGATAGACCATTCAGGTTTATCGGCTTATTTCATAATTACCGCTATCGGCAAAAATAATGCATTTTTAGAACAAATTTCTTGACTTTTTGCCGCAAATACCGAAAATTTTCCCAAAGCTATTGACAAAAACTGTATTACTTGCTATAATACAACTGTACTAACCGATATAATACAGTTAACACAGAAAGGAGGAACTATGTTCGATATAAGAACCGACGGGAAACAGCCTATATACGAGCAGCTATACAACGGAATAACCGGCCTTATAGCCTCGGGTAGTCTTTCTCCGGGAGAAAAGCTTCCTGCCGTAAGGGAAATAGCGAAAAAACTGGGCGTAAACCCGAATACTGTCCAGAAAGCCTATGGAATGCTTGAACAAAAGGGCTTTATATATTCCATCCCGGCGAAGGGCAGCTATGTCGCTTCGGAATCCGAAGCCGCTGACGCTTTGCAGAAGGAAAGCCTTCGGAAGTTAAGAGAGGCTCTTTCTTCGGCTAATGCATCGGGAATAAGTAAATCCGACGTACTTCGGATAGTAAATGAAATTTGGGACGGCTGACGTCCGATTCTGAGGAAAGGAATGAAATAAATGATTGAAATTAAGGACTGCGTAATGCGCTTCGACGATAAAAACGCTCTCGACGGGATAAGCCTTACTATTCCCGAGGGCTGCGCCTATGGGCTTTTGGGCTCTAACGGTGCAGGAAAATCCACCCTCCTGCGTATTCTTTCGGGCATATACCGTCCCACCTCGGGAGAGGTTCTTATCGACGGCGAAACAGTTTACAACAACGTAAAAAATAAAAAGCGTGTATTCTTTATCAACGATGAAACCGTCCAGTTCGTTAATATGACCCTGACGGAAATGAAAAACTATTACAGCCGCTTTTACGACAGCTTTTCCGAGGAGCTTTTCGAAAAGCTTCATAAGGCGGTAGAGCTTCCTATGAATAAGCGCTTAAGCACCTTTTCGAAGGGCATGAAAAGGCAGGCGGCGGTTATCTGCGGAATAGCCTGTAAGACTCCCTATCTCTTTCTTGACGAGGCCTTCGACGGTCTTGACCCTACTATGCGTATTATCGTTAAGCAGATGCTTATCGACGCTATGCTGGATAATAACCTTACCGTTATTTTCTCCTCCCATAACCTGGGGGAAATAGACGAATTCTGCGACAGGGTCGGACTTCTCCACAGCGGCAGGGTTGTTTTCAACCGAGAGCTTGACAGCGTTAAGGGCAATATCGTAAAGCTGCAGCTTGCTCCCGAGAAGCCCGTTTCCGCCGAGGACTGGGAGGGTATCGAAATACTCCATACCGAAACCTCGGGAAGTATAACCTACCTTATCGTAAAGGGCGACAGGGACAGGATAAAGGAAAAGGCTATGAACCTTTCGCCTAAGCTTTACGACGAGATACCCTTAAGTCTCGAAGAAATATTTATCTATGAAATGGAGGTGCTTGGCTATGACAGCTCTAAGCTCGGCGAATAAGACCGGTTTTCTGAACTATTTTCTGTATAAGCTGAGGAATCTTAAATCCCTGATAATACTTAACTCTGTTTTTGCCCTTCTTAGCTATCCTGCTCTTGCGGTGGTAGGGATGTTCTATGTTAATGCATATAACAGATATATTGAAGCGTCTCAGATAGCGGACGATTATGTTTCATGGCAGCAGTATCAGACCTGGAACAATATTTTTGCAATGTTCGCTATAGTAGCTACTATCGCTCTTATAGGCTTATTCTTTATGGGACTGCCCATACTTATGAAGAATTTCCGCTATCTTTATGATAAGAAGTATGTGGATATGGATATATCCCTCCCAGTTTCCGACAACACAAGATTTTTCGGGGATTTCCTTTCGGGTCTTCTGGCTTATATACTGCCCCATATTATTGCGATAGTGATGGGTATAATCGGTATTCTTCTCTGTCCGCCCATATATCGAGGATCCGTATTGGATACCTATATGCTGGCAGATTTCAAAATAGCCGAAATCACCTTTATGAGCCTGTTTTTGCAGCTCGCTTTTGTCGGCGTTTTGTCCTGCCTGCTGTTCTACTGCCTTAATCTCGCCGTTGTTTCCTTCTGCGGAAGGGGCGCAGAGGCAAGGCTCACAATGATTATCATAAATGTTGCCCTTCCCCTTCTCACCTATACTCTTGTCCAGCTTACAGAGGTCTATTACTACGGCTCGGAAACAAGCTCCAATAATATCGACGCAATTCTTACAAGCGGCGCAGTATCACTTCTTTCTCCTCTGGGAATGCTTGCTTCAACCTTTGTGTCATGGCTGATGTCATTTTTCTCCGAAGGCTTTACTGTGGCGCCTTTAAGGAACTGCGGCTGGCTTGTTGCGATTTTTGTATGTATCGTCTATACCGGTGTTGCCTATTTCCTTATGAAAAAGCGCCGTAACGAAATGGTAGGCTCTCCCTATATGTTTAAGGGCATAAGGCATATAGTTTCCGCTATTACTGCCCTTTCGGTATTCTCGATTTCGGTTATTTTCGATGTACTGCTTTCGTATGATGCGCATTGGAGCACCGGAAGAGTTATAACCCATATAGATATCGACTTCGTAAACCTTATTCCCGCCTTTGTAATAACCTTTATTATCTTTATTGTTATGGAGCTTATAAGCGGAAAGGGCTTTAAAAAGTTCGGCTTTACCCTTATCCGTTACGGTGGCTGTTCCTTCGGAAGTATTCTCCTTTGCTATCTCCTTCTTAACTCGGGAGGATTAGGTGCAGAATACTATGTCCCGAACTATAACGATGTAGAAGCGGCAGTAGTTTCCTACAGTCAGGAAGGAAATGCAAACGGCACATACAGAGTAGATAACATAAAGGAATTTACCGAGCTTCACAGAGCCTTTATCTCCGACAGGGAAACAAACCATGCCAAGGGAAATATCGACAGCTGCTCTACGGGCTCATTCGGAATAGACTATCGTCTTAAAAACGGCGAGGTTGTATCGAGAGGGTATTATGACGTTGACGGAGCATATATTGACGATATAGCAAGACTTTGCTTCGAGGGTAACGGTATGGCGAACAATTACTTACCCATAAGCGATATTTCCGATATCGGTTATATTACCTTCATATCAATGTATGATACAGAAAACAGAGAAATCGAGCTAAAAATTCCTGCAAAGGATATTTTCGACGCTATGTATGAGGACGCTTCGAAGATGACCTTCGACAGCATATATCATTCCTCCGAGGATTCGGTTGTTGCTTATTTAAAGGTAACATGGAAAAATGCCGTATATGGCTCGGGTACGCTAATAAGCAATGATTACAGAGGCGTCGGACGCTTCGAAGAGATTTACTATATTTATCCCTGCTTCGAAAAAACAATTAAGCTCCTCAGCGATTACGGAATAGAGATAGCACCCTACGAGGTTAACTACGAGGAATTCGAAAAGGCAATTATCGTTAAAACCGAATCGGATTATTTCCTTAATGCATTCCGTGTATTTTACAGTATGTCCTACAGAACCGAGGAACCCGGCTTCGATAATATCCGCGTCATTGATATTAACGAGGAGATAAAGGAGCTTATCGAAAATTCGGGAAATACCGTTTATTACGGAGAAGAGAGTAAGCCTGCCTACGCTGTATTACTGGCGGAAAAATACGATGACACAGGTGAATGGAACACCTGGCGTAAAATGGGTATGGTTTTTCCCGAATATACCGAAAAGGCGGAGGCGTTCTGGAACAGTCTGCCTGCCACCGACAAGGAGGTTATTGACGAAGTCCTGAATAGAAATCAGGGATAAATACACCTATATTGAATAAGCGGTACCAATTTATCAGGAGAATGACCGTATAGCAGTATGTGAAACCGCCGAGCAGGCCTACTTTCAGATTAACGAGAGTAACCGCTCGGCGGAACTGCCAAAAGGGGCTCCCTTGCGATACCGCTTTTTTGTTATAGATTTTCTTCGAAAAACTCCTTCATAGCTGCCGCTGCCCTTTCCTCATCGTAGCCTTCGACTGTTACCCTTACGGTATTTTTTACCCCGAGCCCCATTATCGCCATAAGCTTTGTAGCCGAGGTGGTTTTGCCCTTACATTCGAGAGTGATTGCGCTCTCGAATTCCTTCGCCTTTTTTGCTAACAATCCAGCAGGTCTTGCGTGAATTCCGATTTCGTCCTTTATAATATAGTCAAATATTTTCATAGCTTATCCTTTCTTTATTTTATTCTCAGAATCTCTTCCCCCTGCATTATTTCACCCTGCTTAAGAGTAATCCCCGAAGTTACAGATTATCATAGGGGTAGTAAGCTTAAAGCCCTCCCCCCTTATTTTTTCCATATCGAAGGATATCAGCAGGTCGCCCTTTTTTACTCTCTGCCCATTTTCGATATAAGCCTTAAAGTATCTTCCCTCAAGCTTTACGGTATCTATACCGATATGAAGCAGTATTTCTGCACCGCTGTCGGAGGTAATGCTGACTGCGTGTCTCGTATCGAAAACGCTTTCAATAACTCCGTCACAGGGGGCGTAAAGCTTACCCTCCGAAGGCTCAACCGCTAGTCCCTCGCCTAAGATTTTCTGCGAAAAAACCTCGTCCTCTACCTTTTCAAGAGGGATAACTTTTCCCTTTAAATGAGAGTACAGAATTATTTCATTTTCGGCTTGTTTTCCCTTTGTTTCGGCAGTTTTCTCTTCGGCTGAGGCAGTTTTTCCTTCCGCAATAATACTGTCGGGATTATCGGCGTAATCCGTAGTCATAAAGTCATCAAGCTTCGATTTTATTACCGAAACCTGTGGGCCGTAAACAATCTGAACGCCGTTACCCTTATGAATTACTCCCGAAGCGCCGCTTTCCTTCAGCAGGCTGTCATTTACAAGACCGGCTTCCTTAACCGTTACCCTTAACCGTGTGGCGCAGCAGTCAATATCGGAAATATTGTCCCTTCCTCCGAGACCTTTAAGGATAAGAGCGCTTGTGATATCCTCGTTATGGTCGGTTTCTCCGCTCCTTTTCGCTTTTTCGAGATCGCTTCTTCTGTATAGCCTCGTTTCTGCGTCGCCGATTTCTCTTCCCGGAGTAGGAAGATTAAGCTTCTTTATCATAGAATAAAATATGAAATAGTAGGCTACTGCATATAAAAGGCCGATAAGGACTATCCATATCCAGTTTGTTTTCCCGTTGCCCTGTAAAATTCCGAAAAGGGTAAGGTCAATAAGTCCTCCCGAAAAGGTCGTACCTACCCCCACGTTAAGAATATGCATAAGCATATAGGCAAGTCCTGCGAGAACGCAATGAATGCCGTACATAAGGGGTGCTACGAAAAGGAAGGTGAATTCGAGGGGCTCGGTAATGCCCGTTATCATCGAAGTAAGAGCCGCCGACAGCAGCAAACCGCCCACCGCCTTTTTCTTTTCCGGTCGGGCAGTTCTGTAAATAGCGAAGGCTGCGGCAGGAAGCCCGAAAATCATAAACACAAACTTACCCGACATAAATCTTGTGGCTGAAACGGAAAAAGCCTCCGTGGAATTAGAAGCAAGCTCTGCAAAGAAAATGTTCTGCGCTCCCGAAACAACCTTTCCGTCGATAAGCATAGAGCCGCCAAGCTCCGTCTGCCAGAAGGGCATATAGAAAACATGATGGAGCCCGAAGGGAATAAGCGCCCTTTCAAGGGTTCCGTAAATCCAGGTGCCCCAGTATCCCGAGTTAAGGACGAGCTTACCGAGCTGTGCGATGCCCGACTGGACAAGGGGCCAGAGATAGAACATCACAATGCCCACAAGAAGATATACAACCGTTGAAATAATAGGTACAAACCTTGTTCCCCCGAAAAAGGAAAGAACCTGTGGGAGCTCTGTTTTATAGAACCTGTTATGAAGCGCCGCAACGCCAAGACCTACGATAATACCTCCGAAAACACCCATTTGCAAAGTTGTTATGCCAAGCACAGAGGCAGTAGAATTTACCGCCATAGCTTCTATGCCGCCGTTAACCTCAATCAGTGCACTAATTGTCATATTCATTACGAGAAAGGCGATTGCTCCCGAAAGGGCGGCAACCTCCTTTTCCTTTTTCGCCATACCGATAGCTACGCCCATAGCGAAAAGAAGAGCAAGGTTATCAAAAATAACCTGTCCCGTCCTGCTCATTATATCGAGAACAGTATAGAGAATACCGCCCTCATATATTACTCCGTCAAGATGATATGCTTCGATTGTGGTAGGGTTCGTAAAGGAGCTTCCTATTCCGAGAAGAAGCCCCGCTATGGGCAGTAATGCAATAGGAAGCATAAAGGAGCGCCCGACACGCTGTAATACCCCGAAAATTTTATCCTTCATAAAAACTCCTTAGAATAACAGAATGCTATAAAATAGTCTTAGCATATTTTCTCGAAATATAATCGAAATTTGTTTTACTGCTTCAATTTTTCAAAAACAATGTCGTTATTGCCGCATTCTGCATAAAATAAAGCAACGATTATGAAAGGAGTATCAGTATGAATTGTTATGATTGTAAAAACCATGACCGTGACGACGGGGTTATGAAAAGAGTGGGCTATGCCTATGTACCTTTTCAGCATCTCGATAAGGTTTATCCGCCAGATAAGGCTCTCTGGCGAGGAACGATATTTCCCGAGCTGGATATAAGCATAAACGAATACGAAAGGGGGCTTTACGATGGAAAATAACTACAGAAATCCCGAATGTATGAAGCACATGCAATGCCTTTATGAAATAGACTTCTTCATCACCGACCTTACCCTTTATCTCGACACCCACCCCGAGGATGAAAAGGCTATCGAAATGCTGAGAGAGGCCTGCAAGCAGAAGAAAATGCACACGAAGGAATTCGAAGAATGCTGTTATCCCCTTACGCCCTGCGGTGCAAAATGCGACTGTGAATGGGATTGGCTTTTCGGCGTATGGCCGCCGTTTTCATTATAAAGGAGGGATAAGGTATTATGTTCACATTCGTAAAACGAACTCAGATTCCTGTTAAAATCAATAACCGTAACCCACGGCTTGCAAGCTATATTCTCGACCAGTATGGAGGTCCGGACGGCGAGCTTGGCGCTTCCCTCCGCTATCTTTCACAGCGCTTCGCACAGACGGATAAAATGGGGATAGCTTTACTTACCGATATCGGAACCGAAGAGCTTTCCCATCTTGAAATGGTGGGCAGTATCGTAGCACAGCTCACAAAGGGCGAGGGAGCGAAAAGCTTCGACCGCTACGGCGTAGGCGATTATTATATGAGCCACGCTAACGCAGTTTATCCCTCAAGCGCTTCGGGAACGCCCTGGTCGGCGGCAACCATTCAGAGTAAGGCGGACCCTATCGCCGATATAATGGAGGATTTGGCTGCCGAACAAAAAGCCCGTGCGACTTACGATAATATTCTACGGGTAAGCGACGACCCCGACGTAAACAATGTCATACGCTATCTCAGAGAGCGTGAGGTAGTGCATTTCCAGAGGTTTGGCGAGCTCCTCGACAGGCTTCAGTCAAAAATCAAATAGCAATAATAACATAAACACCCCTCAGACAGCTTCAGCAAGCCGTTTGAGGGGTATTTTCAATATCTTGTTTTTATGAGCAGCATTCCGCCCGATTGCTCCCTTTTTATCGGAAAAGCAACTCATTCCGCTCATATACCGTTTTTATCCAGCATTTTCACTATATTCTTAAGACCGTCAACGGTAACGGTAAGGGGCGAGGTGTTACGTCTCGTCTTAACCGAAGTACCGCTTAAACCGTCGGCTAACTGTCTTAAGGACTGTGAAACCCTTTCGTTTACGGGGTCATAGCCCTTGGCTCTTACGTTCGCCGACTGGAAAAGAAGTAAATCCCTTGTGAAATCCTCTCCGTAGGCGTTAACGTAATCGCTGTAATTCTCGGGGGTAATTTTATCGTCGTGTCTCCTTATAAGGGCGCAGATATTCTCAATCACAACCTTCGGCGTACTGTACTCCGCAAGTACGCTTTTCGTAAGCATTACCGCTCTTTCGCCATGTCCGTTATAGGAGGTGAAATAGGTTCTGTCCGCTGCACAATCCGCCTTTCCTGCCCCATGGAAAAGAAGAGCCATTCTTATCTTAAGGTCGGGAACGGCAAACCCCACCGCCTTTGCAGTATGCTCATAGAGGGTAAACTCCTGATAGCTGCTGTTCTGTTCGAAGCCGTCCTCCTGCCGTAAAACGGGAAAAAGGCAAAAAACAATACTCTTAAAGCATAACAAAGCCTCGGTAACGTTCTTTCCCATAATGATTTTCTCGAACCATTCCATAAGCTCGGCAGGGTGAATCCTTTTAAGGAGCTGCGGATTATCTTGTATATTCTTAAGGGTTACGGGGGTAATTTCCGCCTCGCCCTTAGAAAATTTCAGCATAGCCTCCAGTATTCCCCGAGGGTTTCTTTCGAGGGCAGGAATAACCAAAGGGGGAGCAGATTTCTTACCCTTTCTTTTCTTTAAGGGCATTTCCGAAGCGGCAATAAAGCTTCTTTCTCCGAGAGCCTTAAGGATAATCTTATCGGGAGAAATACATTTCGCACCGTTACATTTGTCATACAGCCCCGTATCGTGGTTATAGGCGATAGCCTCGGCGGTAAAGGTTCTTCTTCTGAGCTCGTCGTCCAGATTGTCGCAGTATATAGGTCTTCCGTTACCGTCGAAATTGGCACGGAATGGGGCTACCGAAATGCCCATACCGCCGCTTATTATGATAAGCTCGCCCTTATAAAGGGAATCCTCACGGGTACGGTATTTTTCATAGAATATGGCTTCAATCCTGTCTAAGGTAGCGTCGCAGACAATATCGAAATCCATAGGCTTACCGCCTAAAAGAAGTTCCTTAACACAGTCGCCCACAAGATAGGGTGTATATGTATGAGCCTTTAAAAGGTCGAGAATTTCCGTAACCTGTGAGGGCAGGTTAAATCTTACGTCAGACATTATTCCTCGTCCTCGCTTTTTCCGACAGCATTCTTAAAGCCCCAGCCGTCAACGCCGCTTCGTCTTAATGCTCCGAACATACGGATTTTAAAGCCCTTATCCTTACGCTCCATTTCCGAGAGCCATTCCTTAGTTACCTGCCGCTGTGTTGTCTTATCGGCAGGACATTTCGACTTTACCACAGGAAAATTATTCCTGTTGGCGCAAGCTATTATTTTCTGTTCGGGAGCGAGCACCATAGGTCTTATCATGGTAATATTCTTTCGGGAAAGATAGGTTACGGGGGAAAAACAGCCTATTCTTCCCTCTTTATGAAGGTTCATTATAAAGGTTTCGATAACGTCGTCGTTATGGTGTCCCAGGGCGATTTTATTGCAGCCCATTTCTACGGCGGCGTCGTGGAGCGCTCCTCTCCTCATTTTAGCGCAGAGGGCGCAGGGATTCGATTCCTTCCGTATATCGAAAATAACCTCGCCGATATCCGTAGGGATAACCTTATACTCCACATCAAGCTCCCTGCACATTTCGGCGATAGGAGTAAAGTCCGTATCCTTTCCGCCGAAGCGCATATCAAGAGTAATGCCCACAAGGGTAAACTTATGCTCCGCAAAACGGCGATAGCCTGCAAGAGAGTTAAGGAGCACAAGGCTGTCCTTCCCTCCCGAAATGCCTACGGCTATCCTGTCGCCGTCGGCTATCATATCGAATTCCTGATCCGCCTTACGGATATATCCTAACATTCTTCTCATACATTATTTCCATTTCATAGAGATATCGAAGGCGGTTACGCTATGGGTAAGGGCGCCGAGGCTTATAATATCAACCCCTGTTTTCGCTACCTCGGCGATATTCTCCATTGTGATATTGCCGCTCGCTTCGAGCTTTGCCCTGCCGCCTGTAATTTCTACTGCCTTTTTCATATCGGCGCAGGACATATTATCCAGCATAATAACATCAGCGCCAACGCTAAGGGCTTCGTTAAGCTCCTCGAAGCTTCGGGTTTCAACCTCAATTTTCAGCATGTGTCCCGCTTTTTCACGAAGAGCCTTTACGGCAGGAGTAATACCGCCATAAGCGTCGATATGGTTATCCTTAAGCATAGCGGCGTCGGAAAGGTTATATCGGTGATTCTTACCGCCGCCCATAACTACGGAATATTTCTGTAAGGGGCGAAGTCCCGGAAGGGTCTTTCTGGTGTCGCAGATAGAAGCGTTTGTACCCTTAACAAGCTTAACGCATTTATTCGTATAGGTTGCGATTCCGCTCATGTGCTGTAAAAGGTTGAGGGCGGTACGCTCTCCCTTTAAAAGGGCAGTAGTCCTTCCCCTGAATTCTGCGATAATGTCGCCCTTTTTTACCTCTTTTCCGTCGGCGGTATGGCGAGTTATCTCAACATTTTCATCAAGCAATTCGAAAACACGCAGAGCCACATCAAGTCCTGCCACAACGCCCTCTGCCTTAGCGATAAAATATGCCTCGCTGACATCAGAGGGGTCTATGAGCAGGTCGGTAGTGCTGTCGATATAGTTTATATCCTCGCTTAAAGCGGTTTTAATAATGTCGTCAACATAAAATCTCGGTAATTCCATTTCCTTTGTCCTTTCTTCTGTGTCCTTATTCAGCTTACTCTCCAGCGATTTCCGCAGTTCTGGCAGACCGCTTCGCTGTGAGTTTTTGTTTTCGTCTTAGTTTTTGTATTGGTAATGGCAGGAATAATAAGTATCAGACCGCAGGTGCATAATGCAAGCAGAATCCAGCACGCCCAGCCGAAGCAGCCCCTATGCTTTGTTTTTGTGCTTGTTTCCGTAACCGCCTGTATGATAACATTCTGACTGTTGCAGCGTGGGCAAACCATAATAATTCCCCTTATCCTTACGTTATATGATTTCAATCAGTACTATATAAGCGCAGGTAGCTATTGATTTCGCTTCGGTATAGTCGGGAGTAAGCTCATATTTCTCACTGTCCAGCTGTTCCTTTATTTCCTTTACACGGGGGAAATACTTTTTCGCCTCCTCAATATCGGGAACTACGAAATAGCTTTTCTGCATAATGTGTCTTATCTCGGTACGAAGTCCTGTGGGGAGCTTTTCGCCCTCGGGGCTTCTGAAATCGTGGGTTGTAACGGCTTCACCCTCAAAGGGAGCGGTTGTCTCGTTGATTTTTTCGGCGATAAGCCTTGAAAATACGAGAGCTTCGAGAAGAGAGTTGCTTGCAAGACGGTTTATACCGTGAACTCCCGTATGAGCGCATTCTCCTGCGGCATAAAGTCCCTTTACCGTAGTTTCACCCTGCCCGTTTACGGCGATACCGCCCATAAGATAATGCTGGCAGGGGTAAATCGGGATAGGCTCCTTAGTCATATCGTAGCCCTTTTCGAGAACACGGCTGTATATCATAGGGAAGCGGTTCTTTACGAACTCGGGGTCCTTATAGGAAATATCAAGGAAGAATTCGTCGCTGCCTATTGCCTTCTGCTCCGCCATCATACATTTCGAAACAACGTCACGGGGCGCAAGCTCCTTTCTCTCGGGCTCGTATTTATGCATAAAGCGCTCCTTGTTGCCGTTGAGAAGATATGCACCTTCTCCTCTTACCGCCTCGGAAACGAGGAAGCATTCGCGGTTTTTCTTGTCTGCGAAGGCTGTGGGGTGGAACTGGATATAGCTGAGATTTTTTATCTCTGCGCCAAGATTATAGGCAAACTGAATACCGTCCCCTGTCGCTATTGCCGAATTTGTAGTAAAATCGTAAATTCTTCCTATTCCGCCTGTTGCAAAAATAACCGCTTTTGATGTATAATAGGAATAGTTATTCCCGTGATACACCGCAAGGTAGAAGTCGTCCCCCTCTTTTTCAATGGCGACAAGGTGGCTGTTTTCGAGAATATCCACGTTTTCAAGCTTTTTTACGCTTTCGATAAGGCTTTTTACAATCTCGAAGCCTGTGCTGTCCTTATGGTGGGCGATTCTGTGGCGGCAGTGTCCTCCCTCAAGGGTAAGGTCGATTGAGCCGTCCGCCTTACGGTCGAACTCTACGCCGTATTTAAGCAGATTCTTCACGTCCGTAGGCCCCTGCTCAACAAGAATTTTTACATTTTCAAGGTCGTTCTTATAACCGCCTGCAATAAGGGTATCCTTAATATGAAGGTCATAGTTGTCGTCCTTTTTATCCATTACTGCGGCAACGCCACCCTGTGCAAGTGCAGAGTTACAGAGGGTAAGCTCTTTTTTCGAAAGCATAAGCGTACGCAGGTTCTTATTAAGGTTAAGCGCGCCGTAAAGCCCCGAAACCCCCGAGCCGACTATAATAACATCATACTTTTTGAATTGCCGGTTAAAATGTTGATTTTGCATATTATTACCTCCGGAAAGGAAATGAATTTATGAACGTAAATGAAAAGGATAACGCACCCGTAAGGGCTATACTTGCCGCTCTCGACACAGGAGAATACGATGTTGAAGCGTCGGTTGACGAGCTTTCGGAGCTGGCGAAAACCGCTAACGCCGAGGTCGTAGCAAGAATTATTCAGAAGCGTCCCTCTGCCGACAGCGCAACAGTTCTCGGCGAGGGAAAAATCGAGGAGCTCTCCGAGCTTTCGGAACAGCTCGGAGCGAAGCTCATTATTTTCGATACCGAGCTTACTGCCAGCGAGATAAGAAATATAGAAGATATAGTAAACGTCAGAGTAATTGACAGAACAATGCTTATTCTCGATATTTTTGCCGCCCGTGCAGTTTCCAACGAGGGCAAGCTTCAGGTTGAGCTTGCACAGCTTCGCTACCGTCTGCCAAGGCTTATGGGGATAGGTCGTTCCCTTTCCCGTCTCGGAGGCGGTATAGGAACGAGAGGTCCCGGCGAAAAACAGCTTGAAACCGATAAGCGGCATATTCGCCGCAGGATAGAAAAGCTTGAGGACGACTTAAAGGAGCTTACCGCAAGGCGCAATTTCTCACGAAGCCGCCGAAAGAAGGATAACGTTCTTACCGGCGCTATCGTAGGCTACACAAACGCAGGAAAATCCACCCTTTTAAACCGCCTTACCGACGCAGGAGTCTTAGCGGAAAATAAGCTTTTCGCTACCCTCGACCTTACGTCAAGGGCTATCGAGCTCCCCGACGGTAGAAGCCTTACCTTAATTGATACGGTAGGACTTATAAGGCGCCTGCCGCATCATCTTGTGGAGGCCTTCCGCTCTACTCTTGAAGAAGCCGCCTGTGCCGATATAATAATCCACGTTTCGGATATCTCCGACCCCGAGGCGGCGGACAAGACCCGTACAACACAGGAAATACTTGCGGAGCTGGGCTGCGGCGAGATACCCGTTGTAAACGTGCTGAATAAATCGGATTTGGTTGAATACGATATACCCGAGGACGATACAACCGTAAAGATTTCCGCTAAAAGCGGCGAGGGTATTGAACGTATGCTGTCTCTTATTGCTAAGAACCTGCCCGAAAGCTCAAGGAGAATGAAGCTCCTTATTCCCTATGATAAGGCAGGACTGGGCGCTGAAATACGAAGCTCGGGGGGCAAGGTTTTCGGCGAGGAATACTCGGAAAAGGGTATTCTTACCGACGCCCTCGTAGATATTACGCTTATTAAAAAGTTAGAGGAATACGAAATAAAGTGAAAATATCAGAGTTTTCTTCAGACCGACAAGTATTGTCGGTCTTTTCTTTACCGTTCATCAGCCAGCTGTACCTCACAGCCGCCGAAGGGTCTTATCTTTAAGACGTGACAGCTATCCTTTCCGAAAACCTTTTCCATTTCCATTTTGAACTCCTTAATAAGCTCAAAGGGAACGAAGGCCTGGATAGTGCCTGCGAAGCCTCCGCCGTGAACTCTTGAAGCGCCCTTTCTCTGAAGAGCGTATTCCGCAATATTAAGACCTATACTAAGCCCCTGATGCTTTACGTCGGAGCTTGAATATACATTCTGGAGATATTTATAGGAGGAATTTCCGCTTTCGTTTATGGAATCGAGAAAAGCCTGAAAATCGTTGCGCTTAAGTGCATTTATAAGCTTATCCACACGCTTGTTTTCCTCGAAAAAGTGTATTGCTCTTAATACTGCACGGTCACCGAATTTTTCTCTTAAAGCGTTTATGTTAAGGATAATATCCTGCTTACAAATCTGACGGAGAGTATTAACGGAGAAATATTCCGCAATAGCCTTCATTTCATTGGGGATTGCAGCATATTCGGGAGTAAGGTCGGCGTGATCTCCCTTTGTATCAACGATACAAAGAGCGTGCTTGAAGCTGTCGAAATCTACGTTTACATTTTCGATAATGGGGCTGTCGGTGTCCTTGAAGTCGATACCTACGAAGCCGCCTACGGAGCAGGCCATCTGATCCATAAGACCGCTGGGCTTTCCGAAATATACGTTTTCCGCATACTGGGAAATCTGGGCTATTTTAACAGGGCTTATTTTGCCGTCGTTATAGATATAGGAGAAAATTGTTCCGATAAGTACCTCGAAGGCGGCGGAGGAGGAAAGTCCCGAGCCCTTAAGAACGTTTGAGACGGTATAAGCCTTAAAGCCTCCCGTTTTAAAGCCCTTATCCTTAAAGCCCTTGGCTACGCCTCTTAATAAAGCGTTGGCAGTATTCTTTTCGCTTTCAACAACATTAAGGTCAGAAAGCTCTATCCTGTTTTCCTCGAAGCCCTCGGATTTAATTGCCACAACAGGTTCCTCGATAGGCTCAACGATAGCCACGATATCAAGGTCAACGCTTGCCGCAAGTACCTTTCCGCAGTTATGGTCGGTATGGTTACCGCCAACCTCGGTACGGCCGGGAGCGGAAAAGATACGGATATTTTCTCCCTCGGAGCCGAAATACTCCTTATATGCCTTAATTGCATTTTCATAGCGAAGCCTCTGTGCTTCAAGGGTTTCTTCCTTATAAAGCTCATTAAGCTTTGCGATGATAGGTTTTGTAATCATTTTTATTGCCTTCCTTTTGTTTATTCGTCATATTTTTCGCTGTAGAACATGTGCTCCGCCCTTCGTCTGTGCGAATGAACGCTCATAACAAGACCGATAGCCGCATACAGCGCAATTACCGAGGTTCCTCCCGCGCTTAAAAAAGGGAGAGGTATTCCGATTACGGGCAGTACCGCAAGAACCATACCAATGTTTATTACGCTATGGGAAAAAAGAATTGCGAAAACCCCCGTGCAGATATATCGACCAAGGTTGTCCTTTGAGCTGCTGCCCACCGAGAGAGTTTTAAGACAGAGAGAGGAGAGCAGAATAATCGTCGCCACGCAGCCCACAAAGCCAAGGGTCATACCTATATAGGAGAAGATAAAGTCCGTATCGATTTCGGGAACGTAGGTATATTTATCGCTGCCGAAAATGCCGAGCCCGGTTAACTGCCCCGAGCCTAAAGCCTTTTTACCCAGCCA
>JAEDHF010000058.1 GCA_016297165.1 Oscillospiraceae bacterium | reverse complement strand
ACATAAAGAGGAGTTTATATTATACTTAGAGCATAAGATAAATAAAACCGAGCCGCTGGCGGAATGTGAAATAACACAATGCAGCTTGGTGCGGATTTTATCCGTTTTATGCCGACCGTCTGGGCAGTTCGTTTTTCGGGCTGCCCTTTTTTATTTGGATATATTAGAGATAGTTTTAGAATAAATCTAAATTTATTCGAAAGACTAAAACGCCATTGTACGGTATTACTAAAGAATAACAGTATTCTGCAAAAGCAGAAGGAAAGGCAGGACGATTATGGAATTCAAGCAGTGGGAAGGCTTTAAGGGAAGAACCTGGAAGCAGGAGATTAATGTCAGACGCTTTATTCAGGCAAACTATACCCCCTATCACGGAGACGACAGCTTTTTATCGGGCCCTACGGAGCGCACCTCGGAGCTTATGAGTAAGCTTAACAGTCTTTTAAAGCAGGAAAGAGATAATAAGGGCGTTCTTGATGTTGATACCGAGATAGTTTCCTCCCTCACAAGCTATAAGCCCGGTTATCTCGATAAGGATAAGGAGCTTATCGTAGGTCTTCAGACTGACGCTCCCCTTAAAAGAGGCGTTAACCCCTTCGGCGGTATAAGAATGGCACGTTCTGCCTGTGAGGCCTACGGCTATACCCTTTCGGATACTATCGAACAGGAATTCAAGTTCAGAACTACCCATAACGACGGCGTTTTCAGAGTTTATACAGACGAAATGAAGCTGGCTCGTCATATCGGTATTATGACCGGTCTTCCCGACGCCTACGGAAGAGGAAGAATTATCGGCGACTACAGAAGAGTTGCCCTTTACGGTATCGATTATCTTATCGAGAAGAAAAAAGAGGATAAAAGGGCAGTAGGCGAAAACCTTATGACTGCCGATAATATCAGACTTCTTGAGGAATTATATCAGCAGATCGCCTTCCTCGGAAAGCTTAAGGAAATGGCGGCTATGTACGGCTACGATATAAGTCAGCCTGCCACAAATGCAAGAGAAGCAATCCAGTGGACCTACTTCGCTTATCTCGGTGCAATCAAGGAGCAGAACGGCGCAGCTATGTCCATGGGCAGAGTAAGCACCTTCTTCGATATCTATATCCAGCGTGATATTGACAGAGGTATTCTCGACGAAACGGGAGCGCAGGAGCTTATAGACGATTTCGTTATGAAGCTTCGTATGGCGAGACACTTAAGAACTCCCGAATATAACGAGCTTTTCGGCGGCGACCCCATGTGGATTACCGAAAGCGTAGGCGGTATGAGCGTTTCGGGCGAAACCCTCGTAACGAAGTCCTCCTTCAGAATCCTCAATACTCTCTATAACCTCGGACCTGCGCCGGAGCCTAACCTCACAATCCTCTGGTCCACGAAGCTTCCCGAGGGCTTTAAGAAATTCTGCGCTAAGGTATCTATAGATACCGATTCTATCCAGTATGAAAACGACGATCTTATGAGAGTTATCTACGGCGACGACTACGGTATCGCCTGCTGTGTATCCGCTATGAAAATCGGTAAGCAGATGCAGTTCTTCGGCGCAAGATGCAATCTTCCGAAGCTTCTGCTTCTTGCCCTTAACGGCGGCTACGATACTACAACGGGTATGAAGATAGGACCTCAGATTGAGCCCTACGGCGCTGATAAGCTTGACTATGAGGCAGTTTCCGCACGCTTTAAAATCTATCTTGGCTGGTTAAGCAAGCTTTATGTAAACACAATGAATGTTATCCACTATATGCATGATAAATATGCCTACGAAAAGACGCAGATGGCGCTTCACGACACTGATGTAGAAAGACTTATGGCATTCGGCGTAGCGGGGCTTTCCGTTATTACCGACTCTATGAGCGCAATAAAGTTCGCAGAGGTTAAGCCTATCAGGGACGAGAACGGCTATATCGTCGATTTCGAAACTAAAGGAGATTTCCCCAAGTACGGTAACGATAACGATGATGTTGACAGCATAGGCAGGGAGATTTTAGGCGACGTTATCAAGGAGCTTCGTAAGACTCCTACCTATAAGAACGCTACTCATACTCTTTCTGCGCTTACCATTACCTCCAATGTTGTTTACGGTAAGAAAACGGGAGCTACTCCCGACGGAAGAAAGAAGGGCGAGCCCTTCGCTCCCGGCGCTAACCCCATGCATAACAGAGAGACAAACGGCGCTTTAGCTTCCCTTAACTCCCTTGCGAAAATGCCCTACGACTGCTGTCGTGACGGTATTTCAAACACCTTCTCAATTATTCCCGAGGCCTTAGGTAAGGATATGGATACGAGAGTAGAGAATCTTACCAGCGTTCTCGACGGTTATTTCGCTAATTTCGCCCACCATATCAACGTTAACGTTCTTAATAAGGAAAAGCTTATGGAGGCCTACGAGGACCCCGATAAGTATCCCAACCTTACCATAAGAGTATCGGGCTATGCGGTTAATTTCCATAAGCTTTCAAAGGAGCAGCAGCGTGAGGTTATCAGCAGAACCTTCCACGGCAGCTTATGATAGGTCGGATAAATTCTGTTCAGTCCCTGGGTACTGTTGACGGCCCCGGCGTTCGCTTTGTTGTGTTTATGCAGGGCTGTCCCTTACGGTGCGGCTACTGCCATAACCCCGATACCTGGGACTCTAAGGGCGGCAAGGAGATTACTACGGAGGAGCTTTTCGCACAGGTAAAGCGCTACAGAAGCTATTTCGGAAAGGACGGAGGTATTACCGTTTCGGGGGGAGAGCCTCTTTTACAGGCGGATTTCGTCTATGAGCTTTTCAGCCTTTGTAAAAGCGAGAATATCCATACCGTTCTTGATACCTCGGGCTGTATATTGAACGACAGCGTTAAGAAGCTTCTTTCTGTTACGGATATGTGCCTGCTGGATTATAAGATGACTAACGACGAGGATTATCGGAAATATACGGGCTGTTCTTTAGAAAAGGTTGAGAGCTTTTTAAAGGAGCTTAACGACAGAGAAATTATCACAAGGATAAGACAGGTTATCGTTTCGGGCATAAATGATAACGAGGAAAGTATAGGAAGGGTTTACGGACTTTCTGAGAGGTATTCCTGTATAAAGGAAACGGAGCTTTTAAGATTCAGGAAGCTTTGTATCCCGAAATATGAAAATCTCGGCATTCCCTTTCCCTTTAAGGATATTCCCGAAACTACCGAGGAACAGCTTCAAAGGCTTAAAAGGTAAAAAATTCATAGCTGACAGGAAAATCCCCTGTTCCACTTTCGGAACAGGGGATAGTTTTTTCTTTTCCATTTTACGTTACGCCGCCATTATTTCACCGATTGCGGCTTTACCTTTTTGCAGGCTGCGTCAGACTGTCGATAAGCCACCATCTGCGTCGTCAACCACACAACGGCAGGACAAAGCCTAGCCGTTGCGCAGTTTCCTAGCATCTGGCGGCTTCTCGCCAGTCTGTAGTATAGCTTTTCCGAAAGCTTATTGATATATTACTTTTCATAAGGGCTGTCGATTTCGCTTTCTGCCTTAGATACCGCTTCTTCAAGAGTAAGCCCTTTGAAGAAGGATGCGCCGAAGCATCGTCCCGACTTTCTGTCGTCAACAAATGCGCCTACCACAATTCCCGGAATTGCGCTTTCGGGGGCATTGGGAGCATTGGGTCCGCCCAGGTCGGTTCTGCACCAGCCGGGGTCGGTAAGGTTTATCATAACGTCTGTGCCCTCGACCGTTGAGCCAAGGTCGATAGTTATCTTGTCAAGGGCGGCTTTACTTGCGGAATAGCCTGCCTGCTCCGGCTCGAGACGGATACCGCTGGTAGTATTCACGATTCTTCCGAAGCCCCTCTCTATCATCTTCGGCATAAAGTGATAGCATATCATAGCAGGAGCTATCGTATTTATCTTAAAGCTTTCGGTATAGTCCGAAACGGGCGTGCTGAAATATTCTGTGCGGTAAGCTATCTGCATACCTGCATTGTTAAGAACGATATCAACTTGTGTTCCACGGGCGTCGATTTCATCAAGCATACGCTGTACTGCGTCAAGGTCGGAAAGCTCCGCAGCTACGGAGTAGGCTTCCACGCCCATAGCCCTTACCTCGGAGAGTACCCTTTCACAATGGTCGGTTGTTCTTCCGTGAAGAATAAGGTTACAGCCTTTTTCAGCCATAAACCTTGCCGCAAGATAGCCGATACCTCTTGCGGCGCCTGTTATAAGCGCCCATTTTCCTTTTACGTTAACCATACATTTTTTCTCCTCAAATCTGTTTTTCACCAGCTTTCATTATATCACTTATTGATTTTTCTGTCAATCATAACGAGAATTGTAGTCCGTTAAAGAAATGCAGTTTTATATTTGTCCCGTGATGTCCGTAGGCTTGTCCTTTTGTACCCTTTTATGTCCGTTTATGGGGTGGTAATATGTAAACTGCGGAAAGCGGTAAAGCGGTACGCAATTTTTTAAAGGAGGATTCTTATGGAAGAAAAGGAAAATATCCCCGAGAACCAGCCCGAAAATAATCCGGGAGAGGAAAAGCTTTATTCCGAAAGGGAGCTTAAGGAGCTTATCGGTAAGGAAACCGAGGAGCTTAAAATGAAGCTTCTTGAAACGGAGAAGCTCGCCCGTATGGACGCAGAGGAAAAGGTTAAGTACAGCCGTGAAATGGCGGAAAAAAGGCTTCGTGAGAGAGAAATCGCAGTAGCGAAGCGTGAGCTTATGGCTACCGCTATTGAAAAGCTTTCGGAGGCGGACTTACCTAAGGGGCTTGCGGCTTGCCTCAATTATGAAAGCGAGGAAAGCTGTGTCGAAAGTATATCGGCGGTTTCGGAAGCCTTCAGAGAAGCGGTAAGTGAGGCGGTTAACCGCCGACTTAAGGGAAACGCGCCCAAGCTCATTTCATCTACGGGTAAGGACGCATTTCTCGACGGCTTAGGAATTGAATAAGAAAGGAAGTAAAGATTATGGCAGTAAATTTAGTCAGCAAGTATTCTTCACAGGTGGACGAGGTTATAAGAAAGGGTCTTCTTTCTACCCCCGGCACAAACAACGACGTTGAGTTCGGCGGAGCACAGACGGTTACCGTTTATTCTATGGAAACTGCCCCCCTTAACGACTATAACGCAAACAGCACAACCAATCGCTACGGTACTCCCGTAGAGCTTCAGGACAGCACTCAGGAAATGAAAATGACACAACAGAAGTCCTTTACCTTCACTATCGACAAGACCTTTGAGGCGGATTCTCCCGAGGGCGTAAGAAATGCAGGAAAGGCTCTTCAGCGTCAGATTGAGCAGGTAATTATTCCCGAAATCGACAGATACCGTTTCGCTAAGCTTTCAGAAAAGGCAGGCACAAAGAGCTACGGAGAAATTACCGCAGAAAATGCCTACGAAGCCTTTATAGCCGCTAATACGGCTATTACCGACGAGGAATTTCCCGTTGAAAACAGAGTTGCCTTCTGTTCCAACGGCTTCATCGAGCTTTTAAAGAAGGATAGCCTTCACTTCACAAAGGCAACCGAAATTGCCCAGGACAGAATCGTTTTCAAGGGCATGGTAGGCGACTGTGACGGCGTGGCAATTATCGCTGTACCTAAGAGGCGTCTTCCTGCAGGAGTATCCTTTATCATTACTCATCCAATGTGCGCTCCCGCTCCCGTTAAGCTTCAGGAATACAAGATTCATAAGGACCCTCCCGGTATTGCAGGTAATCTTGTTGAAGGCCTTTTATACCACGATATTTTCGTGTTCGACAAGAAAAAGAAGGCTATCGCCGTTCAGTACGGCGCTCTTGGCGAAATCGGGGTTACTATCGACAGCTCCGAGGTGTCCGGTAACGTTATCCTTAAGGCGGAGGGCGACTTAAATGGCGGTACTCTCGTCTATAAGTCAGGCTCTTCTGTAACCGCTCCTAAGCTTGGCGATGATATTTCCTCCTGGACTGAATTCGAAAATGGCGGAAATGTAGCCGCAAAGTCGGGAGATAAGCTTATGGTGGCGCTTAAGGACAGCGAGGGTAAGTGCGTTGCCCTTTCTGAAGTAAATAATATAACAGCAGGCTGATAAGCCTGTAAGTCCTCCAAAATAATAGTATATTTTTAGCCGTAACGGTGGGGTTTTCCTACTGTTACGGCTCTTTTTGAAAGGAAATGAATGTTGGAAAGAGAATATACATCAAAGGAGCTTCTGAAAATGTGGCTTCCTGAGGATAATACCGTAAGCGATGGGCTTTTAGACTCTCTCCTTTTAAGGGCGGAGAATGCAATTCTCGACCGTATCGGGAGAGAAATACTGCCCGAAAGGCTTTATGAGCTGAAAGCGAGCCTTGCGCTCATTTATTATAACCGCCTCGGAACAGAGGGAGAGATAAAGAGAAAAACAGGGGATATAGATATGAGCTTCGACAGCGGTATTCCTCTCGAAATCGAGGAAAGGCTCAAGAATTATCCCCGAAGAGTAGGAGTTATGAATGCAGTTAATTCGCAGAAACCTTAAAAGAATAGACATATACGCTCCCGATAGGACGGACAGCGGATATGTGGGAAAAAAGCTTTCGCCAAGGCTTTTAGGCTACATAAACGCAGAGGTTCAACCCGAGGAGCTTAAGGCTACGGAAAAAACCGAGGGACTTTCCGTTTATACCGCTGCAAGGCTTTATATGAGACCTGACGCAGGAGTAAAATGCGGAGATTTAGCAGCGGTTTTCGGCGGTAAGCCCGACTGTCGGGTGGTTTCGGTTATGCCCGGAAGAGATTATCTTATGGCGAGGGTTGAGAGAATATGAAAAGCTATGAGAGGGAGATAAAGGCGGCGCTCAGGAGAACTGCCGAAAGGGGACTTTCCGCCGCTAAGGAGGAATGCCCCGTTCGTACGGGAAAGCTAAGAGACAGCATAAGTCTTTCCTGCTCCGATTATGCCGCCGAAATAGGTACGAGGATAAGCTACGGGGCGGCGGTTGAGCTTGGAACGGGTAGGACTGCCCCCAATCCCTTTTTAGGCAGAGCCGCAGAAAGAGTAAGAAAGAAAGCGGCAGGAATTTTCATAAATGAAATGTTCGGAGGGGTAAGATGATTGATATAAAAAGAGAAATAGCGGCGCTTTTAGAGGAAATTGCGCCCGTAGAGCTCAGCTTTTCCGATATGGAAAACGATATTCCCCTTATCTGTATTTCCGAGACGGGAAATTCCTCGGAGATAGCCCTTTGCGGCGAGGACAGGATAAGCAGGCTTACTATCCAGCTGGATCTTTTCGGGGGAACGGCAGAAGCGACTGAAGCTATGGCGATAGCAGTCAATAAGAGGCTTACGGAAAAGGGAATGAAACGAAGCTTTTCCGCTCTTGTTACAGGCGAAAAAAGGATAAGAAAGGTAATGCGCTACAGCTTCGGGATAAACGAGGCTACGGGCAGGATTCTATCCCTAAAATAACGGAGAAAGGAGTATCATTATGGAGATAATAAGCTCGGGAACGAAATTCTATCTTAACGGTAAGAATCTTTACGGTCTTAAGGCTACTCCCGATTTAGGGGGAACGAGAGAGCGGAAGGAGGTTACAAATCTGCTGGATACCGCCCATAGGTATATAGCGGGACTTTACAGATATGACGACCTCGTTTTCGATTTCTACTATAATTCGGCGGAGAGTAACCCCAATGTTTCCTCCGATATGGTAGCCAATGCCTTCGGGGCGGCGAGAGCTATTGAGCTTTCGGGAGCGTCGGTACCCATGAAGGTGGTTTTTCCCGACGGAACCTATTTTCAGTGGTCGGGTCAGATTGCAACAAAAATCAAGAGTATGGAAGCGGACGGTGTAATGGAATTCAGCATTATTTCGATACCCAATACGCCCTTTACATACAGCGGAGATTAAGGAGAGACTATGGAAGAAAGGACTACGGAATTGCCCTTTAAGATATTTAATGCAGGAGATAAGACCTATCTTTTACGGCTTACTGCTTTAGCGGCAGTAAGCCTTGAGGAAAGGCTTAACTGCTCCGTTTATGAAGCGGTGGAGCGTATGTCGGAGATAAGGATTATGAGCGAGGTTTTATATGCCCTTATCGAAAGCTCACAGCCCGAATTCAGGAAAAACGAGGTTTACGGCGTTATCGACAGCTATCTTTCCGAGGGGAAGTCCATCGAGAAGCTTAACGGCGAAATCGGAGAGGCTCTTCGTCTGTCGGGTTTTTTCGGTATAAGAGCTGTGACGGAAGAAGTCTCCTGAAAAAGCTGAGAATACCTGCCTTAGAGGCAGGTATATCGGATAAGGATTTTTGGCTTATGACGGTTTCGGAAATTACGGATATGATTGAAGCGAAAAGAAAAGCCTATAATAACCGCCTTGCAGATTTGTATAAGGCAAATGAAATACTGGCGTTCAATATAGGCGCGCTTGTTCTTACGGCAGTAAATCTTCCCACAAGGTTTCCGAAAAGTCCCGAAACCGCTTTTACAAAAAGAAGCGGCAGAAGGGACTGGCAGGCGGAAAAGTCGGATTTCCGGGAGATAGCGAAGCAGCTCAACAAAAGGCTAAAGGAAAAGGAAAGGAACAGTAATGACGGTTGAAGAGATAAAGATAAAAATATCCGCCGAGGCAGGAAGCCTTAAAACCGAGATTGACTCGGTAAATAAGGCTTTAGCCGAGATGAAGAATCTTGCACAGAATGCCGCCTCGGCGGCAGCCGCCGCCGTTTCCGCAAAAATCGCCTTCGGTATTACCGAGGGCGGTTTTTCGGATACAGGCGACAGCGCTACGGTTAATTCATCGGCAGGTGGTCTTAAGACTGCGCCCTACAGGCAGACTGCCGCCGTACCGGATATAAGCGGTAAGGATACCCTTATCGGGGCGGTTTCTTCGGGAGAAAAGGAAAGCAGTCAGCCAATTCAGATTAACACAACGGTAGAGCTTGACGGCGACAGCATAGGAAAGGCGGCGGCAAGCTTCAATTTAAGGAGAAATCGTATCACCAACGGGTTTTCAAGGGAGGGAGTATAAATGGTATTCATAAGCATCGGGGGAGAGGCGCTTCCGACCCCTTCGTACTACAGCGTTGAAACAAGGGATATCGACAGCTCCGACAGCGGAAGAGCGGACGAGTCCGGAGTTGTTCACAGAAACGTAGTAAGAAGCGGTATAAAGATATGCGACGTAAAATGGAAGGTTAATGGAAGCGACGCCGCCTTAATTCACAGCAAGCTTTCCGACCCCGTATTATCTGCAAAAATATTCGACCCTGCCGCCTGTACTGTTTATAGCTGCGATATGTATGCAGATAATCTTAAAAGCAGCTTTTATCAGCAGCAGAAGGGCTCTTCCTCCGAAAGCTACTGGGAGATAAGCTGTCGGCTTACGGAGTATTAAGGAGGGCGTATGTATAAGGTTAGCGAAAACTATCTTGAAGCCCTTTCGGAAAAGGTTTATGAGGACAGGATAAGCGGCACCATAACATTAAAGGACGGAGAGATTATCGAGGTCAGCGACGATAATCTCGTTAAGAACAGTCTTAAGATAACGAAGGAGCTTTGTGATAAGGAATATAAAATCGGTTCCTTTAATCTGTCCTGCCTTAAAATGGCGGTTTTCGACGAGGGAGCGCTGGGCAGGGACTACAGCAACGCAGTTATTACCTTAAGCTATCATCTTAAGCTTAAAAATGACGGCGAGGAAACTGTTCCTCTCGGTATTTTTATTGCCGACGGAGGAGAAACCTCACGAAAAAGAGATAAGGTTTATATTACCGCCTATGACGGAGGTATATATTTCGACAGAGAGCCCTCGGAGAGTATCAGGAATATGACGGCGACGCCCACAGAGCTTATTACCGCTATCTGTGAGGAGTGCGGCGCGGAGCTCGGGGAAATAGCGGAAAGCCTTCCTAACGCTGATGTTTTAGTAAATATCGGAGACAGGCAGATACAGACCTGCCGTGACGCAGTGATGTGGTGCTCCGCTCTTTTGTGCGGCTATGGGGTTATAGACAGAGAGGGAAGGCTTAATATTATTCCTGCGAAATACTCCCTGGAGGAGGACGGTACTACCATAACTCAATCCCGTTCAATAAACGTTAACGAGCGAAGCAGTATCTATTCCACCGACACAAGAGCCTATATAAAATATCTTACCGCCTATTGTAAAGACGAGGTAAGGCAGTATAATTCGGAATATGTGGCGTCGGATGAACAGGCGGCGCCTGCCTCCTACGCTATGGCGAGAAATCCTCTTTTATCGGGAAAGAGCGAAGGTGAATGCGACAAAATCAACAAGGCATGGCACAAATATATTGAGAAATTCAAGCAAAGAGGGGTTACTGCACGAATCTTCGGCGACCCTGCCATTGACGTAGGCGATACAATCGGATTTTACGGCGGAGATATCGACCAGAGAGGAGCCATTATAGGAGTAGTTACCGGCTACGAATGGAAATACAGGAACTATCACGATATCTACTGTGCGGCGGCGGAATGCGGAGACAGAACGGATTCGGAATGCACGACGCCCTCTACAAAGGTAAGAAATCAGACCGAAAAGAGAATCGACGCTTTATCGGGCGGCAGCTCCTCTCCTCTTCTCTCTGCAGTCTCCTTCGAAAAGAACAGAATGTACTACAACGGCGAGACCTACCACGTCCAGTACGGCGTAAACAAGCGCATAATGTGCGTAACTAAGGGGGATAAGTACGCTTTAATAAGCTCAACCGACCCTACAGACAGCAGAATCGAAGCGGCAACGGCGGTTATGAAGGGGCTTACCGAGGACTGGGACTTAGAGTTCGATTATTACGGGCTTGAATGGGCAGGAGGTATTACGCTTTATGTTTACG
>JAEDHF010000204.1 GCA_016297165.1 Oscillospiraceae bacterium | reverse complement strand
AGACATTAACTAAATTCACAGCACATATAAACGACATAGGTTTTTAGAGGTGACCTTAAGCCCGACAAGAAAATGTCGGGCTGTTTTCATATCATTTCGGTGAGCCTTTTCATATCTTCGGGTATTTCCGAGACTACGGTAATTCTCTCCTTTGTTATAGGGTGAATAAAGCTCATTTCCCCACAATGAAGAGCGTGACGGGAGATAAGCTCTCTGCTTCCGCCGTATAAATCGTCTCCCATTAAAGGATAGTCTATATGGCTGAAATGTACTCTTATCTGGTGAGTTCTTCCTGTAACAAGAGATATTTCAAGAAAGCTCATTTTCTCCGAGCTTTTTATTACCTTGAATACCGTATGGGCATATTTTCCCTCCGGGCTCACCATTCTTGTGATAATGCTGTCGCTTTCTCTGGCTATTGGTGCAATTATTTCGCCGCAGCAGCCATATTCCTCGGAAATATCACCTTTTACAACTGCATAATAAAGCTTTTTAGGCCGCATTTTAGGATTACCCGAAAGTATCGCAGCCGCAAGCTTATTTTTAGCAACCATAACAAGCCCCGATGTATTTCTGTCGAGACGGCTTATTGAGCGAAAGGTTGTATCGGGGTAACGATAGGCAAAATAGTTGGCAAGAGTATCGTCGTAATGGCGTAGGGACGGGTGAACTGCCATATCGTAAGGCTTATCGAATACAACTATATCATCGTCCTCATAGCATACAGGAACAGAGAGCGAAGAATTCGGTACTATTTCCGTTTCATCCTCAACGGTAACACTCAGAACATCGCCGCTATGCATAATATCGACAGTTCTCGCCTTTTTCCCGTTTAAAAGCAGTCTTTCTCCATGCTTAAGGGAGGTTATGATAGAACGACTATAACCGAGCTTTTTGAGGAAAGATGCTATTTCCTGCCCCTCATTTTCTTCGATAATTCTATATGCGGTTGTCATCTGTTACTGCCTTTTCCGAATTACATTCAAACCAGAAGGTAGTACCCTGCCCCTCTTCGCTCTCGACGCCGTATTGGAAGCCATGACCTTCAAATACGCTCTTTACTATTGAAAGACCGAGACCGGTACCCTTTACAGTTCGTTTATAATTCTCTGAACGGTTGACTTTATAATATCTTTCCCAGATATAAGGAAGCTGGTCAGCGGCTATTCCTACGCCCTTATCGGATACCTCAAAGCGTACCTTTCCACCCTTTATCGTATGAAGACGGACGGTTACTGTGTCAACGCCTGAATAGTTAATTGCATTTATTATAAGGTTATATACCGCTTGTCCAAGCTGTTTCTCGTCAGCGCTTATATATATATTATCCTCAATATCAAGCTCAATTCTTGTTTCGTCAAGCATAGAAAAGCGGTTTGCAATTTCATGAAGATTATCACTGAAATTAATAATCTGCTTATTCATTTCTATAATACCGCTTTGCAGTCTCGAAAGATTAAGTATATCCGAAACGAGAAGAGTAAGCCTGTCTGTTTCGTCGATTATTACCTGGAGATGCTTCTCTCGCTTTTCCTTATTGTCTCCGGATAAGTCCCTTATCATTTCAGCGTAAGCCTTAATCATAGTAAGGGGCGTTCTTAAATCGTGCGATACGTTGGCGAGAAGGTCTTTTCTAAGCGTTTCAGTTCTTGATATTTCATAGGACGCCATATTAAGATTGCTTTTAAGCTGTCTTATCTCAGAGAATTCATGAGCTGAAAAATTCATATTGAATTCGCCTGTAATGAGCTTATCGGCGGATTTCGATATTTTTACAATAGGCTCGGCGATTCTTTCCGAAATAAAGAATGAAACAATAAAGCTAAGGATAATTATTAGTCCTGCCGACGTTAAAAAGATATTGGTAAGAATCTGGGTAGTAGTACCGGTAGGCTCAAGGTAACTATAGATAAAAATATAGCCTAGGATTTTATCATTATCGCTCACATAAGTAGCGAGCATAAAGCTATCCTTAGTATCGTCCTCAACAGGAAAGAAAAGCATACCGGTCCTTGAATTCTTAAGCTGTGAAATGAGCTCGTCGCTTACTCTTACCCTTCTGTCTATTGAGGCGGAGGAACCAGTTGCGTCATTTGAATACGTAAGAGGCAGGCCTCCTGTTACAGAAGACGGGAAATTTATCAGAATACCCATCTGTTTTTGTACAGCGCTTTCATCAACAATACTCTTAAGCGCCCCCATATCCCCGTTAATCCAGGTATTTTTAATCTCAAAAGCGGTAGAAATACATTCCTGCGTTTTCATATATTCGTAAATTACA
>JAEDHF010000203.1 GCA_016297165.1 Oscillospiraceae bacterium | reverse complement strand
AGGTTGTAAGGTCGGTCCTGTGCGGCAGTGTGGTAGGCTTTATCTGCGGATTTGTCGGTGCGGGCGGCGGTATGATGATGCTGTTGCTGCTGACTTCGGTGCTGGGCTATGAGCTTAAAACGGCGGTAGGAACAAGCGTTTTCGTTATGACCTTTACCGCCCTTACGGGAGCGGCGAGCCATTTCGCTATAGGCGGTATGCCCGATATATTAAGCCTTGTTTTATGTGTAGTATCTACCCTTCTCTGGGCGAGAATTGCGTCGGTTATCGCCAATAAGGCGAAGCCCGAGACGCTTAACCGTACGGTGGGCGTTGTACTTCTCGTTCTCGGCGCAGGAGTAATAGCGGTAAAGCTTCTTACTTGAATTGCTTGATACAAAAAATGCCGTACGGTTTTCCGTACGGCATTTTTTTACATTATTACCCTGCTGCATTCGCCCTTTTCCTTCATTTCGGCTTTACGGCGGTACATTTCTTCGTCGGCGCGCTTAAATACCGTATCATAGCTGTCGCCGTACAACTTACTGTAGGTGGCGGTACCGATAGCGGCGGCGGCAACAATCCGACCTCCCGCTTCCTTAAGCATAAGGACAAACCTTTCCGCAAGCAGCTTAGCCGTAGCCTCATCTACGTTGTTCATAATTACGGCAAATTCGTCGCCGCCTATACGATATACCCTGTCCTTTCCGAAGGCGGAAACGGCGGTTTCTGCCGCTTGGATAATGAGAATATTACCGCTGTCATGACCGTAATTGTCGTTTATATGCTTAAGGTTATTTACATCGATTATCGCTAATGAAAAATCGGCGGTACCCTTAGCGATAGTTTCCTTTACTGCCATAACGTCACGAAGATAAGCGGCGTTACTTCCTATTCCCGTAAGAGTATCGGTAAAGGCAAGCTCGTTTATATACTCTATCCGCTTCTTAAGCTCACGGGCGGTATCTCTTAGGCTTCCTGTGAGAGCTCCTATTTCGTCCTTTGTCTTAGGTACGAGGGTTATGTCGAGGTTGCCCTTAGCTATATCCTTTGCGGCATTATTAAGCTCCTTAAGGGGCTTTATAAGGGATTTCGCAATAAAGGAGCTTAGCAGTATAGATATGAGAGCGATAAGTATCGTAAATTTTATTATCCTGTCAACGAGCTGGCGCTCTGTTTTATCTATTTCCGATACGGGGGCGGTAACTGCCAGATACATATTGTTTTCCAGCAGTCGGAATACTATTTTCTTTTCTGTATCGTTGAAGATATAGCTGTGGATTGTATCCGCTTTTGTAAAATCCTCGGGGGACTTATTGAGGAAAATACTGTTCAGCTCGCTGACGGACTGCCCCTTAAGGATTTTTTTGTGGTAGGCAATTCTCATATCGCTGTCCACAAGGAAGGCGTAGCCCGTATCATATACCTTTATGCTGTCCACGAGGTTAGAAATATAATTGAAATCTATATCCATACCTACTACTCCGATAAGGGCGCCGTTCTTGTAAATAGGTATGCAGTAGGAGATTATATTGATATTGATGTTGGCGTTTCGGTAAGGAGGGAGCCAGGTAGGCGCCTTATTTCTTACGGGGATATAGAACCAGCCCACATGCTCGGTATCTCCCGGGCTATAGGCGGAAATATCCGTATTTTCTACCAGTTCAAACCTTCCCGTTTCGGAATTCTTTACACGGTAAAAGCCTGCGTCGGCGGGAGCCACACTCTGGTCAAAGCGAAGATATACGGATGTTGCGCCCTCTGTCTCGCCTACGGCGGTAATTGAGAGCTGGTCGATAGTATCTATGTATTGAGCCAGATAATCCTTATCGGAGAGTGCTTTTGTACTTTCGAGATTACTTTCCGAGAAAACAGCAAGAATATCCACCGATTGTTCGATTTTTCCGAGGATATTATTTATCTCCTTGGCTTTATCGCTGCACATGAGGTTTATTATTTCAGCCGAATCCGTTTCGATAACGAGCTTTGAGCTTATGATGCCTGCGCTTCCGATAATGGAGGAGCAGACCACTATTACCGCAAGGATAAGGAGAGTTATTTTCGTCTGAATTGATTTCATTCCTTAGCACCTTTAAAAAATTTGTGAAGATAAATGCGGAAATATGTATTGTGCATACAATTATATCACATTTTACTCCGATAATCAATATAATTACAAAAAAAGAGGAGGTTTTGTCGCATTTCTGTGGGAATATCTTCGCTTTCGGAGCATATTATTAACAGAAAAGCTTAAGGTCACCTCTAAAAACCTATGCCATTTCTCTGCACTATGCCTTTAGCTGTC
>JAEDHF010000057.1 GCA_016297165.1 Oscillospiraceae bacterium | reverse complement strand
AATAAATATGAAAGGAATTTCATATTCCGTTGATAACAAAAAGCACAAATTACGTCTCGCAGTAAAATTATAACAAATATTTAACAATATATGCTAAAATCTGATACTTTTTATTTCTGATACGTATTATTATATCTTATATAAAAACTGCATCAGCAGATTTTACAATTTGAAAGGATGGCTAATACTATGAATATCAAGCGCACATTATTATCTCTCGTTACAGGCACAACCGCAGCAGCTCTTCTCGCTGCTTCCGTTTCCGCCTATGACCTCGACACAGACTTTATGACAGGCTGGAGCGCAAGCGTAACCGTTCCCGGTTCCGAATTTGAGGACGCTACCGAAAACTCCGTAATCACAATCACCTACACAGCCGACGCTTCTCTTGCAGATATGCCCGGTCACGATTACTGGGTAATCAAGCCTATGATTAACGACGCAGGCTGGCCCTTCGTTGAAGGAATCGAAGAGCTCACCTTATCCGAAGGTAAGGATACATACGTACTCTCTACCGACGAAACCGAAATCAAGTTCACACTTCCCGCAGCTGAGCTCGAACACATCAAGACAGCAGGCCTTGCATTCATGGGTCACGGTGTAACAGTTGGCACACTTACAGTATCCAACGATGAAACAATTACCGCCGCTCCCGAAACAACAACCGAAGAAGCTCCCGCAACAGGCGAGGTTGACGCAGCTACCGATGACGACAAGAGCTCTCCCGACACAGGTATTGCCGATGTAGCAGCAGTTGCAGGTCTTGCACTTGTAGCAGGCGGCGCTTTACTCGTAGCAAGAAAGAGAAAGTAATTTCATAATAATTCCTATATATGCAGGAGTCCCGTATGCTGAATACGGGGCTTTTGCTTTTTTACGACCTGATAAAGTTCAAAAAATATTGAAATTACTCCGAAAAAGTGATATAATGGGGATAAACAATAATACACAACAAGGAGTGACATCTATGCAAAAGAATTCTGCGGCTGATAAGGCAAAAATGGTCTTTCTGCTTCTCTATTTCCTGATACTTACTGTTGAAAGAGTAATAAGCCTCGTAAGCGTCTTTACGGGAGATATTCCCTCCTACAGTGCCTTCGACTGGTACACGATTATTCTTACGATTATCTCGATAATAGGAGCCTATACCTTTATGCTCCTTAAATGCAGGATTACCGTAAAAGAACAACCGGTCGGAAAGGTTTCATCCTCCCCCACAGTGGCAGAGGGCAAATTCGGAAAGCTTTCTGTTGCGGCAGGCATTCTACTTTTAGGCGGAATGGTGCATACCCCCGGCACTATAGCTCCCATTCAGTTTGTAAGCTACGGAATGATACTTATTTCTATGGGCATACATACCGCCGCCATGGTAAAGGCTCACGGTGAGGGGCTTTACCGCTGGCTTTCCTTCAGCTATATCGTAGCATTTTCTATGGCTATTCCCGTAGTTTATCCTACAGGTATAGAGCTCGCATGGCTTTTTATCCCCCTGGAAATTATAGTGTCCGCATTATTGGTGCAGTTCTTCACTATAATGCTCCGTAATTTCTATAACGGAACAGGAAAGTATGACTTCCCTATCCTGCCCTTCCTTGTAGCTCTTATAGGCGACACCGGAATTATCGCTCTGCGCTGGAACGAGGAAATCAACTTTTTCGTATTGATTTTCATTACCGTTACTGCTCTTCTTTATGCAGTAGGTAAGGCTTTTACTTCGAAAAAGTGATATTATATCCGTGTTTTTCCAATGAAACTCTGTAATTCTCCACAATAATCCCCTCCTTTTCAAGCCTTTCCTTCTGCCCTTCTATTCCGCCGAAGGCGAAGGCTTTTGAAAGCCTCCCGTTCCTGTCAACCACCTTATAGCAGTGATATCGGCTTTCATCGGGATTATTGTGGAGAATTCTGCCTACTGCCCTCGAAAGCTTCTTATTTCCGAGATATTCCGCTATCTGACCGTAGGTAACCACTTTTCCTTCGGGAATCGTTCTCAGAAATTCATAAACCTTATTCCTCATAGCCCACCTCACGACTGTTATTCGTAACCTCATTATACCATTTTTGATAAGTTCAGGCAATACTGCTTTTACGATTGACAGACTTATGCGTAACATGGTATAATAACTCAAAAGGAGGTATTCTATGAAGAAAAATGCAGGAAGAATACTGACAGCGCTGCTGCTGACAGGCACCCTCGCTTTTGGTACTGCACCCGGAATAAGCGCCGAAAAGCTGACCTCGGAAAACTGTTACATATACGTATCCTTAGACGGAGTAAGCGTAAGAAAGGGTCCCGGTACGGAATACGACAAAATCGGTACGATAAAGAAAAAGGGTAAGGTTACCTACGTAGGCGAAAAGCTGGATAAAAACTATATCCCCTGGTATAAAATCAAATTCAAGAACGGGAAGACAGGCTGGATTACCAGCGACTTTTCAAGACGATATATCAAGGAGTCCGCTCTCCCCGAAATCGAGGACGCTGAAGAATTTATTTCCGACGGAAGCGCTTACGGAAATATTCTTGAACAGATTTCCGCTTCAGCCGAAAAGTACGAGGCTATCGGCGTTCAGGTTTCCGTAATAAGAGGAAGCGACGGAGAAGCCTTTAACTGGGCATACGGCTGGGCAGATTACGGCAGCCGTGAGATGACCGTTGACAGCAAAATGCGCTCCGCTTCCCTAAGTAAGGTGGCAACAGCAATATGTGCGGTTAAAATGGAGGAACAGGGCACGATAGATTTAGGTAAGAATATTGCGAAATACTGGGGAATAGATATTCCGAAAAAGATTTCTATGAAAACCCTTCTTACCCATACCTCAACACTTTATAACCTTAGCCCGAAAGCGAGTGTAGAGGAAACTGCCGAACAGCTTAAAACCTCCTACAGCTTCAATAAGAAAAAGAAGGTAGGAAAATCCTCCTCCTTCGAGTATAACAACTACGCTTCATCAATAGCGGCAACAACTCTCGAATTAGCTTCAGGCATTCCTCTTGAGGAGTACGCCCGGGACAACCTTTTCAGCTTCTTAGGCGGCGACCTTTCCTATTTCCCCGGAAATATAAAGGATACGGATAAGCTTATTACCCATTATGACTATGACCATAGCGTAGAATTACTGCCCGAAACGGCGAAGAAAATGGTTTTTACGGGTAATATCGGCGACCATTCGGGAAACTATATCGGCGGACTTACGGGTTCGGCTTCGGATATAGCGAAAATGTTCTCAATGCTGGCTAACGACGGAGTTTACGGGAATAACAGGATTCTTTCCGAAACCTCGGTTGAAGCCCTCGAAAAGAAATACTTTACCGCTAAGGAATACGGCGGGAAGTTTAAGCAGTGTCTCACTCTCCGCTACGGCAGCAATTTCTACGGCACAAAGGGTATCTATTACCACACGGGAAACGCCTACGGAATTGTATCTCTGGCTTCCTATGACCCCGTTACGAAGAATACGGTTGTGGTAATGACCTCGGGAGCGAAGCAATCCAGGGATAAAAACGGAATTTACAAAATCTGCGCCGAAATAACAAAGGCGGCATACAAAAATATAGATAAGCTATAAACAACAAGCCTCCGCAGCTTACTGCTGCGGAGACTTTCGTTTATTCTTCTTATCGGTCGAACTTTGTTACAATTTCATTGATGTTATTTACGGTTTCCATATTCTTTCCGATAAATTCATCAAGCTCCTTAATCATATCGTGGGTAACGGCAGTCTTTTCATTGATGCTGCCTGCATAATTCTCGTTATCGGCGATAATACCTCTGAGCTGTGATGTTTCAGCCTTGATATTTGCAATAATATTCACCATTGAATCAAGGTCGCGGTTGGCTTCCTCCATTGATATCCTGAGCTTTTCGGAGATTTCACGCATATCCGTGAAGAGTGCAGTCACATCATCCTTCATAAAGCTCATGATTTCGCCGAAGCAGCTCTTGATATTGGCAACATTAGCATTCATTTCCTCGCATACTGAGGAAATTGCATTAGCCGCAGAGGAGGAATTCTCGGAAAGGCTCTTAATTTCCGAAGCTACAACAGCAAAGCCCTTGCCTGCTTCTCCTGCACGGGAAGCCTCGATAGAAGCGTTTATAGCAAGCAGGTTTGTCTGTCCGGCTATATTCTGGATAATCTTGACGTTGTCGTTGATGCTTGAAAGTGCATTAAGATATTCTATTGATGTATTTATATCGTTCTGGGTCTTTTCTGCCTTTCCGGAGATGCCGGAGAAAAGAACCTCGGCGCTGTCCATCATTTCCTTAGCCGCAGTTATACGCTTGCCGTTGGAAACCCTGCTCTCGCCCATAATGCCGTTCATTCTTCCGATATCGGCATCAACCTTATGTATTGCTTCTGTTGCGGATAATACCTCGGAGGAAAGCTTCTGTGTAGTGCCTGCGTTATCCGAAGCACATTCAGAAAGAGCCGAAATAGTACTCATCATCTTATCAGAGCCTCTTCCGAGAGCCTCCGAGCATTCGGAAAGATTTACAATAATACTCTGCCATACGTCGGTAAGAGAGCTTACGGAACGGGCAATTTCACCAACCTCGCTCTTACCCGAATAGCCTTCGATTTTCTCGTCACGCTTAAGAGAAAGCTCGCCAAGGTCGTTTACTGCGGAGGCAACCTTGTTGAGGGGCTTCGTAATAAGCCTTGAAACCGCAATAGTAGCAAGAATTATCACAAGCTCAGCCACGCAGATAATTATGATAAGCATATTCTGAACCTTATTGCTTTCACGAAGCAGCTCACTTACATAATCGCTCATTGTTACAATAAGGTTAACCTTTTCGATATGACGATATGCAAGAATATGGGTATCCTCGTAGAGAACGCCTTCCTTATTGCCCTCGGAAACGAGCCCCATAATCCTTAGCATCATTTCGTCCTCAACAGGCATAGTAATAAGGGTGTTATCCGTGTTGTAGGTGTATATGGAGTTTACAGTATCAACAATAGCATATTCCTCGTTTTCGAAAGCGGAAACCTGTACCCTTTCGAGGGTTTCGTTAAGTCCCGAAAGGAAGGGGCCTCCGCCCACAAGTCCTATAGGATTGCCCTCGTCGTCGTAGATTGCCATACGAAGATTAAGGATAAGCTGCTTTGAGGCGGGAGAAACGAAGGCGCCGCCGTTATAGAAGCCGTCCTTGCTGCTTGTCATGGTCTTCCTGTAGGGCTCTAAGGCGTCTCCCGTTCTCGTAACCATACCGACAGCCCCTGCCGAGGAATGGGCAAGAACCTTTGTATCCCAGTTACTCAGGTAAACACCCTCCCATTTTTCAAGATTGCTGAAAAACTTTTCGGTGTATGCCTGTGCATAAGCTATGTATTCGGGATTTTCCGGGTCGGAAAGAAGCTTCTTTACGATTGGTGCGCTGGCATATTCCTTAAGGAGAAGCTCGGAATCGCCTACAAACTGCTCGATAAGATTAGCCTGTCCTTCGAGAGCGGTAGTCATATTTCCTACAGCCTGCCCCGTTACAATTTCCGATACGCTTGAGCTTATAAAGAGGAATAATATACTCATGCATAAAAGGGAGATAAGTCCCGTAGCGATTGAAATAAGGGTTGACATCTTAAGATTCTTAATCATAGCCAAAACTCCGTTTCTGACTTAAGGTCGCCTCTAAAAAACTATGTCGTTTATATGTGCTGTGAATTTAGGCGTAAGATTGTACAATTTTTTTGCAGTAATACTTGATGCATTTCAAGGAAAATTTGGGCAATATGACGTCTAAAGGCATAGTGCAGAAAAATGGCATAGGTTTTTAGAGGTGACCTTAGTAATAATACAATTTAATTATACAGATTTTTCGGCCTTTAGTCAATATTTTTTGTTTACAATATCTAAATATCGACTTTTTTTGTTGTAATTTTACAAGTAAAGCTATAGTATTTATGCATTATTATCAAAAGTGTGCAGGATTCTCAATACAAATAGCATTTTATGACATACCAAATATCGTAGCAAACCCGATTGATGACAAAAAACAACGAAATCCGCCGTTTTTTACAGCTGCATTTTATTATCGGGCTTTTCATACCGTTTTTTTCAACAAATCATTGTTTTATAATTGACAAATTGTGCAAAATAATGTAAAATAAATTAAATAGTAAACAGTTGCAGCGTTTTCCCCGTCCGTCCCTTTTTGTTTTTTCTCTATATACAGAATTACGGGAGGTAAAGATTATGAAATACAAAATACTTGTCAGCGGCGGAAATTCAGCATTACTCAGAGACTTTTTTGTAAGTGCGGTAGATTTTTCCTGTATGAGCACCTCGACTTACTGGGCGGACATTTGCGCTCACTGTGAGCTTTTTAAGCCCAACGCCTTTGTGTGTATCGTGGAATATGTTGACATTCCCCTTATTACCCAGATTAAACGACTTAAGGCAACAGAGGAATAGGCTCAATCCCTGTTATTCTCGTAACCGACGAGGACAGTCACGAGCATTATGTGGCAGAAAACGAAAAGGAGCGATTTGTGGATCTGCTCCTTTCAAGACCTATTACAATAGGCAATATCAGCGAAAGAATACTTAAGCTTTTCCGCTCAATCGAGGAGGAAAAGGAGAAAATAATAAAGGAACGTGAGGAAGCAGCAAGAAGAGCAACCGAAGAGCTCCAGCGTCTCAGCCGTGGCTCAAGAAAGCATATTCTCATTATCGACGACGATAAGAATATCCTTAAGCTTTTAAAATCCGCTCTTGAGGACAGATATGATGTTACCGCTATCGCCAACGGTAAAATGGCGCTGAAATTCCTCGAAACGAAAACCCCCGACCTTATTTTCCTGGATTACCAGATGCCCGTTATGAACGGTCCCGAGGTTTTCAAGGCAATAAAGAAAAGCAGCAGCCTCGCCAATATACCCATAGTTTTCCTTACGGGCATAGCAGAGCGTGAAAAGATTACCGAGGTAATCTCCCTTAAGCCCCAGGGCTACCTGTTAAAACCCATAAATATGGAAAGAGTAAATGAAAAGATAAAGGCGCTTCTGGAAGAAGAGGAGGCCTGATATGACAAACGAAGAAGAAATCCGCCTTGTTGACCTGATTTCTGCCGAAACCCTGCAGAAAATTCAGGATTCCTTCTCTAAAATGGCGAGAATGGCGGCGCTTACTACCGACGAAAACGGTATTCCCCTTACAGAAGGCTCAAACTTTACCGATTTCTGCACAAACTATTGCAGAAAGTCTCCAATAGGAAGAGAAAGATGCGAGAAATGCGACCGTGACGGCGCAATAAAGGTTCTTGAAACAGGAAAGCCAGTTTCCTATTTCTGCCACGCTAATCTCGTGGATTTTGCCGCTCCTATTATGCTGGGAGACAGAATGATAGGAAGCTTTATCGGCGGACAGGTTCTCGCCGAAGAGCCAAACCTTGAAAAAATACGTCAGACTGCAAGAGAAATCGAAGTTGACGAGGAAGCTCTCGTTGAAGAGGCTAAAAGAGTACAGATAGTTCCGAAGGCAGCTATCGAACGTTCCACAAACTTTATTTATGAATTTGCAGGCATTATCTCGAATATGGCGTACAAGTCCTATGAAACAATAAGACTTGCAGAACAGTCGGCAAAGCAGAAATCCGACTTCCTCGCCAATATGAGCCACGAAATAAGAACCCCCATGAACGCAGTTCTCGGTATGGCGGAAATGGCTCTTCGCGAGGATATGAGCCCACAGGCTAAGCAGTATATCCGCCAGATTCGCTCCTCGGGAAAGAATCTGCTTGTAATTATAAACTATATTCTCGACTTCTCGAAGATTGAGTCGGGAAAAATGAATATTGTAGAGGTCGTCTATGAGCCTCTTTCTATTGTAAATTCACTCGCTAATATCGTAAATACGAGAATAGGCTCGAAAAAGCTTGAATTCACCGTGGATTTTGACCCACGGCTGCCCCATAAGCTTTACGGCGACAACATAAGAGTTCAGCAGGTACTTCTTAACCTTCTGAATAATGCAGTCAAATTCACCGAACGTGGCGAGGTTCATTTATCCATTACCTTCTCCCCTATTGATGACGAAACCATAATGCTTAAGGCTACCGTACGTGATACAGGCATAGGCATAAAGAAGCAGGATATGGGAAAGCTTTTCCAGTCCTTCCATCAGGTTGACAGCAAGCGTAACAGAAATATCGAGGGTACCGGTCTCGGTCTCGCTATCACAAAACAGCTTCTTCGCCTTATGAAGGGTAACGTACGGATTGAGAGCGAATACGAAAAGGGCAGTACCTTCTATATCGAGCTGCCCCAGAAAATTATCGACCCTGCGCCCTCTGTTTCCATTCCCGACAGCACCCTTAAGGCGGCTCTTATCATAGACAGCAGATATGTATTCAAGCAGACAGCCAAGGACCTTAACGCTCTCGGAATAGGATACATAAACCTCGAAAAGGAGGGCAATCTCGACAACGTCAAGGAAGGCTACATAATTATCGAAAAGCACCTTTTCAACGACAGAATAAAGCAGACAATAGCGAATAATCCGAATCTTAAATGCCTTATTATAGCGCCCTTTGAAAGCCCCAACGATATCAACCTTCCGAGAGTAAAAATGCTTCATAAGCCCGTATATTCATTAGGGCTCTATTCGGCTCTCGGTCTCGGCGAGGAGATAAATATTGACGGGGATTCCTCCGATGACAATTTCAGTTTCATAGCTCGCGAAGCTCATATTCTTATTGTTGACGATAACCCCATAAACCTTACCGTTGCAAGCGGTATCTTAGAGCCGCTAAAAATGAAGATAGATACGGCTACGGGCGCTCTCGAAACTATAGAGAAGGTTAAAAAGGTAAAATATGATGTGGTGTTTATGGACCACATGATGCCCGAGGTTGACGGCGTAGAAACCACCCATATCATAAGACGGCTTATTGTAGGCTATGAGGAAGTACCGATAATTGCCCTTACCGCTAACGCTATCGGCGGTACTAAGGAAATGTTCCTTCGTGAGGGTATGAACGATTTCGTGGCGAAGCCTATCGAGGTAACGGATATTGTTGCCGTATTAAGAAAATGGCTGCCTAAGGAAAAGATTGTGCCCGTTAATGTTATTGAAGAGACGAAGGCTCCTGCCGAAAAGAAGGAGTGGCTTTCTATCGAGGGACTGAACACAAAGGAGGCTCTTTCCCTTTTAGGAAGCGAAAAGCTCTATATGCAGGTACTTAAGGAATACTATCTCGCTATAGATAAGCGTGCAAGAATCCTTACCGACGCTATTCAGAAAAAGGATATAAAGGGCTATACTATCGAGGTTCATTCCCTTAAGAGTACCTCTAAGCAGATAGGCGCAGAAAGTCTTGCCGCCCTGGCATTAAGGCTCGAAAAGGCAGGAAACGACGGCGATTTCGACTTTATCCTCGGAAATACCGATGACCTTATTATGCAGTATATGGCGCTTAAGGACATTCTTGAGCCCATTTTCCCAGACGTTAAGCCGGGAGCAGTCGGAAAAAAAGCGGATTCTTCGGTAATAAAGGGTCTGCTTGATGAAATGGCCGACGCACTCGACGCTATGGACACTCTCCTTATGGACGAGGTTCTGGAGAAAATGGAGGGATTCAGCTACGACGAGCGGCAGAACGAATGCTTTATAAGGCTGAAAGCCGCTGCGGAGGAATGCGATATCGATAAATGCGGCGCTGTAATAAACGCCTGGAAGCAGCTTGCAGCGAAAGACGACGGTGATTCTTTCGCCGATACGGCAAGTGTAAAACCGCTTCTTGATAAGCTTGAAAAGGCGCTTCAGGAATTCGATACCCTGCTAATTGACGAGGCTGTGGAGGAAATGGAAAAAATGCATTTCACCGATAAGCAAATGGCAACCTTCCTGAGCCTTAAAAAGGCGGCGGAGAAGTCGGATATCGAGCTTTGTTCAAGAATTGTGGAAAAATGGAAGAAATCACTGTAATATTTAGTGTGTGCTCAATAACTGTCCTATGGACAGTTATTGCCTCAAAGCCTGAAAACAGGCTTTGAGTTGCCTTAAAATCGCACTTCGTGTGATTTTAAGGCGCACACACTACTTAATGTCAAGCTCATTTCGTCCCAAGGGACGAACTAAAGTGCAAGGATTTCTTTGATTTTTTATAAAAAACCTTGCACTTTAGCAACTTCCGATAGGCTTATTTCAATATCTTAAAGCCTATCGGAAGTTAATGAGCAGACATTATTTAGGGCTGTCCTGTGAAAATACACGGGACAGCCTTTTTTCGCCTTATGCCCCGAAAAATGGCAATATTATCCTTGACCTTTTAAGACAAAGGATATATAATAAAGCCATAATTCTTATCAGGAGGACATTTATGAAGAAGATTATTTCTGTACTTTTGTCGGCGTTTCTTATTCTGTCAGCCGCAGCCTGTGGCGGCAGTCAGCAGGAAGCGGTTACCACTCCCGGCGAAAGCAGCGTTACAACGCAAGCGTCGGAAACCGAAACCATTTCGGAGGAAAGTATAACAGAAGCCACCCTTTCGGGCGATAGCATACCCGAAGCTAACACTATGCGTGATATTACAACAATGGAGCTCGTTAAGGAAATGGGCTACGGAATTAACCTCGGAAATACCTTTGAAGCCTGCGGCGACTGGATTAACAGCGAGTCAGCAGACAATTACATAAAGGCCTGGGGAAGCCCGATAATTACAAAGGAAATTATCGAAACCTATGCGGGGGCAGGCTTCGGAGTTCTCCGTATTCCCGTAGCCTGGTCGAATATGATGGAAAAGGACGGAACCTATACGATTTCCCCCGAGTATATGGCAAGAGTCAAGGAGGCGGTTGACTGGACCCTTGAATCGGGTATGTATGCCATTATAAATAT
>JAEDHF010000056.1 GCA_016297165.1 Oscillospiraceae bacterium | reverse complement strand
CGTTAATATCAACGATATTATCGCCGCTATCGAAAACGGAATTATCGAGGGTAAGGAATATCTCGGCGCTATGAAGGAATACAGGGCAACCTACGGCGTAGAGTACTAATCAAAACAGTATATAGAAAAATCGGTTCAGAACTTTCTGAACCGATTTTTTATCAGCTTATGTATTTTTGCTCAAATTCACACACGGGAATAGGACGGTCGTAAAGGAAGCCCTGTATATCCGTACAGCCGTAGTCCTTTATGATACGCTCTTCCTCGGTAGTTTCTACGCCCTCGCATACTATATCAAGCTTAATATCGTTAAGAATACCGATAAGACCCTTGATAATGTCGTTTCCTCGCTTCGTTTTAAGGCTATCCTTAACGAAGCCCTTATCGAGCTTTATTACGTCAACAGGCAGTATTCCAATAAGATTAAGGGAAGAATAGCCTGCGCCGAAATCGTCAACGCTTACCTTAAAGCCAAAGTTTCTGAGCTTTTCAACCTTTTCGATAATTACGTCCGCCTCTTCGAAGAATACCGATTCGGTAACTTCAATTTCGATATAACGGGGCGGAACCTTGTACCGGTTAACGATAGCTATTATATCCTCAACGATTGTCTCATTGAAGAAATGGAGACGGCTAAGGTTAAAGGAAATCGGAACAGGCTCAATCCCCTGTTCAATCCACTTATGAATAAGCTTCGAAATATATCTCAAAACATAGAAATCCAGGTCAACAATTTTTCCCGTCTTTTCGAGAGCCGCAATAAACATATTAGGAGGAATAATCCTTCCGTCCTTGCCTACGAGCCTTGAAAGAGCCTCTGCGCCCACAAGCTTCTTTGTTTCGGCGGAGATTTTCGGCTGTAAATATACTCTTATAGCCTCGTTTTTGAAGGATTCCTCGAAAATGGGCAGTATCTTCGCACTATTCTCCTTTATTTCCATAAGATGCTCGGAGTAGATTACGCAGGGAATGCTGTAATTTCCCTTACCCGTTCTACGGGCTACGTTAGCCTTATCTACTGCGCTTATGATATTCTCCTCGTTATCCTCAAGATAGTGGATACCGATATTGAGATTGGGAGAAATAAGAGAAACGTGCTTTAATATTGCTTTCGCTACATTATACTTAAGCTCAACAACCTGCTCATATACCTGATTTTCGGAATAGCCCGAGCAGGAAAACAAGCCGATAAAATGGTCGGAATAGGCACGTGTACAGATAAGCAGGGATTCGGAGGAGAAAAAGTTTGTAATTACATCGGCTACGTCCTTAAGAACCTCGTCGCCGACGTCATATCCAAAGTTGGTATTGATATAATGGAAATCACAAATATCTGCCGCTACAATCAGATATTTCCGACTTCTGTCGCTTACTATAGCTCCTGCCTCCGATAGAAAATCCTCGAACACAGGCAAGCCAGTAATTCTGTCTTTCTGCATAAGCTTCACAACCTTTCCGTATATCAAACTCCACATATTATAGCATATTACAATAATTTTATCAATATGCTTTTACAAAAATGGTGATTTTCCACAAAATATTCAGTATTTTTTAGACATCACCATAGCTTATTCTGTTATTTCCTTCGGGGTAACATAGATTTCTACCTTATATTCTTCTCCCGTTACCCAGGCGGAAACGTTACCGCCCTTAAGACGGAAGGTAACCGAAACGCTCTTTGTGCCCTCGGTAAGCTCAGTACCTAAGAGGTTAACCGTAGCGGAAATATCGGAGGAAGTCATAGCCTGGATATAAGAAGAAAGTCCCACTACGTTTACTACCATTTCGTTTGTAAGAGCTCTTACGTTATAGTTTCCCGGTGCATTTATTATGCTAATATTATCGAGAGCTAAGGTAAAGCCGAGCTGGCCGTAGCTTTCGCTTTCGGGGAAGGAAACGGTTACGGTCTTATTACCCGAAATATTCTTATAGCCCTCGGGCAGCTTAACGGGAAGAGCTACGCCGCCCTGTAAATCCTTAAGAGTAAGGGAGCTTAAGGATATTTCGCCGATATCGATAGCCTCTCGGTTATCGATAGAATTGTCGGGGGAAGCGATAGTTATCTCGCTTATAGACATATTATAGCGCAGCTTCTCGATATTGAAGTTACTGGGATAATCGGTAAACATTACCCTTACCGGAAGGGTCTTAACCTTATATACAGGAACGTTTACGGAAAAATTATCCTCGCTTGCGGTTACATTGGGCTTTATAATCTTACTGCCCGAATTGCTGTAATACACAAGACCCGCAGGCACATCGGCAGTCTGGTCGAGAATACCGTCGTATTCCGCCATCGCCTCAACCCTGCCTATAGAGTTTACAAGCTTTTCCTCGCCGGTTATAACAACAGAGGAAGGAAAAGCCGAAACGTCGCCCTCAATCTGCATATCCTCCACAAGCTCGATATCTGAAATATTAGGGATAACCTCTATTTCCCTGCTTATAATCTTTACTACCTTTATCTTAGCGGAGTGAACGCCGGAAACTATGTCGCATTCCTTAGTTTCGTCCTTCGATTTTACAACCACATCTACAACGTGTTCTCCCGACTCATAAACCGAGGAAAGGTCGCAGTATGCCTCAAAATCGTCGGCGGTAAGGCTGCTTATGGAATAGCGCTTACCTCTTACCTGAACGGTAATTTCTCCTGTATCCACAGATACAATTTTTAGGTTTTCGGTATTCATAAAGGCGGTAGGCGCACAGCTTACCTTAATTCCCGAAATATGAAGGCTTACATCGGGGAAAATCTGAATCGAAATAAAGAGCCAGATAATAACCGAAAAGATAATAGCCTGAATTACTGTTTTAATATTCTGAAGAAGTCCTTTGGCGACTTTTTTGAAAAACATACTCATTTTCCGGCCGCCCCCTTCTTCTTTTTCTTGCCCTGTCGTCCCTTTTTGGGCTTATGGTCGGTTATTTCGGGCAGCAGCTTTTTACGGAGGAAGTTGAGAAGCTTGTCCCTGTCGAAGCCTCTTTCGAGAGTACCGTTCTCAGCTATGGAAATCATACCGGTTTCCTCGGATACTACTATAACGATAGCGTCGGAAACCTCGCTCATACCGATAGCGGCACGGTGTCTTGAGCCTAATTCCTTATTTATAAGCTCCTCCTTCTGGGGCTTGGGCAGAAAGCAGCCTGCCGCATAAATCATACTGTCACGGATAATAACCGCACCGTCATGCAAAGGAGTATTTGGGAAGAAAATATTCCTGAAAAGCTCCTCGCTGGGAATTGCGTTAATAATGGTGCCTGTCTCAATCTGTTCGCCGAGCTTGGTCTGTTGTTCAATTACAATAAGGGCGCCCGTAGCAGTACGGGAAAGCTTTTCACAGGCAAGAGCAATCTGTTCGATTGCGAGATTATTTCTGTCTGCATCCAAAGGCAGGGAGTTGTCGAAAAAGGAGATAGGCTTAACCACCCTCGAACGTCCAACCTTTTCGAGAGCTCGACGAAGCTCCGGCTGGAACATTACAATAAATGCAATAAGCCCTACGTTAATAACGGTATCGCCGATAACCTTCATAGCCTTGAATTCAAACTGATTAAGAATAAACAGGGCTACTGCGAAAACCACTACGCCCTTTACGAGCTGTTCCGCTCTCGTTTCTCTAACAAGCTTAATTACCCAGTATAATATAAACGCCAGAAAAATTATATCCAGCACATCAATAAACGTTATAGAAAGGACAACGTTTACAAGTGCGTCCCAAATATCTGTCAGATAGTATATCAAAATCCTACACCCTTGCTTCGTTCATAAATGAGGCGAAAATGAACAAGTATAAATAAGTATTATTCGCCATAATGACATAATGATATAATGCCATAATGATATTGTACCATATTTTTTAAAAATTGCAAGTGTTTTATGTAATTTTTGTTAAGTAATCTTTGCAGAATGCTGAACTATTTAGCTAAATTAAGACAAATAAGTACATTTTTGAAATTTTGGCTTGATTTTTCCTGCAAAAGGTAGTATAATATAACCGAAAATAACCTCATTATGAAGTAAAAATGAAACCTATGGTTTCAGCGAACATCAAAAGGGAGTGGGTTTATGCCAACAAATCTTCTTGCGGAAATCGAAAGCCGTATGGCGGATTTCTCAAAAAGCCAGCGTTATCTCGCAAGCTATATTATCGAACACTATGAAAAGGCAGCATATATGACCGCCGCTAAGCTCGGAGCAGCAGTAAATGTCAGCGAAAGTACCGTTGTACGTTTCGCTATCGAAATAGGCTTCGACGGCTACCCCGAAATGCAGAAGGCATTACAGAATTACAGCCGTAACCGTCTTACAACCCTGCAGCGTCTCGATATCGCCAACGACCGCCTCGCCGGCGATAACCTTCTTAAGAATGTCCTGACCCAGGATATGGACAGAATCCGTTCGACTATCGACTACGTTTCCCCCAAGGATTTCGATAAGGCTATTGATAAGATTTTTTCGGCAAAGAATATCTATATATTCGGCGCTATGAGCAGTAATATACTCGCCCGTTTCCTCGATAACTACCTCCAGATTGCCTTCGACAACGTTACAAACGTTCAGCCTATCAACTCCAGCGGCATTCTTCAGCAGCTTATCCACCTGGACGAGAACGACGTATTTATCTCCATTTCCTTCCCCCGCTACTCCAATAACACCCTTATCGCTACCGCTTATGCGAAAAAATGCGGCGCTAACATAATTTCTATAACCGACTCGCCCTCTTCCCCCTTAGCGGAATATGCAGACGAGCTGTTACTGGCGAAAAGCGATATGATGAGCTATGCGGATAGTCTTGTTGCTCCCCTTAGCCTTATTAACGCAATTATCGTAGCGGTAGGTATGAGAAATAACGAAAGTCTCGAAAGAAACCTTACTAAGCTGGAAACCCTCTGGGAAGAAAACGAAGCTTATAAAAAGGACGTTTAATCTATAAATCATGGGAACCCCGTAGTTTAGACACTGTGGGGTTCAGTTATTAAGGTGAAATATGAAGCCAATAGCATATATAAAAACCGATTTCGGTACAAAATTCGGTATTCCGAGGCAGAGCGGACTTGTTCCCGGATTAAGGGGAGAGATACGCTTTCTCCCGGAATATAGCCGTCCCGAAGCCTTCCGTGGCCTCGACGGCTTTTCTCATATATGGGTAATATGGGAATTTTCCGAGGCGAAGCGTGAAAAATGGAGCCCTACCGTAAGGCCTCCCCGTTTAGGCGGAAATAAGCGTATCGGTGTTTTTGCCACCCGTTCCCCCTTCCGTCCCAACAGCATAGGGCTGTCCTGCCTTAAGCTTGAGGAGATTACCTTTGAAAATAATATCGCAGTCCTTAAGGTATGGGGCATTGATATGATGAACGGTACGCCAGTTTTCGATATAAAACCCTATATCCCGGGGGCAGACTGTATTCCCGAAGCCACAGAGGGCTATACCGCCGAAACGAAGCTGCATTTTCTTAAGGTAGTATTTCCCGAAGAGCTTAAGAAAATGCTGCCCGAGGAGATAATTCCCCCTGTAGAGGGAATACTGGAAAACGACCCCCGCCCCTCTTATATCGAGGACCCGGAAAGGATATACGGCATTGAATTTTCGGGCTTCGACATAAAGTTCACCGTTAAGGGCAGTATTCTCACTGTAAGGGAGATATGCACCTTGACAAGAGAGGACTCATAAAGTATAATCTATTGTAACACATAAGACAGGTAAGAAAGGATTAAAACCGTGGAAAAGAAAACTACTCTTAATATGATGTCCGCCGCCACAAGCGTAAAGGGACAGGGCGTAGGCTCCGCCTATATCGAACAGGTAAATCTCGTTAAGGAAGGACTTTCCGATAAATTCGAGGTTACGGAAAATGCCCGTATAAAAGCCGATATTACCCATTATCATACCATCAATTTAGGCTATTATCTCGGAAAAAAGAGCCGTACAAAGAACGGTAAATCCGTTGGCTATGTGCACATGCTTCCAGAAACCGTAGAGACAAGCCTTAATCTTCCCCGTTTCGCTAAAAAAATCTTCTACTCATATATGATTAAGTTTTACGACAGCATGGACTATCTCGTAACGGTAAACCCCTATTTTATCGGACGCCTTGAGCATTACGGCGTAAACCGGGACAAGGTTACATATATCCCCAACTATGTTTCCTCGGAGCTATTTCACCCTGTTTCCTACGAGGAAAAAATGAAGCTTCGGGATAAATACGGTATTCCGAGAGATAAATTCGTGGCAGTTTGCGCAGGACAGCTCCAGGTAAGGAAGGGCTTCTTCGATTTTAAGGAAATTGCAGAAAAATGCCCCGATATGGTTTTCGCCTGGGCAGGCGGCTTCTCCTTCGGCGCAATTACCGACGGCTACAAGGAAATCAATAAGGTTATGGAGAATCCCCCCGAAAACCTTAAGCTTTTGGGTATGATTGAGCGGGAGAATATGAACGAGATATATAATATCGGGGACGTAATGTTCCTCCCCTCTTTTGAGGAGCTTTTCCCCATGACTATTCTTGAAGCTATGTGCGCTCATACACCTATACTTCTCCGCGACCTTGAAATATATAACGATATTCTTTTCGATTTCTATGAAAGAGAAAAGGATGTTGAGGGCTTTATAGAGGTACTTAAAAAGCTTCGTGATGATAAGGAATTCTACGCTAAGGCAGTAGAAAACTCAAAAAGAGGAAACGAGTTCTATTCGAAGGAACACGTTACACAGATGTGGGACGAGTTCTATACAATGGTAAGAGACAGTATAAATAAGTAGTTTTTACCCTTCGGGAACAGCTTTTTCCCGAAGGGCTTTATTTTTTACTGTAAAATCTTGTATTTTTACGGCAGTTATGATATAATAAAAATGTATTTGTAAAAGACTGCCGAGAAACCGTTAGATACTATGAAACTGCATAACGGCCAGGCTTTGTGCCTGCCGTTGTGCAGTTGACGACGTAGATGACGGTTTATCGACAGTCTGATTGAAAAAATTTGTAAGGATTGATTTAATGAGTAAGAAAAGCTATGACGATAACAGCCTCGTTTCCCTTAAGGGACCTGACCAGGTAAGAAAGCGTCCTGCCGTAATATTCGGCTCGGACGGGGTTGAAGGCTGCCGCCATTCGGTTTTCGAAATTCTCTCCAACTCTATCGACGAAGCAAGAGAGGGCTACGGAAACAAGATTACCATAACACGCTATGCGGATTATTCTATCGAGGTTACCGACCACGCAAGAGGAATACCCATAGACTACAATAAAAACGAAGAAAAGTACAACTGGGAGCTTGCCTTCTGTACTCTTTATGCAGGCGGCAAGTACGACAACAACAGCGGAGATAACTATACCTTCGCTTTAGGTCTTAACGGTCTCGGTCTTTGCGCTACACAGTTTTCTTCGGAATATATGGAGGTTGAAGCGGATAACGGTACATGGCATTATTCACTTCGCTTCGAAAAGGGCTTCAACGTTACCGTAGAAAAGGACGAAAGAGGCTTTATTAAAACAAAATCAAAGGGCGAAACAGGCACCTCCATACGCTGGAAGCCTGACCTTGACGTATTTACGGATATTGATATCGGGGACGATTACCTTGACGATATTTTAAGGCGGCAGGCTATCGTTAACGACGGACTTCTCTTTATCTACCGGATTGAGCAGGAGGACGGAAGCTTCGAGGAACGGGAATACTGCTACGAGAACGGTATTACCGACTACTTAAAGGAAATCGTGGGCGATACCGCTATCGGTACTCCCCAGGACTGGCAGGCTCAGCGCTCCGGTAAGGACAGAGAGGATAAGGACGAGTATAAGGTAAAGCTTCATGTTGCTCTCGCTTTCTCCAACAAAGTGAAAATGATTGAGCATTACCACAATTCAAGCTGGCTCGAACACGGCGGCTCCCCGGATAAGGCTATGAGACAGGCGCTCACCTCTCAGATTGATACCTACCTCAAAAACAACAACAAATATACAAAGGGCGAATCGAAGATTACCTATGCGGATATTGAGGAATGTCTCGTTTTCATTTCCTCCAACTTCTCTACCCAGACAAGCTACGAAAACCAGACTAAAAAGGCTATCACAAATAAGTTTATCTACGACGCCATGACGGAATGGCTTAAGCATAACCTCGAAGTCTATTTTATCGAAAATCCCGACGAAGCTATAAAAATCTGCGAGCAGATTATGATAAATAAACGGGCTCGTGAAAACGCCGATAAGATAAGACAGAATACCAAGAAAAAGCTTACGGGTACCCTCGATTTAAGCAACAGGGTTGAAAAGTTCGTGGACTGCCGCAGCAAGGACGTTTCGAAGCGTGAGCTTTATATCGTAGAGGGCGACTCGGCGTTAGGCTCGGTAAAGCTGGCGAGAGATTCGGAGTACCAGGCGGTTATGCCCATAAGAGGTAAAATACTCAACTGCCTTAAGGCAGGCTACGATAAAATCTTCAAGAGCGAAATCATAACGGATTTGCTTAAGGTGCTGGGCTGCGGCGTCGAGGTTACGGCGAAGCAGAATAAGGAGCTTTCCTCCTTCAGCCTTGATAACCTCCGCTGGAACAAGGTGGTTATCTGTACAGATGCGGACTATGACGGCTTCCAGATCCGCACCCTCGTCCTTACAATGATTTACAGGCTTACGCCCACCCTCATTAACGAGGGATATGTATATATTGCGGAATCTCCCCTTTACGAGATAACTACAAAGGAGAGAACCTATTTCGCTTATACCGAGCCTGAAAAGACCCGTATTCTCGAAACTATCGGAAAGCAGAAATATACCATTCAGCGTTCAAAGGGTCTCGGCGAAAACGAACCCGAGATGATGTCCCTTACAACAATGAATCCCGATACGAGACGGCTTATTAAGGTTATGCCTACGGATATTGCCGCTACACAGGATATGTTTGAAATGCTTCTCGGTAATAATCTTGAAGCCCGTAAGGACTTTATCCGAGACCATGGTAGCGAATATCTCGACAATCTCGATTTAAGCTGATAACCCTATCTCCCGAAAAGGAATTAACAATATGAAGAAAAACAGCAAGAAGCAAAGCAGCGAACAGATAAAGAAATCCGACGCCTATATCGAGGGCGCAGGTATTATCGAACAGCAGAATATAGTCGATACCCTTAAGGAAAACTATATGCCCTACGCTATGAGCGTTATTATTTCGAGGGCATTACCCGAAATCGACGGCTTTAAGCCCTCACACCGCAAGCTTCTTTATACAATGTATAAAATGGGGCTTCTTAACGGAGCAAGAACAAAATCCGCCAATATCGTAGGTCAGACCATGAAGCTCAACCCCCACGGCGACCAGGCGATTTACGAAACGATGGTCCGTCTCGCAAGGGGCAACGGCGCACTCCTGCACCCCTATGTTGACAGCAAGGGTAACTTCGGTAAGGCTTATTCAAGAGATATGGCTTTCGCCGCCTCCCGATATACGGAAGCGAAGCTTGAGCCTATCTGTACCCATATTTTCGGGGATATCGACAAGGATACAGTAGATTTCGTTCCCAACTATGATAACACAATGACGGAGCCTACTCTATTCCCTGTACGCTTTCCCTCAATCCTCGTAAACAGCAACGTGGGTATCGCCGTTTCTATGGCGAGCAATATCTGCCCCTTTAACCTTAAGGAAATATGCGAAACTACTATTGCACTTATGAAGGACCCCGACCACGATGTTTCCGCTACCCTCTTAGGTCCCGACTTCCCCGGCGGCGGTTATATCCTCTACGATGAGGAGGAAATGCAGAAAATCTACCGCACAGGCAGAGGCTCGGTAAGGGTAAGAGCGAAATACAGCTTCGACAGCGATTCACGCTGTATCGAAATTACGGAAATTCCGCCTACAACTACCGTTGAAGCCATTATCGACAAGGTTGTGGAGCTTGTTAAGCTCGGAAAAATAAAGGAAATTTCCGATATAAGAGACGAAACCGACCTTTCGGGCTTAAAGCTTACCTTCGACCTTAAAAAAGGCAACGACCCCGATAAATTCATGCAGAAGATGTTCCGTCTTACTCCCTTACAGGACACATTTTCCTGCAACTTCAACGTTCTTATTTCGGGCAACCCCAAGGTTATGGGCGTTTATGAGATTCTGAACGAATGGATTTCCTTCCGTATCGAATGCGTTAAGCGAATGATATATTTCGACCTGGGTAAAAAGAGGGATAAGCTTCACCTTCTTCTCGGTCTTAAGAAAATACTCCTCGATATTGATAAGGCAATTAAGATTATCAGGGAGACAAAGGAAGAAGCCGACGTTGTACCTAACCTTATGATAGGCTTCGGTATCGACGAGATACAGGCTGAATATGTGGCGGAAATAAAGCTCCGTCATATTAACCAGGAATATATCTTAAAGCGTACTGAGGAGATAGATAACCTTAAGGACGAGATAGCGGACATGGAGGAAACCCTCGAAAGTCCCCGAAAGATTAAGGCGCTTATAATTAAAGAGCTGAATACGGTTGCAGAGGAATACGGTCAGCCCCGTCGTTCGAAATTCGCCGAGGTAACCGCCGAGGAGGAAACGGAAGAAGAGGAAATCCCCGATTATACCGTTAACGTTTTCCTTACGGAAGAGGGTTATTTCAAGCGTATTACTGCCCAGTCCCTCAGAATGAGCGGAGAACAGAAGCTTAAAGAGGGCGACCGGATCATATTCCACCGTGAATTGTCGGGAAAAACCGACCTGCTCTTCTTTACGGATAAGTTCCAGGTTTATAAAACCTGCGTAAACGACTTCGCCGACACAAAGGCAAGCCTTATGGGAGATTATATCCCTGCGAAGCTGGAAATGGAGCAGGACGAAAAAATCGTAGCCATGATTCCTACGGAAAGCTATAAGGAAAACCTCGTAATCTTCTTCAGAAACGGA
>JAEDHF010000055.1 GCA_016297165.1 Oscillospiraceae bacterium | reverse complement strand
TATGTATATATTGCTATTCGCATATATTGCCACCGCTGCTTTCTTAGCCCTCTGTGAAGCCTGTTCCCGTAATCGGGAGTTCCCGGGAAGGGAAGGGGCTTCCCCTTGTAGCCGAAGCGTTCCGCGTTTCTACGACCGTCGCACGGTTTAAAAAGACGCCTCGAGGGAGCGTTAACCCTTACATTTGTTATACAGAGAGTGAAAAAGAGAAGCAAACAGGCGCTCACTATTCAGAGTGGGTGCCTGTTGTATTTTTAAAGGGCGTCATTATTAACCCCGCAACCCTTTGAAAAGCGTTGATGTAAGCTTTTGTATTGTAATGAGAATCTGTGCTGAATAGATATTCTTAAGCCCGACCGATATAGTTGTTTACGCAGTAAACTGTTTCTTATTTAACAAATTTCTGACAATAACCATAAATGTATTGAAATAAAGCTGTTTTTATGATATAATATTTCTGTTTTAATTGATTATCCTGCAAAAATGGCAGACCGTTCTCTCTTTTGGTAAATTTTACCTGTAACTTTTTTGGGAAAATTTGAAACTTTTTCAGGGAAAACAACTGCTACTTAAGTGTAGGCGGTAAAGCGAGGTGAACCTCTTTTGGGTATTGATGCGCTTGAATCCTATTTCAACAGCGTTTATAGCGAAACCTTTGCGTCCGTTTCCCGTTACGTCGTAAGTAAATGCGGCAGTATTCAGGAATCGGAGGATATAATTCAGAACGTTTACGCCCGTTTTTATCAGCGCATCGCGAAAAAGGGGTACGACGATATCGAGAATTCCGAAGCCTTCGTTATAAATATCGCTAAGTTTGAATGCAAAAACTATTTCAGCTTTGTGAAGAAAAACAGCAATACGTCGTCCTTTACCGATTTCTCCGAGGAACAGATGGTTGAAATCGAAGCCCGTATGTCTAAGGAACAGCGCAGCTTGGAGGACGTACTCTGTAACGAGCTCGTAGCGAAGCAGATTTTCGACGACATAGCCAATGACGACCCCGTCACTGGAAAAATTTTCTATCTCCATTTCGTATGCGATATGAAGCTCGACGAGGTAGCGAAAAGCCTCGGTCTTAACCTTTCTACCGTTAAGAATAAGCTTTATCGAACAATCGAACGACAGAGAAAGAAATTCAATCTTTAAGAAAAAGTTTTTCTGCACATAATATTACTGCACATTATAAAATAAATAAGAAAGGAGGAATAGCCTTTTGAATACCAACGATTTCTATAAGGAGCTTTTTGAGAAGTATGCCCTTGACGCAGATAAAATCCGTCTTAACGCAATCAAACAGGCTCGTGAGCCCATGTGGAAAAAAGCGGTAAAGACTTACTGGAAGCCTGTTGCGGGAGTTGCGGCTGCTGTTGCGGTTACGGTAGGTATAGGCACTTTCGCCCTCGGCAATTCCTCCGAACCTCAGATAGATATTACCGTTTCTCCCTCTACTGCCCTTTCCGCAAGCCAGAGGCTAAGAGAGGCGGAAGCAAACTACTACAATATGGATGCAAGCAGAGAGGATATCGTAAGCGTTTATATAACCTTTTTAGAGCCCATAAGCTACAGAGATATGTTTGTTGCCCTGTCGGCAGTTTCCGATTGTGAGGATATTTCGGTTCAGCGTCTTTATCTTTCCGATGGAAGCGTTATCGACGGTATGGACGCTATAGCCTCCTATGCCTCCGAAAAGAACAGGACTATAGCTGCTGCAAAGGTTTATTCCTATTACAGCCATTATCGCGACATACAGGATTTATCCTCCGTTTATCTCGCCGAGCTTGCCTCCGAGGAAATAAACGACGATACCTTTACTCCTGTTCCCGTTGATGATTCCGACCCCTTAAGCGCAGACAGCACCGACCCCACGGTTACTACGGCGGTAACGGAGCAGACTGCTCCCGTCGTTACTACTCCCTTCTCCTTCGAGCAGGAAACAACAACTCCCGTTACTGAAGAAGAAACCACCACGGGCGGCGATACCGATTCCGACGATATTACGACCCTTCCTCCCGAAGAGTCCGAGACTACCGATACATCGGATACAGCCCCCGATTGGCAGGATGATAAGCCCGATGATACAACCCCGCCCGTTGCAGGAACAGATATTCCCGTTTCCGAGATTACGAATCCCGACGGCGCAGGTCTTATGACCGAGATTTTCCAGCTTAACGTACCCAACTCCTTAAGCACCTCTATCTATGGTGATTATGCAGTTGTTCTTACGAAGAGCGAGGTTTATATCTATAATATAGGCGGCCTTGTTTCTAAGCCGATAGCTAACGTAATCGCTATGGAAAGTCCGAAGATTTCCTATTCCGACGATAAGTCCGTAGTTATTACCGGCTGCGACAGCGAAAATAAACGCAATATTATGGCGATTCTCGGCCTTTCGGATAATAACATTTACACCTACGACGTAAGCGCAAATCTCGGAGTTTCCGAGTTAGGCTCTATACATTACAGCAGAGCGGCAGACAAGTATTTCGTTAAGACTGTTTCCGGTTCAAGCACCTTCGTTTACGAGGTTATCGTAACCCCCGAAACAGGTATGGCGTTCCGTCCCCTCGTAGAATTCGAGGGTGCCCTCTCTATCGCCGGCTACTATTCCGATGAAAGCAAGCTTTTCCTCCAGGTATCCGCCGATAGCGTAAGCTCTTCTCTTTATGAATTCTCCTGCTTAAGCGGAGAGTTCGTAAAAATCTCCGATTTCGACGAGATATGCCGTATAAAGCGTACTCCCGATTTCGAGAGCTTCGCTCTTGTACTTTCCGGTAAGGAAGGCGAGGAGACTAACGGCTTTGTGTATGATGTTCCCGCTTCGGCGCTTATACCCGTTAAGCTTGACCGCGGTTCTTCCCTCGGTATAAAGAATAATTCGGTTTATCTGAAAAACGACGAGGGCTTGTTCTCGGTAAGCGCTAAGCATGGCGTATGCGCTTCTGCCGAAAAGGACGTAGTTTTCGATATCTCGGCGAAAACCGATTATTATGTAATGGAAACTACCGCCGAAAAGATAGTTGTTGCAGGCGCTAATTCTCAGAGTTGGAATAACTGAGTAGTTTAATTTAAAGGCAGTGCTCCGAATCGGGGCACTGCCGTTTCAATTATAGGGGGCTTTTAAAAAAAGGGGATTTTTTAAAATTTTTTTGAAAATCCTGTCACCTTTGTCCCTCTTTTTACGTTATATATAATAGAGGGCTTAAATCCCTCCAAAAAATATATAAACGCCTACAAAAAATATTCTAAAAAATTTAAGGCAACACCGCACAAAGACCGCCTTACGGCTTTGCGTACGCCTTGCTTGCATCTTTTCCGTCATCTTGCACAAATTTCGCTTGATTGGCGTCAGCCAAACTGCACTCAATTTGCACAATCTGACGAAAAATCTGACGGCGCAATCCACACGCAATCTTTGTGCGGTATTGCCTTAACGAATCCTGTCACCTTTTACCTCTTTTTTCCGTTTTATATTATAGAGGGGTGAAAATAACCGGTATAGTATATTGCCGGATACATATTCACGCAAAATCAGAACTTCGCCGGAAATTCCGGCAGACGCAAGGAGGATAATCTATTATGAGACTAAGACAAGTCACATCAGCCGCTCTTGCGGCGGCGCTCTTCGCCACAAGCTCAGGCATAGTCGCTTTTGCTGCACAGGACCCTACTATGACCAAGGAGCTTACATACGTTAAGGAACGTATTTCCGTTCCCGAGGAGCTTTCGGAGTTTACCCACAGTACCGGTAAGCGCTATAACAGCACAAGCTATAACTTCAACTGGAACAACAAGGAGGACAATAAGGGAATCCGTGTTACTATTTCGGGAAAGGTTATTACGAGCTACGAAAGCTACGATTATACTAATAGCTACGACTGGTCCCCTCATTTTTCCAAGGTTGACGAAAAGAAGCTTCTCGAAAAGGCTAAGGGATATATAAAGCAGCTTAATCCCACCATTATGGACAGAACGGAAATCGACGAGGACAGCTTTTATGTAAGCCTCTGGGGAAATGAAGCTACTCTTTCCTTCCGCCGTACTGCAAACGGTATTCCCGTTTCGGGACAGACAGGCTCCGTAACCGTAAATAAGGATACGGGCGAGCTTATGAGCTACCGCTATAGCTGGACAAACGGAGCGTCCTTCAAGGACAGCAAGGACGCTATAAGCGTAGCCGAAGCGGAAAAGGGCTTTATGAAGGAATTTCCCGTTAACCTTTCCTATGATGTAAGATACGACTGGGAAACCGGCGAATATATCCCCTATCTCGTTTACAGGCAGACCATAAGCGGAGATATCGACGCCTTTACCGGTAAGCTCAGCACCTTCGAGGAAAGCTACAACAGCTACGACGATGATGAAGTTGTAACGGACGAGGAGGATTGCGACGAAAATCCCGGAACGGGCGGAGACAGCGACGGCGGAATAAAGTTTACCGATAACGAGATTAAGCAGCTTGAGCTGGAGAATAAGCTTATTACCGCCGAAGCCTCGTTAAAGAAGCTTAAGGCTATGAAGGTGTTCTATATCCCCGAGGGGGCAGATATAAGAACCGAAAACTGTTACTATGACGAAAGAAAGGGCGCTTATTTAAGAAACGTTTCCCTCCAGGGTAAGGCAGAGGGCTACGTGGATATCGACGGCAGTATTGTAATGCCCCTTGACGAGGATTACATAAAGCCCGCAGGCGCTAAAACCGCAGCCCAGAACATTTATATCTACTACACCATCAACGCCGAAACAGGCGAGCTCCTTAGCTTCAGCAGCAACGATATCGACAACAAGAAATCCCTTAAGGAATCGGAAGCAAACAAGAAGGCGGTAGATGTACTTAAGAACCTTTTAGGTGCAAATGCAGGCAAATTCAAGGTTAACGACAACATATCGGGCAACATAAATACAGTTTATGACAAATATAAGGACGGAAAGGCGGTAGGCCCCGGAAGAATAAGATCCATAAGCTATAACCTTAAGCGAGTAGCCTACGGTATCGAGTCCGACGCCGAAAACGTAGCCTTAAGAATAGGAAACAGCGGTTATGTCACCGAATACAGACTTAACTATAACGCAATCAAGTATCCTAAGCCCACAAATATCGTTTCCGCCGAGGACGCATATAAGAGCTTTTTCAAGAATGTAGGCCTCGACCTTAAGTATAAGCTCGCTTACAGAACGGCGGACAAGAAGGTAGTTTCCGCTCTTGTATATAATGCAAAGAGACAGCTTATTGTTGACGCCTTCACAGGGGAAATCACAGATTATAACGGTAACCCCATTGTTGTAGCAAAGACAATTTCGGGCTATACCGACCTTAATAACAGCAAGTATAAGAAATATGCGGAAAAGCTTTACGCCTACAGAATTTCTATTGCAGGCGAGGACGGAAAGCTTCGTGAGAACGACGCTATTACCCTTCAGGAATTCGGAACGCTTTTAAGCGGCGCAGGTATAAGCTCCTCCTGGGTTTATTCCGATGATGTTGAAGTTGCAGTAGATGACGATGTTGTTCCCGTGAGCGTCAATACCGCCAATAACAATACCTCCAATAATCAGAACAAGAAGCTTACCCGTAAGGAAGTAGCGAAATATCTCGTTTCGGGTATTTACGGCGATAAGATAACCTCTCTTAAGGGCATTTTCAAATCTCCCTATAAGGACGTATCGGAATCCAGCGAATATGTGGGCTATATCGCAGTAGCCAAGGCTACGGGACTTATGAAGGGCGTAAGCTCAACGAAGTTCAAGCCCAACACATACTTTAAGCGCGGCGAAGCCTTAAAGCTTGTTTACGACTACCTCTCTAAATAATTTATCTCTATCTCTCAAAAAGGCGGCAGCGCTCCTTCGGGGCGCTGTTGTCTTTTTTATCGGAAGATAAGATGAGAGCGGAAAAACAGAAAATTAAGCCGAGTATAGCAAAAGGGCTTTCCGTAATTTTTGGAAAGCCCTTAGCTTGTCGAAAAAGACTTTTCGACAATAAATGAAAAACGAATAACGAATAAAGAAGAATGAATAATTATTGTATCGTCTTACGCCGATTATTTTGAAAAAATTATTATACAGCCATTTTCAGACCCGTGCCCGTAGGGCACACCTGAATTGTTCATTGTCAATTATCAATTAGATAAACCCTGTTTTCGGGGTTTATCGACAGTCTGATTACCTTTACTTTTCTAATAGCTTAAGATTCTTTTCGATAAGCTCACATCTCTGCTTTACGCAATCCACGGAGCGTAAGGGGTCGGAGGGAGTATTGAAGGTATAATCCATAAGCTTTTCTATGGTAGTTGTGGCTACATGAAGCCTTGTATCGCTGGAGGCGTAATAGATATATACGTCGCCGTTTTCTCTTGCGATAGCGCCGTTGGTGAAAACGACGTTGGAAACGTCGCCGACTCTTTCCTCGCCCTTAGGTACAATAAATACTCCCGAAGGGGAAGCGATAAGCTTCGAGGGGTCCTTAAGGTCGGTAGCGAAAACGTAGATTACATACCGAAGTCCTGCCGCCGTATTTCTTACCCCATGAGCAATATGTATCCAGCCCTTAGGGGTTTTAATGGGAACTGCTCCTGCGCCGTTCTTACATTCTGTTATAGTGTGGTAGATTCGGGGGCTTACTACCTTTTCTTCGGTACAGATAACGGGATTCTCTATATCCTCACAAAGCCCGAAGCATACTCCGCCGCCGCTTCCCGTTTCGATAAAATCATCCTGCGGACGGGTATAGAAGGCGTATTTTCCCTCTACGAATTCGGGGTGTAATACTACATTTCTCTGCTGCGGCGATTTCGACTTAAGGTTAGGGAGCCTTTCCCATGTCTTTAAGTCCTTGGTGCGGACAATTCCTGCCGAGGCTACTGCAGCAGAAAGGTCGGAGGAGGAGGTATCCTTACTTTCGGAGCAGAAAACTCCGTAAATCCAGCCGTCCTCATGCTTCGTAAGGCGCATATCATAAACGTTAGTTTCCTCGGGGCAGGTATCGGGCAGTACTACGGGATAATCCCAGAAGCGGAAATTATCTATTCCGTTGTCGCTTTCGGCTACTGCAAAAAAGGACTTTCTATCGTTTCCCTCTACCCTTACCACAAGATAGAATTTTCCGTCCAGCTCAATAGCTCCCGAATTAAAGGCGGCGTTTACCCCCAGCCTTTCCATGAAAAAGGGGTTAGTTTCGTAGTTAAAGTCGTATCTCCAGATAAGAGGGGCGTGGTCGGCGGTAATAACGGGATTTTCGTACCTCGTATATACTCCGTTATCGTCGCTTATGGGGCGGTTTTTTCTTGTAATAAGCGCATCGTATTTATCGGTGATGCGTTTTACACGGTTAATAAAATAATCTTTGTCGGGCATTATGCTTATTTCCTTTCCTAAAATATATCTCTATTATATAACATATATAAAATAAATGCAATATCTTTCTGACAGAATAAGCGATTTCTGCATATAATAGAAAAAAACGGGGAAGGGCGGAGTAGCGCCCGGGCGTTCATGAATAGCTCCGTCGGCTGAAAATGTCCTATGGGGCATGAATAGCGGCTCCCTGTTTTTGATATATCGGACGTCCGCTCTCTGCCTTTTCGGGGCAGGGAGCGGAAAATTTTCATTTCATCATATCGCTTTAAAGGGTTGACAAATATAGCCGTTGAGGGTATAATAAATGCTGTACCTATGGTATATTGTGAACATTTATGAAAGGACTGAAGCCTGTGACAATAACACAGAAAATACTTGCAAAGGCAGCAGGACTAAGCTTTGTAAAACCGGGACAGCTTATTAAGGCTAAGCTTAATATGGTACTCGGAAACGATATAACGAGCCCCGTAGCCATAAACGAATTCGAGAAAAACGGCTTTACCTCCGTTTTCGACAGAGAGAAAATCTCCCTCGTTATGGACCATTTTACCCCCAATAAGGATATAAAGGCAGCAGGACTCACAAAGCAGTGCCGCACCTTCGCAGATAAATACGATATCAAGAATTTCTTCGATGTAGGACAAATGGGCATAGAGCACGCTCTTCTCCCCGAAAAGGGTCTTATCGCCCCCGGCGAATGCTGTATCGGCGCAGACAGCCATACCTGTACATACGGCGCTCTCGGCGCATTTTCAACAGGCGTAGGCTCTACCGATATGGCGGCGGCTATGGCTACGGGAGAAGCCTGGTTCAAGGTTCCTTCCGCAATCAAATTCCGTCTTACGGGAAGCCTCCCCGAAAACGTAAGCGGAAAGGACGTAATCCTGCATATAATCGGAAAAATCGGCGTTGACGGTGCTCTTTATAAATCAATGGAATTTTCCGGAGAGGGACTTAAGGCGCTCTCTATGGACGACCGCTTTACTATCGCCAATATGGCTATAGAGGCAGGAGCAAAGAACGGCGTATTTGAGGTTGACGACCTTACTCTCGACTATATTAAGGACAGGGTAAACCGCCCCTACGAATATTTCACAGCGGACAGCGACGAGGACTACGACGAAATTATCGACATAAACCTCTCGGAATTAGAGCCCACCGTTTCCTTCCCCCACCTTCCCGAAAATGCAAGAACATTAAGCAGCATTACCGAAAATATAAAGATTGACCAGGCGGTTATCGGCTCCTGTACAAACGGAAGAATTTCCGATATGAGAATTGCGGCGGCTATTCTTAAGGGCAATAAGGTTGCCAAGAATGTACGCTGTATCGTTATTCCCGCAACACAGCAGGTTTATCTCGACTGTATAAGAGAAGGTCTTGCTGAAATATTCATTGAATCGGGCTGTGTTTTCAGCACGCCTACCTGCGGACCCTGTCTCGGCGGTCACATGGGCATTCTCGCAGAAAACGAAAAAGCGGTTTCTACCACAAACCGTAACTTCGTTGGAAGAATGGGTCATATAACCTCGGAAATCTATCTTGCAAGTCCTGCGGTTGCAGCTGCTGCCGCAATAAGGGGCTATATCGGCAGGGATATTTTATGAAAGGCGGTAAAGAATAATGAACGTAAAAGGAAAAATTCACAAATTTGGCGATAACATTGACACAGACGTAATAATTCCTGCCCGTTATCTTAATACCGCCGACCACGGCGAGCTTGCAAAGCACTGTATGGAGGATATAGACAAGGATTTCGTTAATAAGGTAAAGCAGGGTGATATTATAGCTGCCGGCTATAACTTCGGCTGCGGAAGCTCCCGTGAACACGCTCCCATAGCTATTAAGGCTGCAGGAGTATCCTGCGTAATCGCTTCCACCTTCGCCCGTATCTTCTACCGTAACGCTATAAATATCGGTCTGCCTATCCTTGAATGCCCCGAAGCGGCAAAGGACATTAAGGCGGAGGACGAAATAGAAGTGGATTTCGACAGCGGCGTTATAAAGAATCTTACAACAGGCAAAAGCTACAATGCCGAGCCCTTCCCCGAATTTATAAAGGACATAATCTCGGCAGGCGGCCTTTTGAATTCAATTAAGGCAGGTACAAAAAATGACTAAGAATATTGCGGTAATCAAGGGAGACGGAATAGGCCCAGAAATCGTAAACGAAGCCTTAAAGGCTCTTAAAAAGGTAGCCGAGCTCTATAACCACGAGTTTAATTTTACCGAGGTGCTTATGGGCGGCTGTGCTATCGACGCAGTAGGAACTCCCCTTCCCGAGGAAACGGTAGAAATCTGTAAAAAGAGCGACAGCGTTCTTTTAGGTGCAGTAGGCGGTCCGAAATGGGATAAGGGCGAGGGTAAGAACCGCCCCGAGGCAGGACTTCTCGGAATAAGAGCCGCTCTCGGACTTTTCGCTAATCTCCGTCCCGCAAGACTTCTTCCGCCCTTAAAGGGAGCTTGTCATCTTAAGACGGAAATTACCGATAAGGGTCTCGACCTTCTTATAGTAAGAGAGCTTATCGGCGGCGCTTATTTCGGCGACAGAAGAACCTTTACAGACGAAAAGGGACATAAGACCGCCGTTGACGAAATGAAATACAGCGACTATGAGGTTGAAAGAATATGCCGTGTAGGCTTCGACCTTGCCCGTAAAAGACGTGGAAAGGTAACAAGCGTCGATAAAGCAAACGTTCTCGACAGCTCGCGGCTATGGCGTGAAATCGCCCATAAGATAAGCGCAGAAAACCCCGATATCGAATACGGCGATATGCTTGTAGATAATACAGCTATGCAGCTTGTAAGAAATCCTGCACAGTTCGACGTAATTATTACCGAAAACCTTTTCGGCGATATCCTCTCCGACGAAGCGTCGATGATTACGGGCTCCCTCGGTATGCTCCCAAGCGCTTCTCTCGGCGAAACGGGCTGCGGCCTTTACGAGCCTATTCATGGCTCCGCCCCCGATATCGCAGGCACCGATACCGCCAACCCTATTGCAACTATTCTCTCCGCCGCTATGATGCTTCGCTATAGCTTCGATATGGAAGCGGAGGCAAGCGCAATCGAAAGAGCGGTTGATAAGGTTCTCGAGGAAAACTACAGAACTGCCGATATAATGAGCGAGGGCTGTATTCTTACAGGCTGTAAGGCCATGGGCGACCTTATCGCCGAAAGGATAAGAAAGGATTAAGAAATGACCGTTTACGAGCTTCAGCAGAAGATATTAAAGCTTAAAAAGGAAAAAGACGTGGCTGTACTTGCCCATAGCTATGTGGCAAAGGAAATAACCGAAATAGCCGACGTCGTAGGCGATTCCTTCGCTCTTAGCCGTAAAGCTACGGAGATAGACAGCAAGAACATTATCCTCTGCGGCGTGCATTTTATGGCGGAAACCGCAAAAATGCTGAATCCCGAAAAGAGGGTTTTCCTTGCTAACGAGCTGGCAGGCTGTCCTATGGCAGAACAGTTTCTCCCCGAGGAAATCGAATACTTTAAAAAGCAGGAGCCCGAGCGTGCTGTTGTAGCCTATATCAATACTACTGCGGCTCTTAAGGCAGTCTGCGACGTTTGTGTAACCTCCTCCT
>JAEDHF010000054.1 GCA_016297165.1 Oscillospiraceae bacterium | reverse complement strand
TAAAATCCGTTGACGGAAATGAAGCTATAGTTAACATAGTAATACTCTCCGATTCCGAAAATGACCGTGAATCGCCCACTATAAGTACTGCTGAGGTTGAGGCGGTAAAAACCGAAAAGGGGTGGAGACTGAAGGGATATATAATTAACAGATAAGATTAAAACCGCCTTGCGTGTGCAGGGCGGTTTATGTTATTTCTGTTGCTTTGTAAGTGAGACTATGCACTCAACGTGGCTCGTATAAGGAAACATATCAAAGGGCTGTATAACCTCTGCGCAATAGCCCCTTCTTTTAAGATAAAGAAGGTCCCGTACGAGAGTTTCGGGGTTGCAGGATATATACACTATCCTTTCGGGAGACAGCGTAATAAGGCTTTTGAGAAACTCCCTTGAACAGCCTGCCCTCGGGGGGTCGGTAACTACTGCATCGATTTTCTCCCTGTTTACGGCTATCTCGGTAAGGATTCTTCCCGAGTCGTCGTTTATAAAGGAAACGTTGTCGGCGTTATTTATTCTTGCGTTATATACTGCGTCGTCAACGGCAGACTTATTAAGCTCAATACCGATAACCTTTTTTGCCTTTTCCGAGAGGATAAGTCCTATTGTTCCCGTTCCGCAGTAGGCGTCTATAACGGTTTCGCTGCCCGACAGGTTTAATAGCTCTATCGCCTTCGTATAAAGCCTTTCCGCCTGCACCGAGTTTACCTGATAGAAGGAGGAGGGGCTGATTCTGAAGGTCTTACCGCAAAGGTTATCCTCAATATAGCCGTCGCCTAAGAGAATCTCGCTTTCGTCGCCGAGAAAAAGGCCTTCACGTCCCTGATTCACATATCTTACAATAGTAGTAATTTCGGGATGTCGGGTTATAAGAGCGTTAATAAAGGAGCGCTTCGAGGGAAATTCTCCTCCCGTAGTAACTATTACTGCCATAACCTGTCCGCTTGTATGTCCTCGTCTTACGAGAACGTGGCGGATAAAGCCCTTTCCCGTTTTCGGGTCGTAGGGCTTAAGCTTAAAGCTCTGAAAAAGCTTACGAAGGGTGGCTATTATCCTGTCGGCGGTTTCATTCTCGATAAGACAGCTTTCTACGGGTACAATTCTGCCCGTTGAGGACTGATATACGCCCGAAGCGACGGCGCCGTTTCGGGTCAGAAAGCCTGCCTGCACCTTATTTCGGTAGTGCAGGGGCTCCTCCATTCCGATAATCTCCTCGACATGACCGAATACGCCGAGAAGCTTAATAAGGCGCACCTGCTTATAGCGAAGCTGGTCGCTGTAGGTAAGATTCTGAAGGGAACAGCCTCCGCATTTCTTGTGATAGGGGCAGGGGTTAATCGGATTCTTTATAGCTTTTTTCATTTATTCACCTTGTTGTTGTAATATTCCGTGTTTATCTGAGAGTAAGCTCCGCCATTGAAACGAAGTGCAGTATGTCGAATTCTTCGGCAGCATTTTCAAGAAGCATTTCGTAATGCTCCTTTTCCCACATTTTCAGCTTTTCCTCGGGAAGGGATGCGCCTACCCCACGGCAGGCTCTCATTCTTCCGTGCCAGCCTTCTCTTGTGAAATGAACGTTAATATCGTATTCCTCACGATAGGTTATATCGAAATAGGAGAGATATTCCTCGGGAACCCACATGGGCTTACGGGTTTCCCCCGAGCCGCTCCATTCAGGGTTATATTTAAGTATTATTTCCTCGCTTTTTCCTGCGATTTTATCCTCGAAGGGGAGCCACGCCATATAGAATATAAGAAATTTTCCCTTATCCTTAAGGACTTTCGAAAGTACGGGAGCAAGTATCTTATGGTCGGGATACCATATACACTGGCAGGCGGTAACGACATCGAAGGTTTTTTCGGGGAAGGGGATTTTCTCGGCGGCACAGGTAAAAAAGTCGATATTCATACCGTCCCTTTCAGCTAAAAGCTTAGCCTCCTTAATCTGGTTTTCCGAAATGTCCGTTCCTGTCCAGTCGCCGCCGTATCTGTACATATTACGGGGGAGAACGCCGGTACCCGTTCCGATGTCCAGTATCTTCTGATTGTTTACACAGAGCTTACGTCTTACTATTCTTCTGTAGAATTCCTCGGGGTAGATATCCCTGTATTTAGCGTAATCGGCGGAGGTTTTTCCCCAGTCGAAGGAGTTTCCGTTATCTATATTATCGAGCTTCATTGTCGCTATTCCTTTATATAAAGTATATATTTCCATTATATCAATTCCGATATAAAAAGTCAATATTATGCTGCTGCATAGTTTTCCTCTCCGCTCTCTTAAAATCCCTCACAAGTTTTCCTTTTAAGGGCAGAAAATATTGTCGATAATGTATATTGCCAAAATTTCCGTGCTGTGATATACTATGCAGCGTGTAAAATTTCTGATGAAGGGCGACAGAAAAAATACTGCCCTCGTCACAAAAGGAAGGTAGAACAAAATGATAGCTCAGATTGTAGCGGCGGTTATATTCGTGGTGATGTTTATACTTATCGTCCTGGATAAAATCGAACGACACTATGTAACCCTGGGCTGCGGCGTGCTTACTCTCGGACTTGTGTTCGGAGCTTGTATGCAAAGCGGCGAAGCGGTTATTGAAACCCTTAATTTCGGCAGTATTTTTACCGTAGATTTCTGGTACCATGCAGGAACCTCGGGAGAATCCGTTCCCGGAATAAACTGGGAAACGATTATCTTTATCGCAGGTATGATGGTAATGGTTGAGGGCATGGCAAGGGTGGGCTTTTTCCGCTGGCTGTGTATGCTTATTGCGAAGCTTGTAAAATGTAAGACAATACCGATTTTCATTACCTTTATGCTTATGTCGGGCGTCCTCGCCATGTTTATCGACAGCATTACCGTTATTCTTTTCTTAGCGGCGGTAACCGTAGAGCTGGCTCAGCTCCTTAAATTCAACCCTGTACCCATGATTCTTGCAGAAATCTTCTGTGCTAATCTCGGCGGAAGCGCAACCATGTGCGGCGACCCGCCCAATATCATTATCGGAACCTCTCTCGGCTATTCCTTTGCCGATTTTATTACGAATACAGGACTTATGGCGGCGGCAGGAATGGTAGCCTCAATACTCTATTTCTATCTCGTTTTCAGGAAGGAATACAAGAAAAGCGAAGCTCCCTTCGATTTATCGAAGTTCCCCTCTCCCTCGGAAGCGATCAAGGATAGAAAGGGCTTTATCATAAGCACAGTAATCTTCCTTGTGGCTGTTGTGCTCCTTATTACCCATGCACAGACAGGGCTTACCGTTTCCTTTATCGGCTTATTTATCGCCCTCGCTACGGTACTTACCGCTCCCCGTCATTTCGGCGAAATAATTAAGGGCGTGGACTATAAGACCCTCCTCTTTTTCGTAGGCTTATTTATAGTGGTTGCAGGACTTGAGCACACCGGAGTACTTAACCTTGTTGCACAGATGATAGGCGAATTGAGCGGCGGAAATGTAATGCTGATGATTGTAATTATCCTCTGGGTTTCCGCTATTGCCAGCGCCTTTGTGGATAATATTCCCTTTGCGGCAACGATGATACCCGTTATAAAGGCTCTTGCGGTTTCCCAGGGTGTTGACCTTACCGCTCTCGCCTGGACCCTCTCTATGGGTACCGATATCGGCGGAAGCGCTACTCCTATCGGAGCCTCCGCTAACGTTGTGGGTACCTCAGTAGCGGCAAAGCAGGGCTACACTATCGGCTGGGGCAAATACTGCAAGGTATGCGCTCCTATAACAATAATCGTTCTTTTAATTTCCATGGCTATTATATTCGTAAGATATATTTAAGGAGGCAATTATGGAAAAGCAGATTATTATTTCAATAGGCAGAGAATACGGAAGCGGCGGCCACTATATTGCAGAGCTTCTCGGCGAGCGCTTCGGAATACCGATTTACGGCCATAATCTTCTCGACGAAATCGCTAAGGAGAGAAACGTTCCCGTTGAGGAGCTGCGGCAGTATGACGAGCTGCCCAAGAAGCATCTTTTATCCCGTACCGTAAAGGGCTACAGCAACTCCCCCGAGGAGAATGTAGCAAATCTCCAGTTCGACTACCTTAAAAGAATGGCTAACGAAGGAAAGTCCTTTATCGTGGTGGGCAGGTGTGCGGAACACGTATTGAAGGATTGTCCGTCTATGGTTTCGGTATTTGTTCTCGGCGACAGAAAGGCTAAGGCTAAGCGTATCTGTGAAATAAGAAAAATGGACGAGTTCGAAGCCCTTATAACGATGAACAGGCACGATAAGAACAGAAAGGCTTATCATAACCACTACTGTATGGGTAAGTGGGGCGATTCCCGCTGCTACGAGCTCTGCATCAACAGCAGCAGGCTGGGACTTGATAAGACTGCGGATATAATTGAGGCTTATGTAAGAGAAAGACTCAATAATATGTAATATAAAAGCGGAGAATCGAGCTGTTTCGAAACTCCGCTGTTTTTATGGAATATCACCTTTTAGTATTTTATACCAAATCAGGCGTCCCATTTCAATAGAAAGTCACGAAAAAATATCATAATTCCACTTAATTCTTGATAAATTGGTATAGTTGTAATATCATAATCATAGGTGAGGGTATTTTTCCTGCCTAATAATATATCGGAGAAGCATTTATGAAAAAGCAAATTGTAATTAGTATTCTCAGGGTAGCGGTTGTTGTTCTTCTTGCTATCGCTGTCACCGTGTTACTGTTTCAGCTTTATGTATCCGGAAATAACGTAAAGAAAACATCAAGAGAGCGAATTAACGACGCTTTTGATAAGCTTAGCGAGAGTAAGGTTACTATTGCGGAGCTTACGGAAAATCTTAACGAGGAATATATCTCAAAGGCTAATGCATTTGCCGAAATGCTTAAGCTTAACCCCTCCATAAAGGATGACAGCGCCGAGCTTGAAAGAATCAGAAAGCTTCTCGGCGTTGACGAGCTTCATGTTACCGACGGAGAGGGCGTTATACAGTGGGGTACAGTTCCCGATTATTTCGGCTTCGACTTTAAAACCTCGGAGCAGACCAAGCCTTTTCTGCCCATTCTTGATGATGATACCTTAAAAATAGCCCAGGAGCCCCAGATAAACGGCGCCTCGGGAAAGCTTTTCCAGTATGTAAGCGTTCCCCGAAGAGACCATAGGGGTATTGTTCAGATAGGCATGGAACCTGTACGTTTAAGCAATACCCTTGCCGATACACAACCCGATAAGGTTCTTAGAGGCGACAAAGCTTATCGAAATGGTTAACGAAGGGGTATAAAAGCGAAACAGCATAAAAACGGGGTATCGGAAAACTTCCGATACCCTTTTTTAGAGGTGACCTATAGCTTTTTACTCACCTCGGTAACTACTCCGACGATTCTTACTGCTTCTGCGTCGCTGTTTTCGAGGTGTCTGACGGGGTAGTAGGGGTTAAAGGAATGGAGCTCAATCCAGTTCCTACCGAACTTAATCTTCTTGACGAAGGCCTCCTCCTCAATCATCACAACGGCAACGCTTCCGTTTTCCACGCTGTCCTGCTTCTTTACGAGGATACGGTCGCCGTCCTCTATCGTAGGCGCCATACTGTCGCCCTTTACGTTTATCCAGAGGTAATCCTCCCTATCGCTCATATTTTCTATATAGGTAGGCAGGTAGCTTACAACCTGACTGTCTGCGTAACAGCCGAAGCCTGCGCTTACGCTGTTGAAAACGGGAACACGGAAGATATTGCTTTCGATTATTTCCGAGCCTTCTCCGAGAACTCTTCCGAGAATATTTTCCGCAGTAGTTTCAAGTCCCTTAACCAGCACGTCAAGCTTTTTAAGGGGTATGCTTGTTATACTGCCCGTTTCGTAGCGCTGGAGAGTTGACTTGCTGATGCCTGTCCTGTCGGCGAGCTCCTGGTAGGAAAGCCCAAGCTCCTTTCGCCTGCTTGCTATTCTTAATGCGATACCGTTATCCATAGGTCACGACCCCTTTACATTTTCTCTCGGATACATTATAGCACATAATTCCTAAAAATGCAACACTTTTTCAAAAAAATATTTTTGTTGCATAAATGGGTTGACAAATGAGCAAATATGTGATATCATAAAATCGTCCCAGAAATGCAACGAATTATAAGGCAGCCCTATTGAGTCTGTTCGGTTTATATATGCCGTGCATTTGTTGTAGGCTTGTTCAATGTTTAGTTTCAGCCTAATGCAGATACAGCGAAAAGGCATAGATTATAAGTGGCAGCCACAAGCATAAGGGATAAAATGAAATGTAACAGGAAACAGGAGGATTAAAATGGTTCAATGTGAAAAATGCAGAGAAACATCCGAAAAGCCGAAGCAAAGGTTCGACCTTGACGAGGGGGATTATTACCTCGTCTGCGGTTTATGCGGAAGCGAAAGGATAAGAATAAGTGAGGACAGCTGCAGCGCTTGTGGGAGAGCACTTTATCCCGGCGACCTTGCCTATGAGACAGAAAATGCGCTGTTCTGCGGCAGCTGCATACGAGAAGTAATGGTATAACAGCATGGAAAGGAAAAATAATGGACATAAAGGAATTTTTATCACAGCATAAGATAATAAACGATTGTATTAACGCAAAGCTTGACGAAATAAAGGAGCTTCGCTCCCTCGCTACAAGGCTTTCCCCCTCCTTAAGCGGCGAAAGCCATAGCGTAGGAACAGTTTCCGACAGGGTAGGGCGCACCGCCGCCAAGATAGCCGACCTGGAAAAGGAGGTAAACGACGAAATAGATAAGCTCATCGGGGTTAAGGAGGAAATAACCGCCATGATAAACTCCTTAGGGGATATTCTCCTTCGGAATCTTCTTGAAAGACGGTATCTCCTCGGCTACAGCTGGGAGAAAATCGCCGAGGAGATGGGCTATACGCCCCGCCATATCACAAGACTGCACAATAAGGCAATAGCAAGACTTGAGCTTTTGTATGCCGACGTGGCATAAGGAATCTTACGGTATCGTTTCGTATCCGGGACGATACCCTTTTGCTTTTTTCAACAAAATGTAAATTTTTTCTCAAAAAAAGCTTGCAAAATCTTTAACAATGTTGTATAATAAATTTGATTGTGCGGAACATGGATTTTTCCCTTTCCGATATGTAGAACAGGGCGGTACTTCAGGAGGCTACCGGAGGTATTGTCCGAAATAAGGAGTGACTATTTTGAGTAATTTTCTTTCATTGTGCGCTGCTGACGCAGTAAAGGTTGACGGAAACTGGGGTACCGTCTGGTCAACGGTAGTAACCGGTATTTCGGTTGTATTCCTTATCCTTGCTATTCTGGTTTTCCTGCTATGGCTTATGGGTAAGATTTTCAGCACTGTAGCTAAATCCGCTGAAAAGAAAAAGGCAGCAGCAGCAGAGGCTGCCGCTAAGACAGTTACGGAAACTGCGGCTCCCGTTCCTGCTCCCGAGGAATACGAGGAAGAGGACGATACGGAAATTATCGCCGTAATCTCCGCCGCTATCGCCGCCTACGGTGAAGCGGAGGGTAAGCGCTATAACATCACAAGCGTTAAAAAGCGTGACAGAGGGGCACGTTCCCCCTGGAGCATGGCAGGAATTTCCGATAATACTCGTGGCTTCTAAGCGGAAAGGATAAAACTATGATAGACGTATTTCTTAATACATTACAAGACCTCTGGAACAACTCAGCGTTCTGCAATATTACCTGGCAGCAGGGGATAATGCTTCTCATCTCCTTCTTCCTTATGTATCTTGCTATTGTAAAGCAGTATGAGCCTATGCTCATGCTTCCTATCGCCTTCGGTATGGCGCTCACCAATATCCCCGGCGCAGAGCTTTATCACCCCGAATTCTTCCTCACCGGAAACATCGACTTCGGTCAGGTGCTTCATGACGGCGGACTTCTCGATATAATCTACCTCGGCGTAAAATTACAGCTCTTCCCGCCTCTTATCTTCCTTGGTATTGGCTGTATGACCGACTTCGGTCCCCTTATCGCTAATCCTAAGAGCTTCTTCCTCGGTGCAGCCGCACAGGGCGGTATCTTCTTTACCTTCCTTGGCGCCTGTGCACTTACAGCAACCGGAATTGTTGACTTTACACTTCCCCAGGCTGCTTCTATCGGTATCATAGGCGGTGCCGACGGTCCTACCGCTATCTATCTTACATCAAAGCTGGCTCCCGAGCTTTTAGGCTCAATCGCCGTAGCGGCATATTCATATATGGCTCTTGTTCCTGTTATCCAGCCTCCCATTATGCGCCTTCTTACAACAAAGAAGGAACGCTCCATCAAAATGGGACAGCTTCGTCAGGTTTCAAAGACCGAGAAAATTATCTTCCCTATTGCCGTTACAATTATCGTTGCATTTATCGTACCCTCTGCGGCTCCCCTTGTAGGTATGCTTATGCTGGGTAACCTCTTTAAGGAAAGCGGCGTTGTTGAGAGACTTACTAAGACTGCCTCCAACGAGCTTATGAATATCGTAACAATTATGCTTGGCGTTACCGTTGGTGCAACAGCTACCGCCGCTAACTTCTTAAGCATAAGAACAATCCTTATCGTAGTTCTCGGACTTATCGCATTCAGCGTAGGTACAGCCTGCGGCCTCCTGCTTGGCAAGCTTATGTGTAAGCTTACCGGCGGTAAGATTAACCCTCTTATCGGTTCAGCAGGTGTTTCCGCCGTTCCTATGGCTGCCCGTGTGTCACAGAAGGTCGGTCAGGAGGAAAACCCCTCCAACTTCCTTCTCATGCACGCTATGGGTCCTAACGTTGCAGGTGTAATCGGTTCTGCTGTTGCAGCAGGTATTCTCCTCGCAATCTTCGGTTAATTATTCAATCCCACTGTTTAATGCAGTGGGATTAAAATTTATATTGATTTTTCCGTAAAAATATGATAGAATATTTCCATATTACAGAAAGGACATAGTGTAATGTTTTCAAAAGAAGCTTTTTTAAACAGATTCAATGAAATTCTTGCTGAGGAATACGGAGTTTCTCCAAAGGAGGCTAACGCTCCTCAGATACATGACGCAGTTTCCAAGGCGGTAATGCAGAATATCGCAGAGGACTGGAAAAAGAGTAAGAAGGCTCATCTTGAAGCTCGCCGTGCCTGCTATTTCTCCATGGAGTTCTTACAGGGCAGAGCTATTTTCAATAACCTTCTCTGTCTCGGAATTGAGGAAGAGGTAGAAAAGGCACTTGCGGAGGTCGGCGTTAACCTTTCCGACCTCGAAGAAATCGAGGACGCAGCCCTCGGTAACGGCGGTCTTGGCCGTCTTGCAGCCTGCTTCTTAGACAGCGCCGCTACCCTTAACCTTCCTCTTGACGGTTACGGAATCCGCTATAAATACGGCCTTTTCAAGCAGTCCATAAAGGACGGCTTCCAGTGTGAGGAGGCGGACAACTGGACTAAGTACGGCGATCCCTGGAGCAAGAGAATAAGCGGCGACACTGTTACTGTAGTTTACGGCGACGGACCTGTTACTGCCGTTCCCTACGATATGCCCATAGTAGCCTATAAGACAAACAATATCGGTACTCTTCGCCTCTGGCAGGCTGAGCCCCTTAACGAATTCGACTTCGACCTCTTTAATGCACAGAAATATGACGAGGCTTGCCGTGAACAGCGCAAGGCAGAGGATATTTCAAGAGTTCTCTACCCTAACGACGACACAAGAGAGGGAAAAATTCTCCGCTTAAAGCAGGAATATTTCTTCTCCTCCGCTTCCGTACAGGACATCGTAAGAAAGCATAAGGCAGAGGGTAGAGATGTAAGAAAAATTTATCAAAAGGTAACTATCCAGCTTAACGATACACATCCTGTTATTTCCGTTCCCGAGCTTATAAGAATTCTTGTGGACGAGGAGAAGCTGGACTTCTTCGAGGCTCTCGAAATCGCTAAGAAAACCTTCAACTACACCAACCATACCATTATGGCGGAGGCTCTCGAAAAGTGGAGCGTTGATATAGTTAAGGAAGTAGTACCCCGTATCTACGAAATAATTCTCCAGATTAACGAGGCGTTTATCGGCGAAATGTACAGACTCGGAAAGCTCCAGTCGGATATGTGGGAAATGAAGATAGTGGCAGGCGACCTTATCCACATGGCTCGTATGGCTATTTACTGCTCAAGCTACGTTAACGGCGTAGCGGAAATCCACACCGAAATTCTCAAGAACGACGCCTTAAAGGATTGGTACGCTCTTTATCCCGAAAAGTTCCAGAACAAGACTAACGGTATTACTCCCCGCCGTTGGATTGCCCTTTGCAATAAGGAATTATCCGCACTTATCACAGAGCTTAATAAGGGCGAGGAGTGGAAAACCGACCTTGATCAGTTACAGAAGCTTAAATGGTTCGCCGACAACAAGAACGAACTGAAACGCTTCATGGACATCAAGAAAACCAAGAAGCTTCAGCTTGCACAGTATATTAAGGAGCATGAGGGCGTAGATATCAACCCCGACAGCATTTTCGACATTCAGATTAAGCGTCTCCACGAATACAAGAGACAGCTTCTTAACGCTTTCGGTATCCTTTATATCTATTTCGGCATCAAGGACGGCTCTATCAAGAATTTCTACCCCATGACCTTTATTTTCGGCGCAAAATCCGCTCCCGGCTACAGAAGGGCTAAGGGCATCATCAAGTACATCAATGAAATCGGTAAGCTCGTAAACAGCGACCCCGCCACGAAGGACCTCTTAAAGGTAGTATTCGTGCAGAACTACCGTGTTTCCTACGCTGAAAAGCTTGTTACAGCGGCAGATGTTTCCGAGCAGATTTCCACAGCAGGAACGGAAGCCAGCGGAACGGGCAATATGAAGCTTATGCTTAACGGTGCAGTTACCTTAGGCACTCTTGACGGCGCTAACGTTGAAATTGTCCGTGAGGCAGGGGAAGAGAATAACTACATCTTCGGCGCAACGGTAGAAGAGCTTGAAGAAATTATGAAGATTTACGACCCCCGTTATCTCGTAGAGAAAAACGAGAAAATC
>JAEDHF010000053.1 GCA_016297165.1 Oscillospiraceae bacterium | reverse complement strand
AATAAATCCGACTACCTTCTGAGCCATTTTAATTACCTCCAAAAAAACTTAAAGAGCTTAGTTGATTTTCTCAACTGCTGACAATTCGAGAGTTGTAGGCGTTTCACGTCCGAACATGGAAACCGTTACGAGCACGGTACCTGCCGCCTCATCAACCTCTTTAACGGTACCCTCAAATCCGTTAAGAGCGCCCGAAACGATATTGACGATATCGCCGACGGCAACAGCGGAAACGGGGGTAGATTTAACGACGCCGAGGTTTTTTACTTCCTCGTTTGTGAGAGGAATAGGTTTGGATCCGGGTCCGACAAAGCCTGTAACGCCTCGTGTATTGCGGCAGATATACCAGGTTTCGTCTGTCATAACCATTTTAACATAAACATAGCAGGGGAACAGCTTTTCTTCCTTCTGGTTTCCGTCTCTGTCGAGAATGGGCTTACCGTAATCGTCGGTAGCGGGGCCAATCGGAACCATAACATCTTCGATAAGATGCTGCATATTTCTGTTCTCTGCAAGAGTTTTAATGTCGTTTGCAACCTTATTCTCGTAACCCGAGTAGGTGTGTAAGATATACCATTTAGCTTCTGACATTTCGTATCCCCTTCTAAAAAGACTTAATACCGATTAAAACTTTCCGAGCATAAGCTTCAGCAGGGAGATAAATCCCGTATCCAAAGCCCAGATTGCAATGCCCGAAACCGCCATAGCCACGAGAACTACGATTGTATTGTTTACAACCTGCTTTCTCGAGGGCCACACAACCTTTTTGAATTCGGATCTGGCGTCCTTAAAATACTTGACAATCGACTTCTTCGGCTTTTTTGTGTTAGCCGCAGCAGCAGCCTTGGCTTTAGCCTTTTCGATTGTCGATGTTTTTTCCTTTGCCATCAGAATCCTCCTTACTTGGTTTCTTTGTGGAGAGTGTGCTTGCGGCAGAACTTGCAGTACTTGTTCATTTCGATTCTGTCAGGGTCATTCTTCTTGTTTTTCTTGGTGTTGTAATTGCGCTGCTTGCACTCAGTGCATGCCAGTGTGATTTTTACTCTCATTTCGGCACCTCCTATTTTATTATCCGTTCTTTTGAACGGACTAAGCCTCCCTCGTTCCGCAATACCCTTAACTGCGGCAAGAGCAATTTACTGCTCAAAAAAGAGCAAAAAAATAAAACCCCTGTTCTGAGGTATATTTATTTTAGCATATTTCACAAGGCTTGTCAAGCTTTTTCGGTAAAAAATTACGAGAAAAATTGAAAATTACCTGTGCATAATGACGAGGGGAGATATAACAACAACGCCCCCATTCGGGGGCGTTATTATTTTGGTTAATTCTTTTCTTTAGAGAGTAGAATTACGCTGCGGGAGCTTCATACTTCGTAAGAGCGCCGGCCTTAGTAAGTGTAGCAACCTTGAGGTACTTTGTTTCCTTAGCTGCGTTTGTAACTACTAAGTAAACAACTGCGTCCTTGGGTTCCTTAGCACCACTGTTGGTGATTCTTACTCTGTAGCCTGTTTGTGTGTTCTGGAGCTTAGCACCGAAGGACTTGGACTTAGCTGTTGTAAGCTTGCCTTTTGCGTCGAAAGCAGCTTCGCCGTTTAATACAACTACAGAAACCTTGCTTGTTGTAGCGATAGTGTCGTCGTCGCGTGTAGGAGTAGCGTCAACCTTAGCTACGTCGCCCTTTTCATCAATAAGGGTTGCATAACCTGTCTTGACCGTGTTTGCAATAGAGTTAACGTCGTTTTCTACGATAACTGTGATTGTAGCGGACTTGCCACTCTGAACGCATGTAACCTTAATCTTAGCGGAGAGGGTCTTAACCTTCTTCTTAGCGTCGGGAACAAGGCTCTTAGCTGTAACAGTGAAGTAAGCGTTCTTAGCGTCGTAAGCTACTGTAACATCCTTTACCTTGGGGTCTGCTGTTACTGTGTAGGTGTTGTCTGTAATAGTATTCTTTGCGTCCTTGGAAGGAGCCTTGATAGCGGGTACGAAATAAACTTTGTTATCGGCGGAATTAGAACCTATTACGATTGTCTTAGCAACAGGAGTTTTTTCGCTGGGTTCTGTTGCATAGAAGCTGATAGAAGTAGCTGCGCCCTTAACTACAACCTTAGCGCTTGCCTTTGTAACTACTTCGTTATATTCGTTAAGACCGAATACCCAAGCGGTAACTGTCTTAGCGTCAGAGGTCTTCTTGCCTGCGGAAATTGTTACTGTCTTCTTCTTAAGGTCAGCCTTAGCGGTTGCCATGTTCTTAGCTTCCTTGATACCTGCGTCGTCGGAAGGGAGAGCGCCCTTTTCTGTTAACTTGGGCTCGCTGCCTGTTGTTGTGGTAGCGATAATCTTCTTAACAGCGGAGTTTTCCTTGAAGTAAAGGGTTGTGGTCTTGTAGTCAACGATAGGCTCAACCTTTGTCTTTGTGCCGTTAACATATACGCTAACGCCTGCTTCGGGAGCTTCCTTACCGTCTGTGCAAGCAGTATCTGTATAGAGCTTAACTGTAGAAGCTACAGCAGGAACTCTCTTAACTGTTACTGCAATCTTAACGGGGGTAGCCTTACCATCGGAAATTGTAACGTTTGCGGAACCTGCAGAAACGCCCTTGATTGTAACCTTCTTAGCGTCAACTGTAGCTGTTGCAACAGATTCCTTATCGGACTTTGCTGTGATAGCTGCTTCGTCTGTTGTTACGGTTAATTCAACAGAAGCGGCTACATTTACCTCAACCTTGTTGTCGGTTGCGCCGGAAACTGCGAACTCAGCCGCCGAAACGCTTGTTACCATAGAGGTAACTGCGATAGCTGCTGCCATAAAGCCGGCAACAACCTTCTTAAATAGCTTTTTCATAAGTATTTTCATCCTTTCCAAACATAAGAGCCTTGCCACTCTGAGAGTATGAGGCTCTCGTTATGGCATCTTACCTTATTTTACCATAAGCCCCCCGACAAGTCAAGGGGGCTTACGGTTTTTAATTAGTTTAAGCGATTTTCCTGTTCACTAAGCTATTAGCCGAGTAACTGGAGAACGCCCTGAGGCTGCTGGTTAGCCTGTGCGAGCATAGACTGAGAAGCCTGCTGTAAGATGTTGGACTTTGTGTACTTAATCATTTCCTTAGCCATATCTGTATCTCTGATCTGAGATTCAGCGGAGGTAAGGTTTTCTTCTGTTGTTGTTAAGTTGTTAACTGTGTGTTCGAGTCTGTTCTGAACAGCACCGAGCTCAGCTCTCTGTGTAGAAACAGTCTTGATAGCGTCGTCAATCTTGTTGATTGCTTCGTTAGCGCCTTCCTGCTTGGAGATATCGAGACCTGCTACGCCAAGAGCGTTAGCGCCCATGTTGGAGATGTTAACAGTAAGTCTCTGGTCTTCAACGCCGTTAGCACCGATCTGGAAGGTTAAGCCTTCGCCCTTACCGAGAGCAGCGTCTGCACCAAGACCTGCACCTGCTGTAGCGCCCATTGTAACTGCAACTTCAGCATCCTTTGTCTGAGCAAAGAGAACCTTGTCACCGTCAGGGTTAGCTGTCTGGTCGGATAATGTTACGTCGTAGTCGAGACCGGACTTAGCGAGGAGCTTTTCGAGGTCTTCTTCTGTGTACTCTACGCCTGTAGAAAGGTGAAGTGTGAATGCGCCGTCCTTAGCGTTAACTGCGTCAGCTGTTGTGGTTTCAACCCATTCCTTGCCTGCTGCTACGTCAGTCTTAAGAGTGATTGCACGCTCATCCTTACCGTAGTTGTTAGCTGTGAATCTGATAGAGTCAGCGTACTTATCGTTCTGAGCGCCGCCGCCTGTCATAAGAGCAGCTGTTAAATCAACTTCGCTGGAGTCGGATCTAACACCTGTTTCGGTTGTGAAGGTTTCTTCAGCGGAGAATGTGAAGATACCATTCTTAAGGTTCATGGAAACCTGAGCGGGGTCAGCCTGCTGCTGGTCGTCCTTAGCCTGTGTAGCGTTCTTGATTAAGTCGTTGATCTGAGACTGTGTATAGGTCTGACCAACCTTTAAGTTAAGGGTTAATTCCTTACCGTCTGCGCTCCATTCAGCGGATTCGCCGCCTGCACCGGAAGCTGCGTCAGCGAGCTTAACAGCAACGCCTGCTACGCTGGAAGTGATTGTAGAGCCTTCGAGAGAGATGTTTTCGGAAAGAGTTGCGGGACCTTCTACTGCTAACTGAACGCCGTAACGAGGACCATATTCGCCCTTGTTGCCTACGCCGCCGTCGAGAGAACCGTCGAGTAACTTCATTTCGTTGTACTCTGTAGCTTCAGAGATACGGTCGATTTCGCCCTTAAGAGCTTCAACTTCCTTCTGGATCTGGTCACGGTCTTCGTCTGTGTAAGTACCGTTAGCGGACTGAACGGAAAGCTCTCTCATTCTCTGGAGAATGTCTTCTGTTTCCTGTAATGCGCCTTCAGCGGTCTGGATTAAGCTGATAGCGTCATTAGCGTTGTTTGTAGCCTGGGAAAGACCACGAATCTGTGAACGCATTTTTTCGGAAATTGCGAGGCCGGCTGCGTTATCTGCTGCACGGTTGATCTGATAACCTGTAGATAACTTTTCAGTGGACTTGCCTAAACCTGATACGTTCTTAGTCATTGCGTTGTTAGCGTTAAGAGCGCTAATGTTGTGCTGTACTACCATTCCCATAGTGTTCCTCCTTGATTCTTAAGTTGTCGGAATCCTTTCGACAACTCCTTCGGTTTTGACTGTCTGCCTCTTGCGGACAGCCGCTTGAATTGATTTGATTTGATTTGTGCTTGGTTAAGTTTGTTTTCGAAAACCTTTTGTTTTAACCTTTACATACGTATTATCGGAGGGGTAGCCAAAAACTTTAGAAAAATTTTCAATTTTTTTATATATTTTTTTGATTTGTGTATTCTGCCTTATAAACCTCCTTTTCCTTTGTGCAGTATTACCTGTTTTTGGGCATTTCTGCCCCGAAATATAGCTTTCTGCCCCTTTTTTAGTAAATTTAGACAGTAATTTTATTTTGCAGTCCTGCAATATTATTAAAAAATCGACTTTTTTTCTTAAAGGAATAAGTGTATAATATATACGTTATACTATTATATAAGAAAGAGAGTGCAGAACAGTTGAAAAGAGAAGATATAAGAAATATTGCGATTATAGCCCACGTTGACCACGGAAAAACCACCCTCGTTGACGAAATGCTTAAGCAGGGCGGCGTATATCGTGAAAATCAGGTGGTAGTTGAGCGTGTTATGGATAATAACGCCCTTGAACGCGAAAGGGGCATTACCATTCTCGCCAAGAATACCGCCGTAACCTATAAGGACGTTAAGATAAATATTGTTGATACTCCCGGTCACGCCGACTTTTCGGGAGAGGTTGAGCGTATATTAAAAATGGTTAACGGCGTTCTTCTCCTCGTAGATAGCTTCGAGGGAACAATGCCCCAGACCCGTTTCGTTTTACAGAAGGCTCTCGAGCTGGGACATAAGGTAATCGTAGTCGTAAATAAGACCGATAAGCCCGACGCAAGACCTAAAGAGGTTGTTGACGAGGTGCTTGAGCTTCTTCTCGACCTGGACGCTACCGATGAACAGCTTGAAAGCCCGGTAGTATTCTGCTCGGGAAGAAACGGTACCGCTTCTCTCGACCCCGATGGACCCGGCGAAAACTTTATCCCCTTATTCGATATGATTTTAGAGCATAGTCCTGCTCCCGAGGGAGACGAAACAGGGGATTTACAGGTTCTCGTTTCCTCTATCGACTATAACGAATATGTGGGAAGAATCGCTATCGGTCGTGTTGAGCGCGGCGTAATAAAACAGAATCAGGAGGTTATGGTCTGCGATTATCACGGACAGACCAAGCCCTTCCGCTCAAAGATAGTAAGCCTCTATCAGTTCGACGGTCTCGGAAAGGCACCCGTAGAAAGCGCTACCGTGGGTGATATCGTATGCTTCTCGGGAATAGAGGGCGTAACGATAGGACAGACTATCTGTGCCGTTGATAACGTAGAGCCCTTACCCTTCGTAAAGATAAGCGAGCCTACCGTTGAAATGACCTTCGCCGTAAACGATAGCCCCTTCGCAGGAAAAGAGGGCAAGTTCGTAACCTCAAGACAGATAAGAGAGCGTCTTGAAAGAGAACTTTTAAAGGACGTTTCCCTTCGTGTAACCGAAAGTGACCAGCGTGACGCCTACGATGTTGCGGGACGTGGTGAAATGCACCTTTCTATCCTTATCGAAACTATGAGACGAGAGGGCTACGAGCTTTCCGTAAGTACTCCCCGTGTACTTTTCAAGGAGATTGACGGTGTAAAATGCGAGCCTATGGAAAAGCTTGTCATTGATGTGCCCGAAAACTGCGTAGGTGCGGTAATGGAGAAAATGGGCGTAAGAAAAGCGGAATTACAGGAAATGCATCCCGTAGGAAACCGCACAAGGCTTGAATTCAAGATTCCTTCCCGTGGTCTTTTCGGCTACAGAAGCGAATTCCTTACCGATACAAAGGGTGAGGGCATATTGAATACCCTTTTCCTGGGCTATGTGCCTTATATGGGCGATATCCCCGTAAGAACTACGGGCTCTCTCGTCGCCTTCGAACAGGGTACAGCCTCCGCTTACGGTATCTGGAACGTACAGGACAGAGGCGCTATGTTTATCGACCCTGCCACCGAGGTTTACGAGGGTATGATTGTGGGCGTTTCTCCTAAGTCGGGAGATATAAACGTAAACGTCTGCAAGAAAAAGCACCTCACCAATACCCGTGCAAGCGGAAGCGACGAAGCCTTAAGGCTTGTTCCGCCGAGACACTTAAGCCTTGAGGAAAGCCTTGAATTCATTTCCGACGACGAGCTTGTTGAGGTTACACCCAAGAATATCCGCTTAAGAAAGCGTATTCTCGATAATGAGCTAAGAGCTAAGGACGAGGCTAAGCGAAGAAAAACGAACTAATAAGTCTGATAAGCCGTTTTGAGAAATCAGGACGGCTTTCTATATATAATAAGGTATAAAAAGAATTATCTGAGGAGGAGCAGTAATGCCCGAATTTATAAAAATAGACGACCTGTCGGCTTCGGGAGCGGACATATTTTCAAGGCTCACCGAGGCACAGCTAAGAAACAGGCTTGAAAAGGATAAGGGTGTATTTATCGCCGAAAGCCCTAAGGTAATAAAGGTCGGGCTTGAAAACGGATATGATCCCCTGTCTTTGCTTATGGACGAGGGAACGACAGACGAAGAAACAAGGGAGCTGCTTCCTGCTCTTGAAAGATACGGGGATATTCCTGTGTACTGTGCAAAAAGCGAGGTTTTTGCGGAGCTTACGGGCTTTAAGCTTATGAGGGGCATTTTGTGCGCTATGCGCCGCCCTATGCTTCCCGAAGCCGAAGAGGTGTGCAGGAATGCACGGCGGATAGCGGTTCTCGAAAATATTGCCGATGCTATGAATGTGGGGGCAATATTCCGCTCCGGTGCTGCTCTTGGCATTGACGGAATTTTGCTGACCTCCGATAGCTGCGACCCATTTAACCGACGCTCCGTAAGAGTAAGTATGGGTACGGTTATGCAGATTCCCTGGACCTATCTCGGGGAACGGGGAGAATACTGCGATACTGTGCTGAAGCTGCATAGGCTCGGCTTTAAGACAGCGGCAATGGCGCTTTCGGACAATTCCGTAAGAATAGATAATCCCGGGCTGATGTCGGAGGAAAGGCTCGCCATAATTCTCGGCTCCGAAGGGCACGGGCTTTCCAAAAAGACCATAGATAATTCCGATTATACGGTAAAAATTCCCATGTTTAACGGCGTGGATTCCCTTAATGTTGCGGCGGCAAGCGCTGTAGCCTTCTGGCAGCTGCGAAGCAGATAAGCCTCTGCGATATAGTATATGAGGGTCGGATTGCATAAAATTCTGCCCCGAAAGCGTTATTTATTCCGATAAGCGTAATTTCTTCTTGAAATAAGAGGAGAAATATGTTATAGTGGGATATAACTCCCAACTAAAATGCATGAAAGTGGGTCTTGTGGGTATGATTCAGTTTTCGCAGATTCTGACGGCCAACGGTTATTATATTCAATATCCTGTACGGAGGTATAAGGGTTTACATAAATCACAGCAGTAAGGGAAAGTATATGATATTCCCGGCTCTTTATTTTATGCTTCCTATCCTGTTCGGTATAGCTATTCAGGCGTTCAACTACGGTATTTCTCTTATTTACATCGGCACAGCTATAGGACTTACGGGCATTTATTTAAGTACCCAAAGCGAATCCGCCTATATAGACCAGCTCTGCGGCGTTTTTAAGGCAACACAGCCCGATTAGCGGCTCACGCCTTTGCTACACGCTTGCTTGCATATTTTCTTCATCTTGCACACATTTCGCTTGACGGGCGGTATCTATTATTTCGGTGTATATAGCTTAACTGTAATTGATAGCTACTATGCTTGAAAATATCGAAACAGCAGGTTATGAGCCTGTTGATGATGAAATTGACAGGGATAAGGACAAAAATAAGGACGATACAAGTAGGTAAAAAGCAACACAATAAATAACAAGCCGAGTATGATTCCGTTTGACATCATACTCGGCTTGAAATATTTAATTGACTTGATTGTCGGAATATGGTATAATATACGCATACCCAAACATATTTTTACAAGCCGGTGTATATATTTTGAAAATATGAAAGCATAAAACAGCAAAATGTATAAAGCATAAGGAGGAGCAACATGAAAAAGGGGCTAAGTGCGTCAACTCTGAAAATCATAGCAATAGTAACAATGGTCATCGATCATATTTCCTGGGGATTTTTTGATTTTTACTCCTGGCAGGGCTATATGCTTCACATTATCGGGCGGCTGACGATACCTATAATGTGCTTTTTCATTGCTGAGGGTTTCAGAAAAACTCATGATCTGAAACGGTACATACTGCGTATGGCAGGCTTTGCCGCTATCACAACAGTTCCGTTTTATTTGTTTTTCCATGAAGAATATGCATATCGGCAAAATATAATTTTTGACTATCTTCTGGCACTTCTGCTGCTTACGGTGCTGGAGAGCAAACGTTTCAAAAAGCCCGCAAAGGTGCTTCTCAGTGCACTTCTTGTAACAACTTCTATGGTAATAGGCGGCTGGCCTGTGATGCCTATGGTATATGTACTGATATTCTATTATGCGGACAGCTTTAAAAAACAGGCGGTGTGGTTCTGTGGGGCAACGGTTGGGCTGGTGCTGTTTATGATGATCGGTATCACCCTTAACAAAATGTACAATTTCTATCCCATGTATAACTATTGGGTATGGTGGGACAAGGCATATTTTTTAGGGTTCATGCTGGCTCTTCCGCTGCTGAAAGCGTATAATGGCGAAAAGGGCAGCTATCCGATGGGCAGATACTTTTTCTTTATCTTCTATCCTGCGCATTTTCTGGTGCTCTACGCATCAAAGAAGGTCACCCAGGTTTATGGAAGCTATTGGCTTTATGTGGGACTGCAGTTGGTCTGCATAATGATCGTGGTTGGATTCATAATCCGTATCATGCACGAAAAAAGCTCAAAGGCGCAGAATTCTGCTGTTCTGTTCAGCGTAGGCGGACTTGTATATACTGTGGCATTTTTCATTGAAACTACCGCAAAAACAAAGGAGCTTGCTTTTGGTGCGGTCACAATGGAATATCTTGGAGAAGCAGGGGCGTTTCTTGGTCTGACAATATTTTTGTCAGAGTTCGGACGTTTCAGAGTGCCGAAGTTTTTCTATATTATTGAGGGGATCTTTTTCGGAGGTGCAGTAGCACTTGTATATACTTCGGAATATAATCATCTTTTCTATACAAGCGTTAGCTTGGATAATTCCGGAGATTTCTCAAGGCTGGTGCTTGAGTATGGTATTGGATTTATAATCTTTTATGTATTTCTGGTGGCAATATTCTTTGCGGGAGTCGTAAAGCTGATACAGACATTCAAAAGATCCGGCGATCTGGAAAGAAAGCGCATATTGCTGCTCTTTGTCGCAATGGCTTTCCCGTGGCTTGTGGTAATAATACGGTCTATGGGGCTTACGGGCGGCTATGAGATATCATTTATGGGGATAATCTTCGGGACTGTTTTTGCAATGCTGTCGCTTATCAAATACGGCTATTTTGACTCTGTTCAGGCAGCGGTGACAAATGTTATCTATAAAAGCAGCGAGGGACTGCTTGTTCTTGACAACAGTAAAAACGTGCTTTATTACAACAGTATAGTTAAGCACATATTCCCTGAAATTGCAGTAAATAAGCCTGTGGACCGTGAAGTAACAGAGAAATGCTTTTACGAAAACGGCTGCATTAATGAGCTGTGCACTCAGAACACGATCGAATCAAACGGCAGGATATACGAATTAAAAGCTGAGCCTATCTATGAAGCGGAATATACTCAGGGATATATGGTGCGAATTTTTGACTATACCTCTCATTACCGCAGCATGGAGGAACTGAGAAGATCTGCTCATATTGATGCACTTACCGGACTTTACGACAGGGAATGGTTCAAGCAGGAGATAATCCGTCATCTGTCCGGCGGCGGAACAGGCGCACTGGTAATGTCGGATATTGACTTCTTCAAGCAGATAAACGATAATTTCGGGCATATGATCGGCGATGAGGCGCTGGTAACACTTGCCGAAGCAATAAGGTCGGTCTTTTCGGGACATCTCTATTGCCGTGTGGGCGGTGATGAGTTTATGATGTTTGTGAAAGATACAAACGATACGGATATCATTGGTGAATTTGCGGAAAGACTCAATGCGGTTTTTAAGGAAAAAGTTAAGAATGTTTCGGAGGGGCTTGACTCGTCCCTGTCAATGGGAATTGCTTTGTCATCTTCCATTTCCGACGGCACCGAAAGCGATGAAGTGTTTGAAATGCTGTACGGTCTTGCAGATACTGCGCTCTATAATACCAAGAATAACGGCAAAAACGGTTTCAGCTTCTATGAAACGATGCCTGCCCGATAAAAA
>JAEDHF010000052.1 GCA_016297165.1 Oscillospiraceae bacterium | reverse complement strand
GCAGGAACGATAAAGGGCCCCCGTATCAACATAGATAAAGCCCAGCCTTTTAGCCGCCTCTCTGGCGACGGAGCTTTTTCCCGCACCAACGGGACCGTCCATAGCAACGTTAATTACAGCCATAACTTCCTCCGATAAATATACCATAAGATTTTCTGAAATTCAATGAATTTCACAGCATTTTCAAAAACATTACAATTATATCACAAATGTAAGCTTTTTGCAATAGAAAATGGAAAAATATAGCCCTGCCGCTTATATGCAGTCATAATCCGACGGCTTTTTCAATTACAGTATTCCAAGCTCCTTCAATACACGGTTAAGCTTTCCTACGGGCAGTCCCATAACATTATAATAGTCGCCCTCGATGCCCTCCACCAAAAGAGCGCCGTAGTCCTGAATGCCGTAGGCTCCTGCCTTATCGAAGGGCTCTCCCGTAGCGATATAGTCGTCGATTTCCTCCTCCGAAAGTTCAAAAAAGCGTACCCTCGTTTCCTCACAGAAGGTATATTCCTCGCCCTTATTTATAACGCAGACTCCCGTATATACGCTGTGCTCCGTGCCCGATAAAAGGGTAAGCATACGCTTAGCGTCCTCGGCATAACGGGGCTTTCCGAGGATTTCACCTTTAGCGGCTACTATTGTATCTGCGCCGATTACGATATCCTCGGGGTGTAAGGCTGCAATTTCCCTTGCCTTATTTTCAGCCAGAGCGCTTACATAAAGGTCGGTAGGAAGGCTCTCGTCCGCCGTTTCCTCGCCCTTTGCAGGCTCTATGACGAAATTCTTTGTGATTAAGGATAAAAGCTCTTTTCTTCGTGGAGATTTGCTTGCTAAAATAATCATAGTATTTTTCCTTTACTCTTTTTCAGTTATTTTATCACAGAGATAATTTTCTGTCAATTCATATTGCAATATTTACATAATTATGGTATAATAATTCCTATATGTTTAACAGGAGGAAAAAAGCTTGTCAGACAGAGATTATTTATCAGAAATACGCAATTTCTGTATAATTGCCCATATCGACCACGGTAAGTCAACTCTTGCCGACAGAATTCTGGAGCAGACCAGTACAGTTGCCCTTCGTGATATGGAGGAACAGCTTCTCGATAATATGGAGCTCGAACGAGAAAGAGGTATTACCATAAAAGCCCGTGCGGTACGCCTTAACTACAAGGCGAAGGACGGGGAAACCTACGTTTTTAACCTTATCGATACTCCCGGTCACGTTGACTTCAACTATGAGGTTTCCCGTTCTCTTAACGCCTGTGAGGGCGCTATCCTTATCGTTGACGCGTCACAGGGTATCGAAGCCCAGACCTTAGCCAATACCTACCTCGCCATTGAACAGGATTTAGAGGTAGTACCCGTTATCAATAAGATTGATCTGCCCTCTGCCCGTCCCGACGAGGTAAGGGCGGAAATTGAGGATGTAATCGGTATTCCTGCCGATGAAGCTCCCCTTATTTCAGCGAAAATGGGTATAAATATCGAAGAGGTAATGGAACAGATTGTCAAGAATATTCCTGCACCAAAGGGCGACCCCGACGCTCCCTTAAAGGCGCTTATCTTCGACAGCTACTACGACAGCTACAAGGGTGTTATCGTTTATGTACGTGTAAAAGAGGGCACCTTAAAGCCCGGCGATAAGATAAGAATGATGGCAACTAAGGCAGAATTCCAGGTTGTCGAGCTCGGCTATATGGGGGCTACAAACCTTGTACCTGCGGGGGAATTAAAGGCGGGTGAGGTAGGCTATATTGCCGCTTCAATCAAGTCTATCGGCGACACAAAGGTAGGCGATACCGTTACTCTCTGCGAAAAACCTGCTGCCGAGCCCCTCGCCGGCTACCGAAACGTAAACCCCATGGTGTTCAGCGGTATTTATCCTGCCGACGGCTCGAAATACGGCGACCTTCGTGACGCTCTCGAAAAGCTTCGTCTTAACGACGCTTCGTTAACCTTCGAGCCCGAAACCTCAATAGCTTTAGGCTTCGGCTTCCGCTGCGGCTTTCTTGGGCTTTTACACATGGACATCATACAGGAGCGCCTTGAAAGGGAATATAACCTCGACCTTATTACAACCGCCCCCTCGGTTGTGTATAAAATCGAGCTTACAAACGGCGAAACCGTATTTATAGACAACCCTACAAACTATCCCGACCCTGCGGAGATACTGCAGGCCTACGAGCCAATGGTTGAGGCGCATATCTACAGCCCCTCCGACTATGTGGGCAGTATTATGGAGCTTTGTCAGGACAGACGAGGTACCTTCAGGGATATGAAATATCTCGACCAAACCAGAGTGGATTTACATTACGAGCTCCCTCTTAACGAGATAGTTTACGACTTCTTCGACGCACTTAAGTCCAGAACAAAGGGCTATGCAAGCTACGATTACGAAATGATAGGCTTTTATCCCTCGAAGCTTGTTAAGCTGGATATTATGCTTAACGGCGACGTGGTTGACGCTCTTTCCTTTATTGTTCATACGGATAAGGCGTATCCGAGGGCAAGAAAAATCGCCGAAAAGCTTAAGGACCATATCCCGAGACAGCTTTTCGAGGTGCCGATTCAGGCTGCAATCGGCGGTAAGATTATTGCCCGTGAAACGGTAAAGGCTATGCGTAAGGACGTACTTGCGAAGTGCTACGGCGGCGACATTACCCGAAAGAAAAAGCTTCTTGAAAAACAGAAGGAGGGTAAAAAGCGTATGCGCCAGCTTGGTACCGTTGAGGTACCCCAGGAGGCGTTTATGGCTGTCCTTAAGCTTGATGATGAATAATAAAGGGCTTTATATCCACGTTCCCTTCTGTCTTTCGAAATGCCCCTATTGCGATTTTTATTCAGTAGGCTACACAAAGGAAAGGGCGGAGGACTATAAAAATGCAGTAATCCGTAATCTTCGGCATTACCATAAGGAATACGGTTTAAGCTTCGATACCGTCTATTTCGGCGGCGGAACTCCCATTCTCCTATATGAGCATATCGGAGAAATCCTCCATAATGTAAGGCTTACGGATAATGCGGAAATTACCCTTGAAGCTAACCCCTGTGTAAGCAGTGAAAAAGCGCTGAAAAGCCTTATAGACTGCGGCGTTAACCGTATTTCCTTCGGCGTTCAGTCCCTCTCCGACAGGGAGCTTTCCTTTCTCGGCAGAAGGCATACCGAAAAGGAAGCTATAGCGGCAATCGAAAGAGCATACAGTATAGGCTTCCGTAACATTTCCGCCGACCTTATGCTGGGTCTTTCGGGACAGACGAGGGAAACCCTCGGCGATTCCATCGACAGGCTTTCAGCCCTTCCCATAAACCATATTTCCGCCTATATGCTGAAAATCGAAGAGGGTACGCCCTTTTCCGTTATGGAGCTTTCTCTTCCCGACGAGGAGGAGACTGCAAAACTGTACCTGTTCGCCTGTGAAAGGCTTGAAAAAAAGAGCTTTTTTCAGTACGAAATAAGCAATTTTTCACGGAAGGGAACAGAAAGCAGGCATAATCTTAAATACTGGCGGTCGGAGGAGTATCTCGGAATAGGTCCTGCTGCCCATTCCTATCTTAAGGGAAAGAGGTTTTCCGTAGGACGGGATATTGATAGCTTTTTAACCTCCGATGTTCAGGAAACGGTAGTAACCGACGATAATCCCGGCGGCTTCGAGGAATACGCTATGCTTAAGCTAAGGCTTCGGGAGGGCTTAAGCTATTCGGAATGTGAAGGCTTCGGCATAAGCAGAGATATAATACAGAATAAGCTTAAGGCTATTCCGGAAAGCTATATTGAACAGGACGAAAAGGGAATAAGACTTACCCCGGAGGGCTTTTTACTTTCGAATACAATAATTGCAAGGCTAATCTACTGAAAATGGAATATATAAGTATTAAAAACGTAAAAATAAAGAAAACCGCCGCCCTTGCCCCAATGGCAAGCGTAGCGGACAGAGCCTTCCGACAGATAGCGAAGGAATTCGGCGCGGCATACTGTGTAGGCGAAATGGCGAGCTGTAAGGGGCTTGTATATAGCGACAGGAAAACCGCCGAGCTTCTTACTGTTACGGAAATCGAACGCCCTATGGCAGTTCAGCTTTTCGGCTCGGAGCCCGAGTTTTTTGCTCCTGCCGTTAAAATAGCGGAGGGCTTTAAGCCCGATATTATTGATATAAACTGCGGCTGTCCAGTACCTAAGGTGGCAGGAAACGGCTCGGGAAGCGCTTTGATGAAGAATCCGAAGCTTTTCGCCGAAATAGTAACCGCCGCAGTCAAGGCAACGGACATACCCGTTACCGTCAAGATAAGAAAGGGCTGGGACGAGAACAGCGTTAATGCCGTTGAAATTGCGAAAATAGCGGAGGAATGCGGCGCTTCTGCGGTAGCGGTTCATGGCAGAACGAAAAATCAGATGTATAATGGTACTGCCGACTGGGAAATTATCGGCGAGGTTAAAAATGCAGTCAGAATCCCCGTTATCGGAAACGGCGATGTTGATACGGCGGAAAAATGCGCCGAAATGTATAAATATACGGGCTGTGACCTTGTTATGGTGGGCAGGGGTGCCTGCGGAAAGCCCTGGCTTTTTAAGGAGATAGAAAGCTTCCTTTACGGCGATAAGGAGAAATATGAGCCCACTCTTCCTGAAAAAATGGAGATTATGCGGCGTCATATAAGACTTCTCACCAAATATAAGGGCGAGGTAATCGGTATGAAGGAAGCAAGAATGCAGACAGGCTGGTATATAAAGGGAATGACGGGGGCGGCGAAGTACCGTGCACAGTGCGGCACTCTTTCCACCCTGGACGACCTCGAAGAACTGATAGAAAATGTACTGAAAGGAAACGAATAAAATGATAGCACTTATTACAGGAGCAAGCTCGGGAATGGGCAGGCAAATGGCGATAGGTCTTGCAAAAAGGGGTTTTAACCTCGTAATCGTAGCAAGACGTCAGCAAAGGCTCTATGAGCTTAAAAAGGAGCTTACGGAAGCCTACGGCGTAAAGGTTAAGGTTATCGCTAAGGATTTATCTAAGGCGGAGGAATGTATCGCCCTCTATAAGGAGGTTGAGAGCGCTAATATTGATATAGTTATCAATAACGCAGGCTTCGGAGTTTTCGGAGCCTTCGACGAAACGCCCCTTGAGGACGAGCTTAAGATGATAAACGTTAATATTACGGCAGTACACATTCTTACCAAGCTTTTCCTTCAGAAATTCAAGAAGAGAAATTCGGGCTATATCCTTAATGTGGCTTCTCTTGCCGCCTTTATGGCAGGACCTCTTTTTTCCTCCTATTATGCTTCGAAAAACTATGTTTTACAGCTTACCAAGGCTATTTACGAGGAGCTCAGAATGGCGAAATCCAACGTTTATATCGGAGCTTTTTGTCCCGGCCCCGTAAGAACGGAATTCAACGAGATTTCGGGCGCCGAATTTGCAGTAAGAGGAATGGACGAGAAGGACGCGGCGGAATATGCCCTTGAAAAGATGTTTGACGGAGAGCTTATTATTGTTCCTACCTTCGGCTCGAAATTCCTTGCTGCCGCTTCGAAATTTGCGCCTACGAAGTTTTTCCTTGCGGCTACGGGAAAGGTACAGAAAAAGCGGCTTAATGAGGGTACCGAGGAGAAAAAGGATACCGCCGCTCACGTAGAAAACGTTAAGGCGAAGCCCTTAACGGAAGAGGATATTTTAACGCTTACAAAGAGCGAAAGTGAAAATGAAGATAACGAATAAGCACTATTGAGGTTTCGTTTATCTTTAAAATAATAATATATTCATTCAAAAGACTGCCGAGAAGGCGTCAGATGCTAGGAAGCTGTGCAACGGCTAGGCTTTGTGCCTGCCGTTGTATAGGTGACAACGCAGATGATGTCTTATCGGCAGGCTGCACCGAATTATGAAAGGAAATACTAACTATGAGCGAATGTACACACAACTGTGAAACCTGCGGACAGAGCTGTTCGGACAGAAAGGCAGAAAGCTTTCTTGCACCTATGAACGAGCTTTCCGACGTAAAAAAGGTAATAGCGGTAGTTTCGGGTAAGGGCGGCGTAGGTAAATCCCTCGTTACCTCCCTTATGGCTTCTGCCGCAAGAAAAAAGGGCTTTAAAACCGCCGTTCTTGACGCAGATATTACCGGCCCCTCAATCCCCAAGGTTTTCGGCATAACCGAAAGAGCTACAGGCACAGATACTGCCCTTTATCCCTCGGTTACAAAGACGGGCATTGAGGTTATGTCCGTCAATCTTCTTCTCGAAAACGCTACCGACCCCGTTGTATGGAGAGGTCCCGTTATCGCAGGAGTAATCAAGCAGTTCTGGACTGATGTTGTCTGGAACGATATAGACTTTATGTTTGTGGATATGCCTCCCGGAACGGGCGACGCTCCCCTTACAGTTTTCCAGTCCTTACCCGTAGCAGGAATAATCGTAGTAACAAGCCCTCAGGAGCTTGTTTCAATGATTGTTGAAAAGGCGGTTAAAATGGCGAATATGATGAATATTCCCGTTATCGGCTTAGTTGAGAATATGAGCTATTTTGTGTGCGATGAATGCGGCAAGAAGCATTACATCTACGGTGAAAGCCATATCGACGAAATCGCCGAAAAGTACGGTATCAAGAATATCGCTAAGCTTCCTATTGACCCCGAATTTGCTAAGGCGGCAGACAAGGGAGATATTGAGAGCTGCGCCGATATGCTTTCGGAATTTGCGGATAAAATTTTAGGTTAACAATTTGCGACCCTTGAAAAAATCAGGGGTCGTTTTTTGTAACGTTTCGCCTTTTTTCCCGTCATATATATGAAAGCTTTCATAAAATTGAAAGGACGGTACTACTATGAATGAATGTGAAATTACGAGAGACCTTATCCCGGGCTACGCCGACGAGGTTTTAAGCCCCTCGGGAAGGGAATATGTAGAAGCCCACACAGCAGACTGCCCCGAATGTATGGATATTCTCGAAAAGGCAAAGGCTACTGTTGTAACGGGAAATGTGGCGGAGAATGTAAAAGCGAAAAAGCCCTTTAAAAAGGTTAATTTTAAGAAAATCATTATTATTTCGGCTTCGGCTTTGCTTGCTGTGATGATTGTGTTTTTCGGGGTGTTTGCGATTTGTGACGCTAACAGCGGTTTTTATAATCTTAACAGGCTTTTCGGAATTGACCCGTATCAGGGGATTTTAAACGAGGGAATAAGGCAAAATAAAAATAAAATACTTGAGGCTACGGGCTATGATTGTGAGGACATTTTAGTATTGTCGGATTTCTATCCGTACACTATGTATTCGCATGGCTATTCGTCTCGGGTTTATTCAACCTTTTTGTTACCCGACGAAAAACGATACTTAATATATGTAGAAGGAAAACTGACGGGAATAGGAACGTATAAGATTAGCGAGTTTATTATATCAGGTGAAAACGAAAACGGTAGTCTGAGCATTATAAACAGCGACGGTGAGTTGTATTGTGTAGCAGAAAAATACAGCGATTATTCGGACGAAATAATCCTGACGCAGTGGGGTGCCGGAACATATAAGAGTAGGATTATAGAATTAGCTGATAAAGACTCCTTTATCGCAAGAAAAATTAACGAATATGCGGAATATTGGACATTGGAGCAGGCTACTGAAATGGCGAAAACAGATTGGGAGCAGGAAGTAAAGTTTTATGAAAATGAACTGGAAAGAGACCTTCGTACCCTCCGTGAGGAATACAAAATACCCGAGGAAGTAATTGAAAAATGGATGAGCTATGCTGAATAAGGGCGGTGCATAATGAACAGGGAATTTGAAGAAATATACCGCCTTTATGTAGGGGACGTATATCGCTTTCTCCTTAAGCTTTCGGGGGACGAGAACGTAGCCGAGGAGCTTACCCAGGAAACAATGTTTAGAGCCTTTAAGTCCATAAATAAGTTTGACGGGGGCTGTAAGCTTACTGTGTGGCTCTGTCAGATAGGGAAGAACTGCTTTTACGACTACTGCCGAAAGAATAAAAGTATGGCTTTTTCGGAGGAGCTTTCCGAGGAGCCCGACCCCGTAAGTACAGAGCTTAGCTTCGAGGACAAGGAAACGGCGAAAAGGATTCATAGAGTTCTCCACGACCTGGAGGAGCCCTACAAGGAGGTTTTTACCCTGCGGGTTTTCGGGGAGCTTTCCTACGGGGATATCGGCGAGGTTTTCGGGAGATCGGATAACTGGGCGAGGGTAATATACTATCGTGCAAAGGCGAAAATTATCGATAAGCTTAATGATACATAAAATATTATGCTCAATGCGCCTGTTTTCCGTTTTTGCTTAAGCTGAAAAAATGAAAAAGTCCGGTTCTTTTGAACCGGACTTTTTCTGGTGCGGAGGAAGGGACTTGAACCCTCATGAGCCAAACGCTCACTACCACCTCAAAGTAGCGTGTCTGCCATTCCACCACCTCCGCAGGTGATGTTGATTTCCAACGATTACATATTATATCACAAAGTTTTTGATTTGTCAATAGATGTCGAAGAAAAATTTGGGGTTTTTAGAGGGAATATGAAGAATATTCAAAAAATTCCGCCGTGTTAATTGTGACCAATTACATTCTTTTTCTTCGCAGTGTTCAATGATGAAATAAGTATCTTTTTAATTTCAAGACAGTCTGTTAGAATAGATTCACCAAGGTTTTCTTCTATGTAATCGGTAAGTATCAAAAGTCTTAACCAGTATTCGGTTTCGGTAGTTTCTTTTAAAGCAATTTGTAGTTTTGCGATAAAATCTGCTGTGCTAATCCCATAGGCTGCTTCGTTTGCATTTGCGCCGATTGATGTACCGCTGCGAAGGATTTGCCTTGATATGATGTTTTCTTTCTTTTCTTTTTGAAGATACTGATGAAGTTTAACTATTCTTGCAGCAAAATTTAGAGCTTTATCAAGCAAAGGGTTGTTCATATAAGACTCCGTTTTATTAAATAATGAATAACGAAGAAATAATAATGAATAATACAAATGCGCCGTCTAATCCATTATTCACTATTCATTATTCATTCTTCAATATTAAATTAGCCCCTGCGATTAGCAGGGGCGCATTTGGCGGAAGCGGTGGGACGGCTTACGCCTATTCGTCGTTCGAATCCCTACTCGATTCCGCAGCAACAAAAAAGCGTCCAAGTCAAAGTGACTTGAACGTTTTTTTGTTGGCGGAAGCGGTGGGATTCGAACCCACGGTACCGTGAGGTACAACTGATTTCGAGTCAGTCCCGTTATGACCACTTCGATACGCTTCCGTATTACTAAAATATTATACAACAAACCCTTAAAAAAGTCAAGAAAATTTTTTCACCGTAAGGGTTTTTTATAAAAAAATAATTGCATTTATATATGAGATGTGGTATAATTTAATACGTATATTTTAATATGTATATTTTCGCTCTGCCGATTGATAATAGTTTTGAATAAAAGCTATGAAAGGAAAGAGCGATGAAATATACAAACAGCAGCGAAGATGAAGAAAATAAGGGCGGCGATGTGGCGGAAGCCTCGGATAACGGAGTAACCGCCGTACCTAACGCTAAGCACCTTATCCATTGTCTTACCGTAATCGGTCAGATTGAGGGGCATTATATCCTTCCGCCCCAGAATAAGACCACAAAATATGAGCATATTATTCCTGCCCTCGTAGCGATAGAACAGGACAGGAGCATTGAAGGACTGCTCATTATCCTTAATACCGTAGGCGGCGACGTTGAGGCAGGACTTGCTATCGCCGAAATTATTGCAGGAATGGAAACTCCCACGGTTTCAATCGTTGTGGGTGGAGGTCATTCTATCGGCGTTCCTCTTGCAGTATGCGCAAAAAGAAGCTTTATCGTCCCCTCGGCAACTATGACTATCCACCCCGTAAGGCTTAACGGCCTTGTTCTCGGCGTTCCACAGACTCTCTCCTATTTCGACCGTATGCAGGAGCGCATAACTAATTTCGTAACCCGAAACAGCAACATTTCTGCACGGAAGTTCAAGGAATTTATGATGAAAAAGGATGAGCTTGTTATGGACGTAGGCTCGGTGGTGGACGGTGAAACTGCGGTAAAAAGCGGACTTATCGATAATCTCGGCGGACTTGCCGACGCTATCGACTGCCTCTATAAGCTTATCGAGGAAAAAGAGGCTCTCGGGGAAAAGAAAGAAAGCGAAAAAAGCGAAAAGGAAAAATCCTGAGGTAATGCTATGGTTATTCATTCTATCGTGAGCTTATCCGACATATTCTATAACAGCGGTGAAAGCGAATACGGCTATACCGCCGAAACAAGACCTATACAGGACGGCTGGCTCGAAATATCGGAGCAGGGCGGCGAAAAGCGCATAAGGCGGCTTATTTCCACAAATCCTGCCCTTTATCTCGATAAGAGATACCTGCCCTTTACAAGCATAAAGTAACAGTTCTAACGGAGCCGACTTAATCGGTCGGCTCATACAGAAAGGAAATACATACCATGGACATAATAAGCGTAATTATTCAGGGGATTATTCAGGGCTTAACCGAATTCCTGCCCATTTCAAGCTCGGGTCACCTCTCCGTTGCCCAGCATTTTATGAACATAGGCGAGGAAAGCCTTTTAATTTCTATCGTTTTGCATCTCGGAACGCTACTTGCTGTGTTTATCGCCTTCAGAAAGCGGATTATCGGCATAATAAAGGAGTTTTTCCTTACTATCGCCGATATCTTCAGGGGCAGATTCAGCTGGAGCAAAATGAACGACGACCGCCGGATGATGGTGATGATAATAATCGCTACCCTTATTCTTGTGCCCGTTTATTTCTTTAAGGATTTTTTCACCTCTATGGAGGGGGACGGGGATATAATTTTCGAGGGCTGTGCATTTCTGTTTACTTCGCTCCTGCTTATCCTTTCCGACGCTTGTGTAAAGGGGCTTAAAACGGGTAAGGATATAAAGCTTAAGGACGCCGTTGTTATCGGTCTTTTTCAGTGCGTCGCCCTTTTCCCCGGAGTTTCCCGTTCGGGCAGTACCA
>JAEDHF010000051.1 GCA_016297165.1 Oscillospiraceae bacterium | reverse complement strand
TTCTGGAAACCTACAAAATTAGGGCCAACCTGTGTAAGACCTACACGGTAATGCTCAAAAAAGCTATAATATATTGTGGTAATAAGAGGCCACAACTGGAAAATTGCGTAGGCTATAAAGAAAGGCGCAATAAATACATAACCCCACTTTGCATAGCTTATCGACTTACGTTTCACAGGAGTTTCACCATCACTTTCTTCTTCAATTATAGATGTTCAACTCAACATCAATGGTATATTAAAGCTGACTTTTTTCAGAAAAATCAGCTTTAATATACCGGACTGCGGATTTTTAAGTCCGCAGTCCGTTGATGTTAAGTCAAACTAAGTAAGTCTTAGTAAGGAATTACTGAGGCTTCTTGAGGTTAGGATACTTAACGATTGCGTTGCTGTAGAAGAAGTCGAGACATTCTTCGTATGTCTTTTCGCCTAAGAAGTAGGGACCCATAGCTTCCTGGAAGCCTTCGTTAAGACCCTGGTCGTAAGCGGAAACGTTGCTCATATCGATCTTCTTAGCATTCTCTGTGAAGAGAGCGATGTGGTTCTGACCGCCGAGGAAGTCGGACTTGAAGTCAGAAGCTGCGATAGCTTCCATAGCTGCCATGTTGTTTGTGTAGTCCTGAGTTTCACGAGTGATGTTACCCATGATGTCACCGTTACATGTGAGCTGGAACATGATGTCCTTTACAAGGGACTTGTTATCTGTCTGGTAAGCAGCGCAGATCCATGTACCGCCCCAGTAGTAGGACTGAGGACCGTAGCAAACTGCCCAGTTACCGAAGCCGTCTTCACCAGCGTTACCAGCAAGTGTGAAGTTGATACCCCATGTGGAGTAGAAGAAGCCGAAGGTCTTACCGGCTTCAGACTGTTCTGTAGCCCAACCGGACTGCCAGAGGTCGTGAGCTGTATCGTTCTGGAGATAACCCTTTTCGGTGAAGTCCTTAGTCTGTTCAACCCACTTTTCGATGTTAGCATCGATAATGATTTCGTCGTTAGCGTTTACCCAAGGAGCGGAAACGTTGTTGGAGAATGTTCTGTAGGAGTCCTGACGACCTGCTACCATGTAGTAGCCAGCTTCCTTCATCTTAGCAGCTGTTTCGTTGAACTTATCCCAGTCAGCTACAGCCTTCTGAACTTCGTCAGGATCGTCTGTACCGAGAACTTCCTTAGCGATAGAACGCTTGTAAGCGAAAAGGCCGGGAGTTGCCTGCCATGTAACAGCCTTGAGGTTGCCGTTAGCGTCGGTAGCGATATCCTTTGTGTACTGGTACATCTGTTCGCAGTCTGCATCTGTGATGCCTACAGCGGAAACAGGGAGAGATGTATCGGAGTTAACATACTTATCAGCGTAGTCAGCTTCGATTAAGAAGATGTCGATCTTTTCGTCAGCAGGCTTGTTGTCCTGGTCGAGAAGAGCTTCATCAAGGGGAATCTGGTAACCGTTGTTAGCGTTGGGGTTGATTGTCCATACAACCTTAACGTCGCCGATCTTACCTTCAGCAGATCTTACGTTACCTTCTTCATCCTTAGTAGCTTCGCCTACTGCTTCGTAGCCGGGGTAGAAAGCAGAAACTCTGTCCATGAACTCTGTGTTCCAAGCCCAGATGTTAAGTACCTTACCATCATCGGGAACATCAACAGTTGCAGTGTCGCCGCCTTCGGGAGCAGCAGTTGTTTCGTCGCCACCCTGGGGAGCAGCAGTTGTTGTTGCGTCGCCGCCCTGGGGAGCAGCAGTTGTTGTGCCGGCAGGAGTCTTGTTCTCGCCACAACCAGCTACAGAGAGAATCATTGCTGACGCTAAAAGAGCGGTCATAATTCTTTTCTTCATTGTTTTTTCCTCCAAAAGTATCATGGTCCATAAGAAAAGGACCGTTAATTTTAAATTGCTCAGAACAGCCCTATGCTGTCCCGCAATTTCATTTGTTACTATATCACAAAACTTTTGATTTTGCAACCCCTTTTTTGAAAAATTTTTCCGACTGTTGCACGAAAACGTTTACACCCTACTCACCTATGAGGCATATTTGTTGAAAATGCCCTTTAAGAAAATTTCCAGTTATTTTTAGATAAATTTTACATAATTTTGTCCTCTGAATCCTTTAATTATAATACTTTACGGCACTTATTATTTTTTTATTCCGCTACTTTTTCATTCAGTTTATTATGATTATCATACTAAAAATCTAAAAACTATTGTGCAAATCGCCGAAATATTCCAATTTTGTTATGTAAACGATATTCAGATATGGCTTCTCACCGCACATTTGCAAATGTAACCTCCGTGTAACCCTGTTTTACTTAAATTTAGCCTGAATTTTTTACTTGCTGTACCTAAAATTGCTCCGGTTTTTCTTAATTTCACACAGACAACCCCTGTTTTCAGCATACCGGTTGTGCAAATTAACCGTTTTATCATATATCGGGATACAAAAAATATTTAAATTATTTTCAGAAAACCCTTGAATTTAATTGAAAAATATTGTAGAATAATAGTGTAGTTTTTGGTTTCAGGAAGAAACCCCGCCATAATATTATATATGGTATATTATATATATACAAGCGAGGTGTGAGATATGCAAGGCTTTTCTATTTTATCCATAGTATTTTTCTCTGCTCCTGCCTGTGCTGTATCCTCCTCCTGTCATAATTACCCAAAAATATAGCTGTACGCCGGGCATACGGCTTTTTTTATTTGAAAGGAATGGTTATTACAATGAAGAAAATCGGAATCATAATGGGCAGCGACAGCGATTTACCCGTAGTAAGAAAGGCAGCCGAGGTATGTAAGCAGTTCGGCGTTCCCTTCGAGCTTCACGTTATGTCTGCTCACCGCTCCCCTGCTGAAGCCTCCGCCTTCGCTCGTTCGGCGAGAGAAAACGGCTTCGGCGTTCTTATCGGTGCAGCAGGTATGGCGGCTCACCTTGCCGGCGCACTGGCAGGCAACACGGATTTACCCGTAATCGCCCTCCCCGTTACAGCCAAGGCTCTCGACGGAATGGACGCTCTTCTCTCCTCGGTAATGATGCCTCCCGGAGTTCCCGTTGCCTGTGTGGGTATTAACTGCGCCGCTAATGCAGGATATCTCGCAGTACAGATTCTTGCGGTTAACGACGAGGAGCTTGCTAAGAAGTTTGCAGACTTCAAGGAGGCACAGCATCAGAAAAACCTTGAAGCTGACAGAAAAATGCAGGAGGAAGCAAAGAATATCTGACAGTGCTTCCTGCAGTATATATACTAATCAGAACTATTCTGGAAAGGACTTTATATGGGCGGATTTTTTGGAGCAGCGTCAAAGAACGACTGCATAACCGATGTATTTTTCGGTACGGACTATCATTCTCACCTCGGAACAAGGCGCGGCGGTATGGCGGCTTATTCCCCCGAAGCGGGTTTTCAGAGATGCCTTCACAGTATCGAAAACTCACCCTTCAGAACCAAATTCGAAAAGGACGCAGTTTCTATGAGAGGTAACCTCTGTATCGGCTGCATAAGCGATACGGACCCTCAGCCTATCCTCGTTAAATCGAGACTGGGACTTTACGCAATTATGAGCGTGGGCATCATCAACAACGCCGACGAGCTTTATAACGAGCTTCTCGATAACGGCTGCGACAGCTTCGAAACCATGAGCAGCGGCAGCGTAAATTCGGGCGCTCTTCTCGGCGCTCTTATTGCACAGAAGAACAATCTCCCCGAGGGCATACGCTATGCACAGGAAAAGATAGACGGAACGGTAAGCCTTATTATTCTTACCGAAAAGGGCATTATCGCAGCAAGGGACAAGCGAGGCAGACTTCCTATTATCCTCGGACAGCGTGAGGACGGCTACTGTGTTACTATGGAATCCTACGCCTCCGAAAAGCTGGGCTACCGTAACTTTAAGGAGCTTCGTCCGGCTGAAATTGATATGATTACTTCCGAGGGCATTGAGGTTCTCGCCGAGGGTACCGACGATATGAGAATATGCTCCTTCCTCTGGACATATTACGGCTATCCTACGGCAGTTTACGAGGGCAAGAACGTTGAAGCCATGAGAACCAGAAACGGCGAGATTATGGCGGAAAACGATATTGCGAACGGAAATCTCCCCGACGTTGACTATGTCTGCGGTATTCCCGATTCGGGCACTCCCCACGCTATCGGTTATGCCAATAAGAGCGGAATCCCCTTCGCAAGACCTTTTATAAAATATACTCCTACCTGGCCCCGAAGCTTTACCCCAACAAGTCAGGATATGAGAAACCGTGTAGCGAAAATGAAGCTTATTCCCGTTCACGAGCTTATCGAGGGCAAGAAGCTCCTTTTCGTGGACGATAGTATCGTAAGAGGCACACAGATGAGAGAAACGGTAGAATTTCTCTATGAAAACGGAGCGAAGGAAGTGCATATGCGCTCTGCCTGCCCTCCTATTATGTACGGCTGTAAGTACCTCAATTTCTCCAGAAGCAATTCCGAAATGGAGCTTATCGCAAGGCAGATAATCCATGAAGCAGAGGGCGACGAGGGCGTTAAGTATATCCCCGAATACAGCGACCGAAACACCGAAAGAGGTAAGCTCCTGAGAGCTGAAATATGTAAGCGTCTTAACCTTACCTCCGTGGATTTCCAGTCCCTCGAGGGCACAATTAAGGCTATCGGCTTACCCGAATGTAAGCTTTGCACCTACTGCTGGACAGGCAGGGAATAAATCACGAACGACAATAATACTTGAACCGAAAGGAACTACCTTATGAAAAACAGTTTTTCCGAAAGCTATAAGGCAGCCGGCGTTGACGTAACCGCAGGCTATGAATCAGTAAAGCTCATGAAAAAGCACGTTGAGCGCACAAATATACCCGGAGTTATGGACGGAATCGGCGGCTTCGGCGGTCTGTTCGGTCTCGACCTTACGGGCATTGAGGAGCCCGTTCTCGTTTCCGGTACCGACGGAGTAGGTACAAAGCTTAAGCTCTCCATGCTCCTCGATAAGCACGACACTATCGGTATCGACGCAGTTGCCATGTGTGTTAACGACATTATCTGCTGCGGTGCTAAGCCCCTTTTCTTCCTCGATTATATCGCTTGCGGCAAGAACTATCCCGAAAAGATTGCCGAGATAGTTTCGGGCGTTGCCGAGGGCTGTGTTCAGTCGGGCTGTGCACTTATCGGCGGCGAAACCGCAGAACACCCCGGTATGATGCCCGACGACGAGTATGATATTGCAGGCTACTGCACAGGCGTAGTAGATAAGAAGAAGATTATCGACAACAACACCGTATCCGAGGGCGATGCTATTATCGGTCTCGCTTCAACAGGCGTACACTCCAACGGCTTCTCCCTCGTAAGAAAGATTTTCAATATCGACAGCAAGGAGGTCCTCGACGAGGTTCTCCCCGACGGAAGAACTCTCGGAGAAACCCTTTTAGCGCCTACGCAGATTTACGTTAAGCCCGTTTTAGAGCTTATTTCAAAGACTAACGTAAAGGCAATCAGCCATATCACAGGGGGCGGCTTCAACGAGAATATCCCACGTTCTCTCCCCGAGGGCTATACTGCCGTAATCGACAAGAATTCCTACGAGGTTCCCTATATCTTTAAGCTTTTACAGGAAAGAGGAAACGTTAACGAGCACGATATGTACAATACCTTTAATATGGGTATCGGTATGTCCGTAGTTATCCCCAAGACCGACGTGACCGCAGCTATCGCACTTATGGAAAGCTTCGGCATCAAGGCTTATGAAATCGGCGAAATCGCTAAGGGCGACGAAGGCATTATCATAAAGTAATCGGGAAAGGACTATAAATGAAAAACATAGTTGTTCTCGTTTCGGGCGGCGGCACCAATTTACAGGCTCTTATCGACGCCGAAAAAAGAGGGGAGCTTGGAAACGGCAGGATTACCTGCGTAATTTCCTCGAAGCCCGACGCCTACGCCCTCGAAAGAGCAAGAAATAACGGCATTAAGACGGTTGTTCTTACCCGTAAGGATTATTCCGACGTAGGGGCATACAGCAAGGCTATGACGGAAGCTCTTATTGCTGAAAAAGCTGACCTTGTGGTGTATGCCGGCTTTATGACCATACTCGACCGGCAGGTTTGCTCCGCTTTTCCCTATAAGATGATGAACGTTCACCCTGCTCTTATCCCCTCCTTCTGCGGAAAGGGCTTCTACGGCTTACACGTTCACGAAGCCGCTCTCGCCAAGGGCGTTAAGCTTAGCGGCGCAACCGTTCATTTCGTTACAGAGGAATGTGACGGAGGACCTATCATTCTGCAAAAGGCGGTTGAGGTTAAAAACGGCGACACTCCCGAAACCCTCCAGAAACGCATTATGGAGGAAGCGGAATGGAAGATACTTCCCAAGGCAGTGCAGCTCTTCTGTGACGATAAGATAACCGTTGTTGACGGAAAGGCAGTAGTCAATGAGTAATCCGGGCACTCCACGCAGAGGGCAGATAATAGAAATGCACTGTCCCAACTGCAACAAATTAGTAGGAACCCATGCAGTAGGTGAATACCGCTACGGCAGTCCCTTAAAGGTCTGCCCGAAATGCAAAACCGAGTATATCAACCCCGTTTTCCACGAAATAGAGATTGACGGAATCGCTCCCGAAGCCTTCGATATAAAGCGTATGCTTATAGCTCTCGTTACAGGTGCAGCAGCTTTCGCCGTTGGCGCAGGGATACACTATTTTGAGGTAACGACCAAGGACTACTATCACATGTCCTACATATTCATTATGCTGATATCGGTCGTAGTAATTTTCTTCGCTATCGGCAATATAATAATGGTTAAAACGGGACTAAAGGAAAAGCGAAATGAGCGTTTAAGGCAGGAATCGGCAGACAGGCTCAGCAATCCACGATATGCGGTATGGCTTCATCAGCACGGCTACAACGTCCCCGAAAAATATCTCCCCGAAGAGTATTTACGACAGAACGAATCCGAGGCGTCGGAGAAAAACTGACAGGAAAGGAAAAAATATGGAAACTTTAGCTTTTGAAAAGGAACTTAACACCCTCGCCTACCATGGCAGAGGTATCATGCTGGGAAAATCTCCCGACGGAAAGAAAGCCGTTATCGCTTATTTCATTATGGGAAGAAGCGAAAACAGCCGTAACAGAGTATTTATCGAGGACGGCGAGGGCATAAGAACACAGGCCTTTGATGAATCCAAAATGGTTGACCCCCACCTTATTATATATGCACCCGTTCGTGTTCTCGGCAACAAGACTATCGTAACCAACGGCGACCAGACCGACACAATCTATGAGCTTATGGATAAGCAGATGACCTTTGAGCAGTCTCTTCGTACCCGTGAATTCGAGGACGACGCTCCCAACTATACACCCCGTATTTCGGGCATTATACACCTTGAGGACGGCAGCTTCAACTACGCTATGTCTATCTTAAAGAGCGATAACGGAAACCCCGAAAGCTGCATCAGAAATACCTTTGCGTACAGCTGCCCCGAAAACGGCATCGGCAGATTTATCCATACCTATAAGGCAGAGGGCAACCCCCTCCCCAGCTTTGAGGGCGAGCCTAAGAAGGTTTCTCTCCCCGATGTTGATATCGACGCTTTCACAAAGCTTGTATGGGAAAACCTCAACGCTGACAACAAGGTTTCCCTTTTCACAAGATATATCGACCTCGAAACAGGAAAATATGAATCAAGAATAGTAAACAAGAACGTATAACTACGAAAGGATTGGCAGAAATGAAAGAACTTGAACTCAAATACGGCTGTAACCCCAACCAGAAGCCTTCACGCATTTTTATGGAGAACGGCGAGCTTCCTATCGAGGTACTTAACGGAAAGCCCGGTTATATCAACTTTATGGACGCCTTTAACGGCTGGCAGCTTGTTAAGGAATTAAAGAAGGCTACGGGACTTCCTGCGGCTACCTCCTTCAAGCACGTTTCCCCTGCAGGCGCCGCTGTTGGTCTTCCCCTCTCCGACACCTTAAAGAAAATCTACTGGGTTGACGATTTAGGAGAGCTTACTCCCCTCGCCTGCGCTTATGCAAGAGCAAGAGGCGCAGACAGAATGTCCTCCTACGGCGACTTTATCGCTCTTTCCGACGTTTGTGACGCTTGTACCGCTACAATGATTCAGAGAGAGGTTTCCGACGGTATTATCGCTCCCGGCTATACCGACGAGGCTCTCGAAATCCTTAAGTCAAAGAGAAAGGGTACCTACAACATCATCAGGATTGACGAGAACTATGTTCCTGCACCTATCGAAAGAAAACAGGTTTACGGTATTACCTTTGAACAGGGCAGAAACGAGCTTGTTATTAACGACGAGCTTTTCGCAAATATGGTTACCGACAACAAGAACCTTCCCGAAAGCGCAAAAACCGACCTCGCAATCGCACTTATCACCCTTAAATATACCCAGTCCAACTCCGTAGCCTACGCTTGCGGCGGTCAGGCTATCGGTATCGGCGCAGGTCAGCAGTCCAGAATTCACTGCACACGTTTAGCAGGACAGAAGGCGGATAACTGGTATTTAAGACAGTCTCCCCAGGTTCTCGGCTTACAGTTTGTTGACACAATCAGACGTGCAGACCGCGACAACACCATCGACCTCTATATCGGCGAGGACTATATGGACGTGCTTGCTGAGGGCGAATGGCAGAAATGGTTCAAGGTTAAGCCCGCCGTATTCACAAGAGAAGAAAAGAGAGCGTGGCTCGACACAATGAAGGGTGTAGCCCTCGGCTCCGACGCCTTCTTCCCCTTCGGCGACAATATCGAAAGAGCGCATAAGAGCGGCGTTGAATATATCGCACAGCCCGGCGGCTCTATCCGTGACGATAACGTAATCGAAACCTGCAACAAGTACGGTATCGCTATGGCGTTTACAGGAATCAGACTTTTCCACCACTGATATATGAAAATCCCGAAGTTTTTAGATAAGCTCCTTACGGTTATCGGATACGCCTTAAGTATTATCCCCTTTATCCTGCTGGGTATGTTTTCCGCAAGGTCGGTTAACGTTCTTTTCCCCGAAGAAAATACGGGAGCGGAGCTTATTGCACTTGGCGGACTTGTTTTACTGGGGCTTGTATTCATTTTTATCCACGTTATTATCCACGAGGGAGGTCATCTCCTTTTCGGACTTATGACGGGCTGGAAATATGTATCCTTCCGTATCGGCTGTTTTACCCTCGTAAAGCAGGATAATAAGCTTAAGTTCAAGAAAACCACCGTAGCAGGCACAGCAGGACAATGCCTTATGTCGCCGCCTCTGTGCAAGCCCCCGGAATGCCCCTTCTTCCTCTATCTTTTAGGGGGAGGAGCGTTAAATATTCTGACGGGAGGAATTGCCCTACTTATTGGCAGTATTACAACAGGTCTGCCCTTGATTATACTGAACATTTTCGCAATAGTAGGCTTCGGTCTCGGGGTTATGAACCTGTTTCCTGCGAAAATGGGCGGTACAATGAACGACGGCTATCAGATTTTCATTGAGCTTCCGAAAAATCCGAAGTCGAAAACCGCCCAGTATCTTCTCCTTGCGGCTAATGCCCTTTTAACGGAGTCGGAAAGCGCAAATGATATGCCCGAGGCTATACGAAATGAAATAATAGGCTTCGATTACAGCGATATATCCGATACCGCTACGGCAAACCTCCTCCTTTATAAGGCGGCTATTCTCTTCGAAAATGGCTGTTATGATGAAATAGGGGAGATATATCGGCGTGTTGCAGACAGCGAAAATGTTCTCGACCTATTTAGAAAAGAGGCTCGCTGTGAGCTTCTCTATCTCGAAATAATGGGAGAATGTAATCCCGAAAAGGTCGAAAAGCTTGCCGATAAGAAACAGCTTGAATACATAAGGCTTACTGCCCTATATCCTTCAAGAAAGCGGCTTATGTACGCCTACTATCTTTTGTATAAGAAGGACGAGGCGGCGGCGCAGAAGGAATACGAGGCGCTTTTGAAAACTGCCGCAACACACCCCGTAAAGGCAGAGGGCGCTATGGAATTAAAGGAAGCCGAGAGGGTGAAAAAGCGTTATGACGAAAGAAGAAATACACAGGAAGCTTTATGATTATATCCTGACCTTTAAGGGCGTTCACGTTGATGAAAAGGAAAACGAAAGCGTATTTATCCTCGTTTCGAAGCCCTTTGCGGCAATTTACCCCGACAGGATAGAAATTAAGGCGAAAAGGGATTATAACGAAACTATCCGTATTCTCCATGAGGAAATAACCGAGGGAGAACGGGGCGACGACTGGAACTGTATCCGTTACAGCGAAAGCCTACCCTACGAGGTCATTTCCGATATGGCGGAGAGAGGTTATCGTCTTACCTACGGAAAGCTACCCAAAAAGGTACAGCGTGAAATTGATGAATATTACCACGGTTAACAGAAAGGATTGTACACTATGAATATACTCGTAGTTGGCGGCGGCGGCCGTGAGCACGCAATTATAAAAGCGCTCGCAGACTGTCCCGATACAGAAAAGCTCTATGCAGCTCCCGGAAACGGCGGTATCTCTAAATATGCGGAGTGCTTCCCCGTTAAGGCTACCGATATTGACGGAATTGTAGAGCTGGCTGAAAAGCTTAAGCCCGATTTTGTTTTCGTAGCTCCCGACGACCCTCTGGTGCTGGGTATGGTGGATAAGCTTAACGAAAAGGGCTTCAACACCTTCGGTCCTAAGGCTAATGCCGCTATTTTAGAGGGCAGTAAGGTTTTTTCGAAGGCTCTGATGAAGAAATACGGTATTCCTACTGCCGCCTATGAAACCTTTACCGAGGTTGAGCCTGCGGTTGAATACGTTAAAAAGCAGAATAGCTATCCTGCGGTTATAAAGTGTGACGGTCTCGCTCTCGGAAAGGGCGTTATTATCGCTAAGGACGAGGAAGAGGCTGTAGCCGCAATAAAGTCCATGCTTCTCGACGGAAAGTTCGGAAAGAGCGGAAGCGAAATCGTTATTGAGGAGTTTATGACGGGTCCCGAGGTTACGGTGCTTGCCTTTACCGACGGAAAGACCGTTAAGCCCATGGTTTCCTCCATGGACCATAAGAGAGCCTTCGATAACGACGAGGGTCTTAATACGGGCGGTATG
>JAEDHF010000202.1 GCA_016297165.1 Oscillospiraceae bacterium | reverse complement strand
GAAGCCGAGGTCCCCCGTAAGAATAAGGTCGTAATGGTCTAAGGTTGTGCAGGTATTCTTTAGGTGGAGCTTTATGGTGTCGTATGCGGCAGGCGCCATAGCCGCACCCATATTGTTAGCGTCCTTTATACCCATATCCACAACCTTACCAAAGGTAACCGCTCTTATATAGGGCGGTTTTTCGCTTTTCCCCACAACGGCACAGCCGCTTGCGGTAGCAGTCCATTGTGCTGTGGGCGTTCTCTGTCCGCCGTAGGTTTCGGGGAAGCGGAATTGCCGCTCGGCGGAGCAGAAATGAGAGGATGTAAGCGCCGCATTGTACTGACCAACGCCGTTATCCATAAAAACCGACGCTACAGCAAGGCTTTCCGCCATTGTTGAGCAGGCGCCGTAAAGCCCGATGAAATGAGCACCGATATCTCTTATACTGTAGGCGGAGCTTGTGCATTGATTAAGAAGGTCGCCTGCAAAAATAAAGCTGAGCTCACCCTCGGATATTCCGCCCTTTGTAAGAGCCTGCTCAAGAGCGTGCTGCTGGAGTCTGCTCTCCGCCTTTTCCCAGGTATTCTCCCCGAAGGTAGAATCCTCGCTTATATAATCAAAACAGCTTCCGAGAGGCCCCTCCCCTTCCATTCTGCCTACCGCCGAGCCGTAGGAAACAACAGAGGGGGAGTTATTCAGAATAACCGTTCCGTCCTTTATGAACTCGCTCATACCTTCCCTCCTATGCAAGCCTTATAAGATAAAGAATAATGCCATATACTACCGAGGCGGTAAGCCCGTAAACGATAACGGGACCTGCGATAACGAAAAGCTTCGCTCCTACGCCGAGAACGTAGCCCTCCGTCTTGAATTCGAGGGCAGGAGATACAACCGCATTTGCAAAGCCAGTTATGGGAACAAGCGTTCCTGCGCCGCCGTATTTCGCTATCTTATCGTAAAGCCCGAGACCGGTAAGAATTGCGCTTATGAATACCATTGTCATAGACGTAAGAAGTCCTGCTTCGGTTTTCGTCATTCCGAGAAAGGTATAGATATTTATAAAGCATTGTCCGATACAGCATATCAGACCGCCGATAAGAAACGCAAAAGACATATTTTTAAAAAGCTTTGAATTCGGAGAGCGCTTCTCCGCAAGCTTTCCGTATTCCGTATTTGTCATTTTCATTTTATCAACCTTCTTTCCTGCAAATATCATTAGCAAAATATAAAGATTTATACAAATACAGTAAAAATTATCAAGTACGGTTTATACGGATAAAAAAACAATCCCCGAGGAAGCTCCTCCGGGATTGCTTTTAAGCGCAATAGGGTATTTACTTAAGGCAACACCGCACAAAGACCGCCTTACGGCTTTGCGTGCGGTATTGCCTTAAACCTCAACAATAGTCCTGTCCTTTCCGAGATAGAAAAGCGCTACCGTTCCGGGACCTGCGTGGGCTCCAATAACTGCGCCGATCTCGCCGTAGCGGATTTTCTTTACCGCGGGCATCCGCTCCATAATAAGCTTACCGAGATACTCTGCGTCCTCTCTTGAATCGGCGTCGTTTATGAAAATCTCCTCGTTTTCCTCAGGAATATAAGTCTTCTCCATCTGCTTCGCCATAGCTTCGAGAGAGTTTTTCCTGCCCCTTACCTTAGAATAGGGCAGGAGCTGACCCAGCTCGTTGAAATGGAGAATCGGCTTAATTCCGAGCATACCGCCGAGAACTGCGGACATTTTTGAGAGCCTTCCGCCCCTGTGGAGGTGGTTAAGGTCGTTTACGGTGAAAAGATGGATTGTTCTCCCCTTAATCTCCTCGGCGTATGCGGTAAGCTCCTCCAGCGTATAGCCGCCGTCCCTCTTCCTTACGCAGTTATTCAGGATATGACCCTCGCCGCCGCAGGCGGAAATTGAGTCAACTACGATAAATTTCCTTTCGGGGTATTTTTCCGATAAATCCTTAGCTACGAGGTTAGCCGTCTGACAGGTGCCGCTTAAAGCACTCGAAAAGGCAAGATAGAAAACATCCTTCCCCTCTTTCGCTATTTCCTCGAAAGTGCAAGTAAGACTTTCGTAGGAAACCTGTGAGGTTTTCGGCATACTGCCTGCCCTCACCATATCATAGAATTCCTTGGTTCCTAAGGCGTTGTCGGTGTACTGGACATACTCCTTATCGTCGATAACGTAGTGCATACTTACTAAACGTACATTATTCTCTACGTAGTATTCCCTGCCCATATCGGTAGTAGAATCTGTTACGATGATATATTCATTTCTATACATAAATCTTACCTCAGTTTTCATATTTTGTATTTCCAGTATATAATATATTGTAAAATTTGTCAAGTTATCGAAAACTTTTGTGCATTA
>JAEDHF010000201.1 GCA_016297165.1 Oscillospiraceae bacterium | reverse complement strand
CCAGTAACATCAGGCTGTAAAAAAATTCATTCATTGTCAAGCATTCTGTCCAGCTTTGAGTAGATATAATCCTCATGGGAATTCATCTCGCTCATAACATTGAACATTTCCCATACAGTCTTGCGGTTTATTTCATGAGAACCGTAATTTTCGACGGAAGCTTCCTCTGTATAGGTGCGGTATTACTCCTTATTATGGCGATGATAGGTACCATAAGAAAATATACAAGCTTAGACGGCGAAATTAAGAGCATAATCCAGAAGAACGAGAACCTTACCTATCAGATAATGGAAACTCTCGTACATACCATAGAAGCAAAGGATCAATATACAAAGGGTCATTCCACAAGAGTAGCGGAGTATTCGAGACTCCTTGCGGGGAAAATGGGTATGAGCGAGGAGGAGCAGATGTCCATATACTTTATGGCAACGCTCCACGATATAGGAAAAATTAGTATAGCCGACGATATTATAAATAAGCCGGGAAGGCTTACCGACGAGGAATATGCCGTAATAAAGCGCCATTCCGAAACAGGCTATAATATTCTTCATAATATGTCGGAAATAAAGGATATCGAATACGGCGCAAGGTGGCACCATGAACGTTACGACGGAAAGGGCTATCCCGACGGCCTTTCGGGAGAGGAAATCCCCGTTTTTGCGAGAATTATTGCCGTAGCCGATACCTACGACGCTATGACCTCAAACAGAAGCTATCGTGAGGTTATGTCACAGGATAAGGTAAGAGCGGAAATAGAACGGGTAAGAGGCACACAGCTCGACCCCGTTATAGCAGGTTATATGATAGAGCTTATTGACGAAGATAAGGATTATAAAATGAAGCAGCATTAAGGCTTATTGAAGGAATAAACAGGGAAGGAGGCGCTTAAGGTATGAAGAGCAGAGGAGAAAAGGCAGACGCCTTTATAGAGGTCGCTGTTTTCGTTATTATTGCGGCTATCGTTATATTTATAGCGATAGGTACGGCTGTTTTTGCTTCGGAGCGCCCGGATAATCTCTATACAAGCGAGCTGCTTGACCTTAGCTGGAGCTGTACCCTTCCCGACGGAAGCAGGAAGGAAATAACTCTGCCTGCACAGCTTGACGTTGAAAAGGGCGCAGAAATAAGCATATCCGCAGTACTGCCCGAAGGCTTCGGGGACGACAGCTTTACGAGATGGCTCTGTTTCCGTTCGGCAAAGCAGGATATGAAGTTTTTTATCGACGGAGAGCTAAGAAGCAAATACAGCACTGAAAATACCCGTTTATGGGGAAGATACAGCGCCAGCGGCTACGTCTTTGTTCCTCTTACAAAAGAGGATTACGGAAAAACCATAACCGTAACCCTTTCTACCGTTTCGGACTATTCGGGTAATATAAATCCGGTTTACTGCGGTACTGTTTTCGGCTTGTGGTATGAGCTGGCGAAGGACAACGTTTTTGAGATAATAAGCGCTCTTTTACTTCTCGTAATGGCGGTTGCAAGTATCATAATCAGTATCGCACTGGGCGTACGCTCGGGAAGCCGATTCTATCTCGGCTATTTAGGCTGGGGTTTATTCTTCCTTTCCTTCTGGATGCTTGCCCAGTCTCCTATAAGACAGCTTTATATGGAAAATATGTCCTTCGCTTCGGATATAACCTATCTTTCCTTCTATCTCTTCCCGATACCTGCCGTAATGTTCATAAACTATGTCCAGAACAAGCGCCACAATAAAATATACCGTCCGCTTATTGCAATAAATCTTATATATTTTGTGGCAGCGGTAATTTTACAGGCTACGGGAATTGCGGATTTTAACGAAATTCTCTTTGTAATGCATCTTATATGTATTGCCCACGTATTATGCTGTATTATTTCCCTCGTCCTCGATATAAAGAGCGGCGATATAAAGGAATATAATCTCGTTATCTACGGCTTTATCGGCTTCGCTATAAGCTCAATGCTCCAGCTCGTCGCTTATGTTACCAACAGCACCGACCTTACCTCTACCTTTATCTGTATCGGCGCCCTGTTTATGCTGGTTATGGCAGGAATAGATACCGTAAAGGACTATGTAAAGCTAAGAAAGAAGATGGACGAAAGCCTCGAAAAGAAGCAGAAGCTTACCTATCAGGCTATGGAAACCTTAGTACATACCATAGAAGCCAAGGATAAATATACGAAGGGTCATTCCACGAGAGTAGCGGAATATTCGAAGCTTCTTGCAGAAAAGGCAGGACTAAGCGAGGAGGAGCAGAATGCAATATTCTATATGGCTACTCTTCACGATATAGGAAAAATCGGTATCGCCGACAGCATCATAAACAAGAACGGAAAGCTTACCGACGAGGAATATGCAATAATCAAAACCCAT
>JAEDHF010000050.1 GCA_016297165.1 Oscillospiraceae bacterium | reverse complement strand
AGATAGTCCTTAGCGTATTCAACCACACGGTTTACGGTAATTACTCCCTCGGTTACGAGGTCAACACCTTCTATCGTAGCAATAGGCGGTATATCCGACTGCTCGAAATTAAGACTGGGCACTATGGGCTTACCGAGGTATTTTGCCGCTATGCTCGAGGTTGTACCGCCGCAGATTATATGCTTTCCCTCCTTAGAGAAGAAAAGGGACATCATTCTTTCGGCGTCGCTTCGGTTGGAAGGCGGTCCGAAGAGCATATTGACCTGCTCACGCTTACGGATTCTTACTATACAGGCGGTTGCGTCGTCTCCGGGCATTCCGCCGTAAAGCTTGTTGCATTCGTCAACAAGAATGGTGGAAAGAGTTTTTGCGGTATAGCCGCAGTCGGATATAGTTTCCATAAAATCCGCTATATCCTCTCTCTTCCAGCCGAAATTGTATGCCGTTCCTATGCCTGCATGGGGACAGCCGTCGCTCATAGCAACAAAAATATCATTTTCACAGAGCTTAATTGTAGATTTAAAAATCCTTTTTCCGTCTATCATCATTTCGGTTTTCGGATAGTCGAAGCTCTTGAAATCTCTGATAAGAATAACGTGGGGATTGTCGTACTGGATAATCTCGGCTGTTTCGTTATTCTTAATATGCATTATAGTAAAGGTGGAATAGGCTACCCCTCTGACGGAGCATACGGGCAGCGTTGCCGCTATTGTGCTTACGCATTCCTCTAAAGGAAGTCCCTCCGCCATCATTGTAGAGATTATCTTAGAGGTAAGGGTCGAAAGAATACTCGCCTTAACGCCGCTTCCGAGCCCGTCGGCAAGCACAACTACCGTAGAGCCCTCGCTCTGCTCCACGATATCAACGTGGTCGCCGCAAAGCTCCTCGCCGTAATGAAAAATGCTTTTATATCCAATATCCGCGCAAAGATTATTCATCGGAAATCGACTCCTTAAGCTTAGAAAGCGCTATTTTCGTTTCGGCGGCGGTTTCTCCGAGAAGAGAAGCTATTTCCTGAACAATACGCATCTGCTTCTCTACCACCTTATCCGCTACCTCTACGGTCTGTCGGCTTATTCTTTCCTTTTTGTCCTTTGACTTCTGTTCCTCGGTTACGTCACGCATTATTCCGATAAGGAGGTGGGACTCCTTATCGTGAACTATGGTCTGTTCTACGAAGCGGTTATATTCAACAAGATAGGTAAGCTCGTTTCGTATCTCTTCCCCGTTTTTAAGAACCTTAATAAAGGAAATCGGGTCGAGGATACGGATAACCTGGTCTCCTAAGATATCCGAAGCGTTACGGATATTCATAATTGCTCTTGCCGCTTCGTTTATCTGCTGCACCTCAAGGTCCTCGTTAAGCACGATAAGGCCGTTGGGAGTGTGCTGAACGATAGTATCGGAGAAGCTCTCCGCCTTTTCCTTAAGGAATGGGAGACACATTGAATATTCCGCCTTACCCTGACAAATTGCTATTGCCTTTTCGCGGCAGGTATTATAGCCGCAGGAGCCGCAGTTAAGCATATCGCTGTCCTTAACCTTACCCATTTTACGAAGAACGCTTGATATTTCAAGCTCCGAGGGGGGTAAAAGCCTGCGTTCAATATATGTGAAGCTTTTATGAAGCTCGTCAACATCGGGCTGGACAACATCGAAATCCTTATTTCCTGCATAACTCGCTATAGAAACATAATCCTTTACGGGAGAACGGTGGTATTTCTCCATAACGGGGCCGCCGATACAGCTGCCCACGCAGGCGGACATTTCGATAAAGCATTTATGAATCTTGCCCGTTTCTATATCCTTAAGGGCTGCCATACAATTTTCAACGCCGTCGATAGCCATATAGACATAGCCGCCTATGTCGGGCTCCATTGTTTTGAGAATGCCGCTTGTGGTGGGGAAGAAGCGCGCACGGCTGTTGGGATTGCTGTCGGGCTCGGGGATAAGCTCTATATTCTGCTCATTTAGCCACTGTGTGAGCTCCTCGAAGGTAAGTACTGCGTCGGCTATATCCTTATAGTATTCCGCCTCGTCCTTTTTCGCTACGCAGGGACCTATGAAAACCGTCTTAGCCTTCGGAATTCTCTTTTTTATGTCCATACAATGAGCCTGCATAGGCGAAAGAACATCGGCGAGACAGCTAAGCTCCGAGGGGAAATATTTCTGGATAAGAAGATTAACGGTGTGGCAGCAGGAGCTTATCACAACGTCTCTTCCGTCCTCCCTTAAAATACGCTCATACTCGGTTTTCACGATAGTAGCGCCGATTGCGGTTTCTTCCACGTCGTAGAAGCCCAGCTTCTGGAGCGCTTCCTTCATTCCCTTTATGCCGATACCCTCATAGTTAGCGGCAAAGGAGGGCGCAAGGCTTACCACTACGGGGTCTCCGCTCTGGATAAGTACCTTTACCTTTTCGAGCTCGCTGGTAATCTCCTTAGCTCCCTGGGGACAGACTACGAAGCACTGACCGCAGAGAATGCATTCGTTTCCGATAATATGAGCCTGATTCCCTGAAAAGCGTATAGCTTTAACGGGACAATGGCGGATACATTTATAGCAGTTTTTACAGTTTGACTTTTTTAAAGTGAGCCAGTCTGACATAGTTTAATTCTTCCCTTCGCTGAACCCTGATAAAACCTTTTCGTTAAAGAATTCCTTGAAATTCTCTCTTGTTATTCCCGTATAAATATCATCGTCAACCTGAACGGTAACGCCTATACGGTTGCATTTTCCTATACAAAAGCTTCCTGCAAGAGTAATCTCTCTGTCAAGTCTGTGTTCAGAGATTGCATTCTGAAAAAGCTCCACGATTTCCGCAGAGCCCTTCAGGTGACAGGAGCTGCCTACGCAGACCTGTATTATCATAATTTCGCCTTAACCTCTTTCTCGAAGAATTCATTTACATCATCAGGGGTTACCGAATAGAAATTACCATCAACAGTTACGCAAACGCCCTGCTGGCATTTACCCATACAGAAGGTTCCGCCCAGCTCAACCTTATCGCCGAGCTTATTTTCCGAAATAAGATACTGAAGCTGCTCTACTACCTGGCGTGAGCCCTTGATATGGCAGGAGCTTCCGATACAAACGATGATTTTCATAGTAAAATTATCCTTTCTTATGTCGTTCAGGCTATGGCTGTCCTGCCCCTTTTCCGGGGCAGGAGCCGTTATTCAGGAATTATTCGTAATCTACTACGTCAACCCAGCTTAAAAGGAAGTCTCTTTCCTTTTCGTTGCCCTTTACGGACTGGGAAGCGGCTACGATAGGCATCCACTTCTGAACATACTGCTTAGCGGTGTTGCTCTTCTTACAGAACAGGTCGAGATACTTATGAGCGCCGTCGATATCGCCGTTAAGCCAGAAAAGGAGATATGTTCTTGCTGCGTCGGCGGAAGCGTTACCCTGTGTAGCGTGGGACCAGTCGATAATATAGGGTGTTCCCTCGTCGGTGATGATTATATTGGAGGGATTGAAGTCGCCGTGGCATACCTTGTTATGCTTGGGCATAGCGTCAAGACGGGTATGGAGCTCGTATCTTGTGGTAGCGTCGAGCTCGCTGGCGCTTATCTTACGGTTCATCTTATCCTTGAGCTTATTGAGAAGAGGACAGGTCTTGGACTGTACTTCAATCTGTACGTCAACAAGGAGTTCAAGATATTCCTGCTTCTTATCGGGGTTTTCTTCCATAAGCTGTGCAAGAGTCTTACCCTTGATGTATTCCGAAACGATAGCCCATTTTCCGTCAACCATTGATACTTCAAGAATCTTGGGGATATTAAGGCCTGTTTCTTCAACTCTGGACTGGTTTAAGGCTTCGTTAAGAACGTCTGCCTTTGAATAATCGGAGTTGAATACCTTTATACAGGTATCTCCGTCACGATAGATAGTCTTGTTGTTTCTGACTGCAATAACTTTATCAAGTTTCATATCATTTTACCCCTTTCTTATGCCTTCTTGCCGCTCTTCTTGCCCTTGTTGTAGGTTGCCTTTACCGGGTCTGCCTTAACCTTGCCTGCTACCTTCTTTGCGGGCATATCTGCTTCAACAAAATGCTTTCCGTAATATGCGTTAAGATACATCTGCTTGATTTCGCTCATAAGAGGATATCTGGGGTTAGCGCCTGTGCACTGGTCGTCGAATGCCTGTTCGGTCATTTCGTCAAGTCTGTCGAGGAAGTTCTTCTCGTCGATACCGTAATCCTTGATAGTTTCCTTAATGCCAACCTTAGCCTTAAGCTCGTTGATAGCCTTGATGAGATTTTCAAGCTTTTCTTCGTCTGTATTTCCGCCAAGACCAAGGTAATCTGCGATTTCAGCGTAACGAGCGAGAGTGTGGGGGTGGTCGTACTGGGAGAAGGTACCCATCTTAGCGGGAGCCTCTGCGGAGTTGAAGCGGAGAACCTCTTCAATCATAAGTGCGTTTGCAACACCGTGGGGGAGGTGGTGGAAGGCGCCGAGCTTATGAGCCATGGAGTGACATACTCCGAGGAAAGCGTTAGCGAACGCCATACCTGCCATTGTAGCGGCATTAGCCATCTTTTCACGGGCCTCAACGTCGCTCTGACCGTTTTCATAAGCACGGGGGAGATATGTGAATATCGTCTTGAGAGCCTGCTTAGCGAGACCGTCGGTATAATCTGTTGCCAGCATAGCTGCATAAGCTTCGAGAGCGTGAGTTACTGCGTCAATACCGGAAGCCGCCGTAAGTCCCTTAGGTGCGGACATATGGAAATCGGTATCGATAATTGCCATATTGGGGAGAAGCTCATAGTCAGCGAGAGGATACTTTACGCCGCTCTTTTCGTCGGTAATAACTGCGAAGGGTGTAACCTCGGAGCCTGTACCTGCGGAGGTAGGAATAGCGATAAAGTACGCCTTTTCGCCCATCTTCGGGAAGGTATAGATTCTCTTACGGATATCCATAAAGCGCATAGCCATATCCATAAAGTCAGCCTCGGGGTGTTCGTAAAGAACCCACATAATCTTAGCTGCGTCCATAGCGGAACCGCCGCCGAGAGCGATAATTGTGTCGGGCTTGAAGGCTGCCATCTGTGCAGCGCCTTCCTTAGCGGAAGCAAGTGTGGGGTCGGGAGCTACGTTGAAGAAGGTGGTATGAGCGATACCCATTTCATCAAGCTTATCGGTAATAGGCTTTGTATAGCCGTTCTCATAAAGGAAGGTATCTGTTACGATGAATGCTCTCTTCTTGTTCATTACTGTCTTAAGCTCGTCGAGAGCAACGGGCAGGCAGCCCTTCTTGATATAAATCTTCTGGGGAGCACGGAACCAAAGCATATTTTCCCTTCTTTCAGCCACTGTTTTGATATTGATAAGATGTTTTACGCCTACGTTTTCGCTTACGGAGTTTCCGCCCCAGGAGCCGCAGCCGAGAGTAAGGGAGGGCGCAAGCTTAAAGTTATAAAGGTCGCCGATACCGCCTTGAGAAGAAGGAGTATTTACAAGAATACGACAGGTCTTCATACGAGCGCTGAACTCTGCAATCTTTTCTGTTTCGGTAATCTCGTTGAGATATACGGAGGAGGTATGACCATAACCGCCGTCGGCTACGAGACGTTCAGCCTTATTGAGTGCGTCGGAGAAGTCCTTTGCCTTATACATTGCAAGTACGGGAGAAAGCTTTTCGTGAGCGAATTCCTCGCTTAATTCTACGCTTTCTACCTCGCCGATAAGAATCTTTGTACCGGAAGGAACCTCTACGCCGGAAAGAGCGGCGATTTTAGCGGCAGCCTGACCTACTATCTTAGCGTTAAGAGCGCCGTTGATGATGATAGTCTTTCTTACCTTTTCGGTTTCCTGGGGATTTAAGAAATAACAGCCTCTTGCGGCAAATTCGTTCTTTACGCTGTCGTAAATCTTTTCATGAACGATTACGGACTGCTCAGATGCACAAATCATACCGTTATCGAAGGTCTTGGAAAGAATGATGGAGCTTACCGCCTTAAGGATATCTGCTGTTTCGTCGATAATTGCAGGGGTATTACCTGCGCCTACGCCGAGGGCGGGCTTTCCGCTTGAATAAGCTGCCTTAACCATTCCGGGGCCGCCTGTTGCAAGGATTATGTCTGCTTCCTTCATTACTGTATTTGTCATTTCGAGAGAGGGAACGTCGATCCAGTCGATAATGCCCTCGGGAGCGCCTGCTGCAACAGCAGCTTCAAGTACAAGCTTAGCAGCTGCGATTGTACAGTTCTTAGCTCTGGGGTGAGGAGAGATTATGATAGCATTTCTTGTCTTTAACGCTAAAAGACACTTGAAAATAGCGGTAGAAGTGGGGTTTGTTGTAGGGATAACAGCAGCAATTACGCCGATAGGGTCTGCTATTTTCTTGATACCGTATGCCTTATCCTCTTCGATAACGCCGCAGGTCTTTGTGTTCTTATAGGTGTTGTAGATGTATTCGGAAGCGTAATTGTTCTTAATTACCTTATCCTCAACAACGCCCATTCCCGTTTCTTCTACTGCGAGCTTAGCGAGAGGGATTCTTGCCTTATTTGCTGCAGAAGCAGCGGCAAGGAAAATTTTGTCCACCTGTTCCTGTGTATAGGTTGCGAAAACCTGCTGTGCTTTTCTTACACGAGCAATAGCTTCCAGCAGTGCCTCAACGCTATCCACAATTTCGTAAGTCTTTTTCTCCATGGTGAGCCTCCTGAATAAATGTGTTCTGTGTGTTTGTCGGGGTCGATTTTTGTCATCTCCCTGACTTCGTTAATATTATAACAAACTTATTGCAGTTTGTAAAATATAAAAAAGTTATACGATAGTTATCAATATTGATATAACCGACTTTTTCCTTTTATAAAGCCATTTTTCGGGGAATTTAGCCTCTTTTTTCGTCCTGAAACGACGAAATAAACGCCTTATTTATACCAAAAAGGATAATATACCTGTTCATCTTATCCTTAATAACCGTAAAGCTCCTTATGCGCCCGTTATTTCCTTTATCCTCTGTCCTGCTACTCTTGCGGCGGCATACTGGGGAACTCCGTCGCCCTTTATTAGGTCACGGTCTGTCCACACCATTACCCCGTTCCAGCCGTTATTGTACGCCCATTCGTAGCATTCCTCAATAGGCTTTATCTGTCGGAGCGCCTTAATTCCCTCGTGGGAGCATTCTCCCACAACACGGGGCTTGGACAAATCAATGCCGAACTCCTCTGCGGAAACGACAAAGGGACAGCCGAACCAGGTCGCCATCCAGTCGTAATAGTGGGTGGAATTGAAATCGACATAGGCGTTTTCATTATTGTACCTGCTTCGAAGGAATTCGTCGGAGCCGTAATCCCCTTCATATTTCGGGCTGTTATACTTAATCATGGCGAAGCCTATAGTAACCAGCATATCGTCGGTATTTTCGTGAATAGCGGCACAGGCTCTTGCGAAATAATCCCCGAGACATTCCCAGGATATTTTTCCGCATTCCTCGTTTTCAAAAACCCAGTCGGGCTCGTTAATAAGGTCGATGCTCCATATATAATCGTTATCGTCATAGCGCTTACAGAAGGGGATAACGTAGTTATTTATATAGCTGTCGATTTTATCCGTATCCTTCATCATAGCTCTCCAGCGTTCCTTTTTATTGTTCTTGAAATGATCGAAGGACATAAGAGTAGCCATAACGTATATCTCGTTTTCGGCGGCGAGAGAAAAGAGAGAATCGAGGTCCTGCCAATGCTTTTCCGAGGCTCCCGAAACATAGCCGTTTTCGTCAATATCTATTGCCTTATCGCCGCTGCAGTTTATCCAGATACGACAGGAGTTGAAGCCGTCCTCGTGCATCATCGAGAACACCTCTTCCCAGTACTGCGCCTTATAGCTTCCGCCGAAATCGTCCCAGCTCTGCCAGGGTGCATTCATACCGTTAAGCCATATTTCCTTACCGCCCAGCATAAATTTGTCGCCGTCAACATAGATATTGGCGTCATAGGTCTTAACCGACGCTTCGGTGGTATCGGTAACGACCTCCTCTGTTGGTGCAGTATTCTCCCCCACAGGGGAAGTAAGCTCTTCCGAAGAAGAAACGGTCTTCTCCTCTGTTTCCTTTTCGGGGGCAGTACAGCCGCTAAGGAGCATAACTGCCGCCAGAAAAAGAGCCAAAGCTTTCTTAAATTTCATAATAAACATCCTTTCATAAGGTTTACAGTTTAGGCAGCGCCGCGCAAAGACAGCCCTATGGCTTTGTGCGGTATTTCTCTTAATAATATATCATAAAACGGAGAATTTTGCAACTGCTTTGAAAATATTGTCCGTGAGGGCTAAAACCGCTTGAATATGCCCGATTTATATGGTATAATATCCATACCGGAATACTTATAGAAAGGAAAAATCTTATGGAATATATTAAGCTTCAGCTCGGCTGCCTTGCTATTCTCCTTTATATCGGCTTTATCTATCTTAAGGAATGCAGGCGGTATCGCCGAAAGCTTAACGAAACCCTTTTCGATGAGCTTCTTATTATGGGAATTATAAGTCTCTTTTTCGACGGGGCTACGGCTTATACGGTAAATAATCCTGATACCGTTCCCCCCGTCCTGAACAGTATTTTCCACATTCTTTTCCTTGGTAGTCTTGATACGGTAATTTTCGCCCTGTTTTTATATATGGTGCATATTACGGGAGCTTCCCCTAAGAGTAAGCTTAAACGAGCGGCGTTATTCCTGCCCTTTGCGCTCAATATTGTTATACTTCTGCTTAGCTCCGGCTCCCTTGAATATATTGAGGGAACTATTACCAATTATTCCATGGGCTTCCCTGTATATACCTGCTACATAATGGCGGCGGTATATATTATCCTCGCTATTACGGTATTTTTCAGGCGCTGGCGCTACATAGAGCGCCACAAGCGAACAAGCATTTTCACCTATCTTGCAGTTCTTGTGATTGTTACCACCTTCCAGATGGTTTTCCCCGAAATTCTTATTTCAAGTATCGGCGTTACTATTTTTATTGTGGGCATTTACCTCAATCTCGAAGACCCTGCCATGAAGGAGCTGTCAAGACTGCACAGCGAAACGGTTATGAGCTTCGCTAACCTTATCGAAAACCGTGACAACAACACAGGCGGTCATATAAAGCGTACCAGCCGCTATGTAGGGCTTATCGCCGAGGAGCTTAGAGCGAGAAACTACTACTCCGAAATACTTACTAAGGACTATATAACGAATCTCCTTAAAGCCGCACCAATGCACGATATAGGAAAAATCTCCGTTCCCGACGAGATTCTTCAGAAGCCCGGAAAGCTTAACGACGAGGAATATGCGATTATGAAAAAACACGCCGAAAACGGCGGAAATATCATAAGAGAAACCTTCCGTAACCTCGGCGACGAGGAATACAGGATAATCGCCTTCGAGGTAGCCCGTTATCACCACGAAAAATGGAACGGAAAGGGTTATCCCGACGGTCTTATCGGAAACGATATCCCCCTTTGTGCAAGAATTATGGCGGTAGCGGACGTTTTCGACGCCGTTTCCGAAAAGCGCTGTTACCGTAACGCTATGCCGCTGGATAAATGCTTCCGTATAATCGCCGAGGGCTCGGGAAAGGATTTCGACCCCCTTATAGCAGGCATCTTCCTTGAAATTCGCGATAAGGTCGAGGAGGTTCACACGGAATTTGCCGCCGAAAGCGAAAATTTAAACATAACCGCAAAGCTGTAACAAACTGAAGACATTGAGAAGCGCACAGGCAAAAACACTCACGACAATACTACACCCCCGAAGCATTTTCTGCCTCGGGGGTGTAATGTATTTATCCGATTACTATGTTATTGCTTTGAAAGGATTCCGTCTATAAACTGCTGTGCCAGCCTTGCCGAACGGCCGCCTCTTGCAAGAGCAAAACGTTCCGCCAGAAGCTCCAACTCCGAGCCTTCCATATCAATGCCCTTTTCATCGGCAAGATGATGGACGATATGGAGAAAGGTGTCCTTATTGGGCTTCGAGAAGGTGAGATGAATACCGAAGCGTTCCGACAGGGACACAAGCTCCTGTATGGTTTCGCTCCTGTGTATATCGTCGCCCTCTCGGTCGGAGAAGCTTTCCTTAACGATATGCCTGCGGTTACTGGTGGCGTAGATTACTACGTTGCCGGATTTTCCGGTAACCGAGCCTTCAAGCACCGCCTTAAGCCCGTTAAAGTTATCGTCGTCCTTAAGAAATGAAAGGTCGTCGATAAAAAGCACAAATTTAAGAGGATTGCCCGACAGCTCATCAAGAATCTTCGGAATAGCCCGAAGCTGTTCCTTCCGTATCTCAACAATACGAAGTCCCTCTTTCCAGAGTGCGTTGGCAACCGCCTTAACCGTAGAGGATTTTCCTGTTCCTGCGTCTCCCGTAAGGAGAATATTAGCGGCAGGCTTCCCTTCAAGGAGAGCCCTTGTGTTGTCTAAGATTACTCCTCTTTCGTACTCATAGTCAACAAGCTGTGAAAGCTCTGTTCTGTCGGGATTTGCTACGGGTACTATCCTGTCCTCCTCGTCAACACGGAACATACGGTTCTTTGCGTAAATTCCGTAGCCGTATTTTCCGATATTACGGGTTCTTTCAAGATAGCTTTCGCTTATATTGATGTCGCTATGGGAAAAATCGGGCAGGAAGCCCTTATAATCCACCATTTCCGAAAGCTCAGCCTTTGTGAGAGAGGAAACCTCCTGTAAAACCGAAAGCTCGCTATATAGACAGTCCTTCATATAATCGGGAGGAACCTCGCCCCTGCCGATAGACTTTACATATACATTCTCGCTGTTTTCACAGATTTCCTTTACATAAAGGCTTATGTTTCCGCCGTTTTTCTCGTAGTGTGCCGAGGTAAATCGGGCATAGGCGGAAGGTGTCGGGGTATCAAAGAAGCTTAAAAGAGCGGAAATAACCTCGTCTTTTAAAAGCTCTCTGAAAATACAAAGGGTATCAAGCTTTAACTTAAGTTCTTCCATTTCAGTTCAGAATTGCTCCGTAAGCGCCGCCGGAAACAAGAGAAGCGTAACGCTTAAGATAGCCCGAAAGCTCCTTAGTCTTAGGAACGAAGTTCTTCATACGTTCCTCAAGGATTTTTTCGTCAACCTTAAGCTCAATCTTATTTTCGGGGATATTTATACTGATAATGTCGCCGTCCTCAACTACGCCGATTAAACCGCCGGAAGCGGCTTCGGGAGTAATGTGACCGATACAGGCGCCTCTGGTTGCACCGCTGAAACGGCCGTCGGTAATAAGCGCAACGCTGTTTCCGAGCCCCATACCCATAATAGCGGAGGTAGGATTAA
>JAEDHF010000049.1 GCA_016297165.1 Oscillospiraceae bacterium | reverse complement strand
CTGTTTAAGGTCTGCGTCCTTGTCCAGTCCTCCTTTGGCGGCATTGTTTCGGGTGCAGTTATCGAGGTCGAGCTTGTGGTGGCGGCTGCGGTAGTTTCCGACGGCTTATTACTGCTACAGCCGCTTAAAAGAGCCACAAGAAGCAGAAGTACAGCCCCTTTTTTCATACTGCCTTAAACGGTAAGAACGCCGCCGCTTCCGATATCGAGAAGGAGAATTCTTTCTTCCTCCCCTGTTTCGGCGTTGATATAGACGAGGATATTTCTGCCCTCTTTACCGATACAGCTTACCTCATAGCAGAAAATCTCGTTCATACCCTCGGAGGGGATAAGGCAAAGGTTAGAGTCGTTCACGATAAGCTCCTTCGAAATGAGGCTTTCCGCCTCTTCCTCGGTAAGCTTCGGCTCGGGAATATCCCTTATATAGTGGTTATTGATATAGCCTCGCATATCGAAGGAGAGAACCTCGCCGTTATCGAGGGCTACCCCTACCTTAACCAGGTCGGTATAAAGGATAACGTCGTTCTGCTCGGCGGCATAGTTTATGATACAAAGTCCGTCCTTAACCTCGTAGTAGGAATCCTCGAGATTGTTAATCCCGTAGGTTTCGAGGTATTCCTCGCCGATTTCGATAGCCTTCGAAACCGAGAGCTCCTGACTTCCGATATGGCGGTTCTTAAGCTTATAGGCGCACATTCCCCCTGCCTTCGTGATAGCGACCGAAACGTTATCGCCGCTGAACACATAGCAGGGCATTTTTCCTGTCTCCTCGCCCCCGTCGGTAAGGCTTCTTGTTCCGGCTATTCTTACGGCAGTATTAAACGCCGCCTCCTTTGTAATTTCCTTTGCGTTTTTAAGCATTACCGGGTCCTTATTCATAATATGGTCGGAAAAGGGACCGTCGTAGATAAGGGTAGGAAAGCTGTTGTCGGCAGTAGCAATATCGTTAAAGCCGTCGGTTATTGTTTTCGGGCTTTCGGCGTCAAGACTGCCTGCGGCAGCAGCAGCGGTATTAAGGCTTATTTCGCCCTTCTGGATTTTCCGTTCAACTGCCCACATATCTCCGCTTAAATCTGTTGCGTATGAGAAAAGCTTTTTGATATTGCTCTTTTCGCTTTCGGTTAATTCCTCGCCCTTAGCGCATTTTTCCGCCAAAGACTTTGAATAGTTGCCCACCTGGGATAAAAAGCGGTAGGTGTTTGTTAAATCCAGTTCCTCTACGGGAAGCTGTGAAAGGGCGGTTTTGGCGGTTGCCGCGTCGGAACAAAGCTTCTCCGAAAGGGTTGACATCATCTGAGGGCTGTTTGAATACATACCCTTTTCGAGATTGTTCTTTATGTTGTCGATATTGAGAGAAAGCTCCTGAACCGCTCTCATATAGCTGTTTTCTACGCTTCGTTCGGCTTTTACGGCTCTTCCGTAGTTAAGCCCCGAGGAGATAACGAGGGCGACTACGATTCCTGCCGAAAGGCTCATAATCTTTACGAAGCTGCGTGTTGAAATAGTCATAGGTTTACTTCCTTTCTGTTTGTGATATAGTTTTCTGCATAAATCTCACGTTTATATTTTCTGCAAATTTTTCTTATTATACTATTTAATTTTTCGGGAAAATATGGTATAATGGTATAAATATATGTTTTCTGACGAAAAAGTGAAAATTTCGCCTGAAATGTCACCTTTTTACGATATATATTGTTTTATATATAGGAGTATATTATATATATGATTTATCTTGACAACTCCGCTACCACCAAGCCCTGTAAAGAGGCGATAAGGGCAGTAGCCGAAAATATGGAGCATAACTTCGGAAATGCATCCTCTCTTCATAAAATGGGAATAAATGCCGAGCTTGTGCTGAAAGATGTAAAAAAGACTATCTTAGATAAGCTGGGGCTTACGGGAGAGATATTCTTTACCTCGGGAGCTACCGAAAGTAACAATACCGTTCTTTTCGGCGTACCGAAAGCCTATAAGCATAACGGTAAAAAAATCGTTTCCTCTTCCTTCGAGCATCCCAGCGTTGATATGCCTCTTAAGGAGCTTTCCGAAGCAGGCTACGAGGTAGTAAGGATAAGCCCTCTCGGAGAAAAGTCCTTCGAGGAGAGAATTATCGACGAGGTTGACGGTAATACTCTTATGGTAAGCGTTATGTGGGTAAATAACGAAACGGGCTATATAACCGATACGGCGAAAATCTATAACGGCGTAAAGCGTAAGAACCCGAAAACTATCGTCCATGTTGACGGGGTTCAGGGCTTCTGTAAAATCCCGCTGAAAACCCTTAAGGCTGACTTTATAAGCCTTTCCGCCCATAAAATCCACGGACCGAAGGGTATAGGCGCGTTATACTGCGCTAAGGGCAGCCGCTTTCTCCCCCTCCTTTACGGCGGCGGCCAGCAGAAAAATCTTCGCTCGGGTACTGAGCCCGTTGACATAATCGCAGGCTTCGGAGCGGCAGTTAAAGCCTACCCCGACTGTACCGCAAGGTACGAGAGTCTTAACAGCAGGCTTTCCGAAAAGCTTTCGACTCTCGAAGGTATTACCTTCAACAGCTTCAATAATGCGAAGAATATACTGAATTTCTCGGTAAGGGGCGTAAGGAGCGAGATAATGCTCCATTTCCTCGAGGAACGGGAAATATATGTGAGCAGCGGTTCAGCCTGTTCCAAGGGCAAGAAAAGCGGCGTTCTTTCCGAATTCGGAGTATCCGACAGCGACGCAGACAGCGCCATAAGGGTAAGCTTCTCCCCCGAAACAACAGAAGAGGATATAGAGGCACTCTTTGAGGGTATCAAAGACGGTATAATAAGATTCAGAAGATGAGATTTTTGAGATTGGGGTTGCCACCCCAAACTCCGCCAAGCCTTTTGAAAAATGCTTGACCGAAAACTTCTGTATTTTTCAGAGGAACAAACTGCAAAAGGAGCACAAATATGAATGAAGTAATAATGGCAAAATACGGCGAAATAGCCTTAAAGGGACTTAATAAGAATACCTTCGAGGATATTCTCGTAAGAAATATAAAAAGGCGCTTTAAAAAGCTGGGGAGCTTCGAAATTACAAGAAACCAGTCAACCATCTATATTAAGCCTCTTGAAGAGGTGGATATTGATAAGGCGGTGGAGGTTCTTAAAACCGTTTTCGGTATAGCGGCAATCCAGCGTGCCGCCGTTTTACCCAAGGATTTCGACGAAATAGTGAAGCAGGGTATGCCCTATTTAGAGGAAGCTCTCTCCACGGCGAGAACCTTTAAGGTAGGGGCGAAGCGTTCCGATAAGAAATTCCCCCTTAAGTCCCCGGATATCCAGAGGGAATTAGGCGCCGCTATTCTTGAAGCTTATCCTCACCTTACCGTTGACGTCCATGACCCCGATATTACGGTTATGTGCGAAATAAGAGATACCAACGCTTATTTAAGCGCGGCGAGAATTATGGGAGCAGGCGGTATCCCCGTAGGCAGCAGCGGACAGGCGCTTTTACTCCTTTCGGGCGGAATAGACAGCCCCGTAGCCGCCTATATGATGGCGAAAAGGGGAATTAACGTTGACGCTATCCATTTCCAGAGTCCCCCCTATACCTCGGAAAGAGCGCTTATGAAGGTTGAATCCCTTTGCGAGGAGCTGGTGCCCTACTGCGGAAATATTCGCTTCTACTGCGTCCCCTTTACGGAAATACAGGAGGCTTTAAGGGATAACTGCCCCGAGGAATACTTTACAGTTATTATGCGCCGCCTTATGATGAAAATTGCAAATCATTTCTGCCGTGAGAACGAATATAAGGCGCTTATTACCGGCGAAAGCGTAGGACAGGTAGCAAGCCAGACCATTATGGCGTTAGGCTGTACCGACCGGGTAGCGGAGGTTCCTGTTTTCCGTCCCGTAATCGGTATGGATAAGCGTGAAATTGTGGAAATTGCCCGTAAAATCGGTACCTTCGAAACCTCTACCCTTCCCTATGAGGACTGCTGTACCGTATTTACCCCCAAGCACCCACGCACAAAGCCCGTAATCGAAGAGGTAGAAGCGGCGGAGGCAGCCTTCGATTTCGCTCCCCTTCTCGAAAAGGCAATTAAGGAAACGGAAATAAAGGATTTTAAGATATAAACAGTCTTTTTTCTCTTTAAATATAAAAGTTTTCGGTCAAGCATTTTTCAAAAGGCTTGGCAGGATACGGGGCGGCAACCCCATAATTCTTATATAAGCTCTACCAATGAAAATATTGTGAAAAAAGGAATATAATGGCAGCAAAACTTGACAAGATAACCGAAAATGTAGTAAAATTATTAGTTGAGAGAAATATGACCCTTGCTACTGCGGAAAGCTGTACGGGGGGACTTATTTCCGAGAGAATAACCTCTGTGTCGGGGGCGTCCTCGGTTTTCGGCTTCGGCGTGTGCAGTTATGCAAACGAAGCGAAAATGAAGCTTCTCGGCGTAAGGGCGGAAACCCTCGATAAATTAGGGGCAGTTTCCGAAGAAACCGCCGCCGAAATGGCGGAGGGAATAAGAAAGCTAAGCGGAGCCGATTTCGGCGTATCCGTTTCGGGAATAGCGGGACCTACGGGAGGAACTCCCGATAAGCCCGTAGGAACGGTATGTATCGGTATTTCAACTAAAGAAGAAACAAAGGCGGTACGCTTTTTCTTCGAGGGAAAGGAGTTTCCCGATACGGCGAATAAGCGTGAGGCGATAAGATACGAAACGGCATACACTGCGTTAAGCATGATATATAGTATAATGAAGGAAAGGAGCTGAGAGCCATGGGCGGTTTCTCGAAAAGACCAAGAAGCAAGGGCGTAGCAAAGCCTAAGCCGAAGGAAAAGAAAACCGTTGAGGAACAGATTGTTGACGACGAGTTTTACGACGAAGAGGACGAGGATTTCGACCTTGACGACGCTGTACCGATAAAAACCCGTAAGGGCGGCGGAAATAAGGTAAAGGCACAGACCTCTTCCGGCAGGTCGCAAAAGAAAAAGCCGAATATCTTTGTAAGAATGATAAGGGCGATATTCCCCTGTAAGGGCGACGGCATAGCGGAATCCGTAAGAAAGGTTATCTTCGATATAGCGGTAGTAGCCTTCGTTATTACCGGCGGAACTGTGGTAAAACAGCTTGTTGACGAGGCCTATCAGAACGGCGTTGTTGATAAGGAAATTATAGAAAGCTATAAAGAGGGCGAGGACGAAAGCCCCGAGGCGATAAGAGGACAGCTTAACCTGAAGGACGAGGAAATCGAAGCTATCGAACAGGAAAAGCCCGGTATAAGCTACAGCTTTATGGAGCTTTATAACCAGAACAGCGATATCGTAGGCTGGATAAGAGTGGGCGATAAGGATAATCCCGCAATAAACTACCCCGTAGTACAGGCGGAGGACAACAAGTATTACCTCACGAGGAACTTCCTTAAGCAGGAAAGCGAACGAGGAACGGTTTATGCCGATTATCGAAATACCATAGAAAAGGACGACCTTTCGGGAAATATTATCCTTTACGGTCATAATATGTGGAACGGCGAGACAATGTTCGCCAAGCTTACCCGTTATTACGACGGACGGCTCCACGGGGAAAGCAGCGACCGCTTAGGCTTCTATAAGAAATATCCTACCGTTACCTTCAATACCCTTTACGAAAACTCCGAGTGGAAGGTTTTCGCCTGTGTACTCTTTAATACACAGGAGAAATTAGGGGAGGTTTATCCCTATAATAACGTTATCGAATTCAAGAACAAGAACGAATTCAACAGCTTTATCCTTGATATAATGGATAGAAGCGTGCTCTGGACGGACGTTGACCTTACCTACGGCGACAGCATTCTTACCCTTTCAACCTGCTACTATCCCTTCGGAAAGGAAAATGCCGATACCCGTTGTGCAGTATTCGCAAGAAAGGTAAGACCGGGAGAAAGCCCCGAGGTTGACGTTTCTAAGGCAGTAGTCAATAACAGCCCCCTTAAGTTCACCTATCAGTATCAGCAGGAAGGCGGAAGCTGGACAGGACGTACCTGGGACACCTCAAAGCTTTTAAGCTATACCGATTGAGTAATAAAATAACGGGGAGCATAATATAATAACCTGTACCCCGATAAATTAAAAGTAAACCAAATAAGTAAGAAAAGGATGTATCAAAAATGGCACAGTTCAAGAAAATGAAGAAGGCTCTCGCCTTACTTATGGCAGTATGTATGGTTTCGGGCGTTTCTGCCTGCGGCGAACAGCAGAATGTTGAGGAAAACTCCCCCTCCGTTACCGAAGCGCCCAAGGATGAAACAACCACAAAGGCTACAACAACTGCCCCTAAGGTAACAACCACCACAACCACTACACTTCCCCCTCTCCCTGTTATGGAAAAGTATGATACCGAGGAATGGTATCAGAAGAATAACGATATGATAGGCTGGATTCAGATTGACGGAACGCCTATAGACTTCCCTGTATTACAGTGTGACGACAACAAGTACTACCTCACAAGGGATTTCGACAGAAACGAGGTAAAGCAGGGCGCAATCTTCGCAGACTATAAGTGCACCTTTACCACAAGAACAAGACCCGCTAATACTATCCTTTACGGACACAATATGATTTCGGGTCCCTCCTTCGCTAAGGTTACTACCTACTGCCCCTGGTACAGCGACTACAGCAGAAAGAATATGAATATCAACCAGTATCTTACCGCTCCTACAATCAAATTTGATACAATCTGGGAAGAGGGTACATATAAGGTATTTGCCGCTATGTATGTAAATACACAGGAAAAGCACGGCGAGGTATTCAAGTACTATAAGCAGAGAGATATAAAGAACGAAACCGAATTCTATACATATATCACAAAGATTATGGACAGAAGCCTTTTCTATACCGACGTTGACCTTGAATACGGCGACGAGCTTCTTACTCTTTCAACCTGCTACTACCCCTTCGGAAAAGAGGTTGATACCCGTTTCGTTCTTTTCGCAAGACGTGTAAGAGAGGGCGAAAGCGCTGAGGTTGATACCTCTAAGGCTTACATAAACGATGATCCCCTCTATTTCGACTACTGGTATCAGCTTTACGGCGGAAGCTGGGGCGGAAGAAAATGGGATACCACAAAGGTTAAGGGTCTCGATAAGTTCCTCGAAACACACCCCGAGGTTTAATACGTTTACATATTTATAAGGAAGAATAAATGCCTGAATTAGAAACAAAAGCGCCCGAAAAAAAGAAAGAGGTAAGGCGCCGCCCTGTAAAGAGGCGTAAAAAAATGAGCCCTATGGAGAGCTTTTTAAGCGGCATTCTCCCCTGGCGCGGCGACTCGAGAGGTGAGATTGTCCGTAAGCTCGTGCTTATTATTTCTACCGTTATACTTATAGTGGCAGGAATAATAATGCTCAACTTCTATGTGTTCCGTGACAACGCCAATACCGAGGACGCACAGCACTGGGCAGACCTTAAGCAGCAGAATGCCTCCGACGACGTTATTACCATTATAATGGACGACGACGAGGGCGGCTCCTCGGAATCGGGAAGCGGCGAAGAGGTTGAGGTTCTCGAGGAATACTACGGCTACTACGAGCAGAATAACGATTTCGTAGGCTGGATTTCCCTCTTCCCCTATATCCAGTATCCCGTTGTCCAGTACACTGATAACGAATACTACCTTAAGCATAATTTCAGCGGCGGTTATAACGAAAACGGAACAATCTTCGCCGATTATCAGGGTAAGATTACTAAGGACAGTATGCCCGGAAATACTCTTCTCTACGGCCATAATCTTATAACCAACAACTTTTTCCAGCCTCTTTCTAACTACCGCAAGAAGGGAATAGAATTCCTTAAGGAAAACTATACTCTCCAGTTTGACACCCTTTATAAGAGAAACTACTACCATATTTTCTCCGTTTTCCTTACAAACACAAAAACCGAGCACGGCGAGGTATTCGAATACTGGAAAAAGGTTAATTTCAGCTCGAAAACCGAATTCGACGACTATGTAGCCGAGGTTCTCGACAGGAGCTATTTCTATACGGGAATCGACCTTCAGTACGGCGACGAAATTCTTACCCTTTCAACCTGTGACTTCTCTATGTTCTCGGATATGAGACTTGTAGTTATGGCGAGAAAGGTAAGGGACGATGAAAGCCTTACCCTCGATACCTCGAAGTTTATTGATAATTCCGGCTTCGACGAGGAGGGAAAGGTACAAAGGAAGATGTTCGACGCCTATTACGAAACCTACGGAAGAGAATGGGCAGGAAGAAAATGGGACCCCTCTTATATAAAGGATTATAAGAATTACTGATAGAATAAATACAGCCATATCGGAAAGGAGGAGTAGATTACGGGTAAAGCGTCAATGGGAAGGCTTATTCTCGCCTTTTCAATAATGAGTATCTACATATTCCTTTTCGGTATTATGGAGAATATCGAAAGCCTTGATGTGAGCATTTCCGCCGAAACGGAGGAAATGGTTTTAGAAATAGAGGACGAGGATTATTCTCCTGCAGTTACGTCGGCGGTTGATGAAAACGGAAGAGCCGTTTATACCTACGCTACCGAGCTTAACGTAATGAATGCGAGGAAGCCGGGGCTCGGCGACTATACGGGAACAGAGGCACGGCTTATCGTACCCCTCGAAACGAAGGAAACTACGGTTACAACCACCGAGCCTGCCGATTTTTCCTTTAACGACGACGATTTCGACTATACTACCCCCTTAAAGACAACTGCCCCCGTTACTACCACAACCTCCGCCACCACTACAAAAGAAACCACCCGTACCACAAGGCGTACCGAGGAAACTACCCCCGAATCCGTACCCTCCGAGAGCGATACAACAAGACCTCCCGAGGAAGAAACGGTAACAACCGAGGACACGGAGGACACAGAGGACGAGGGACAGCCTTTTGAAACGGATATAGAGGATATCGAGGACGAGCCGGAGGAAACTACAGTAGCTACCGAAGCTACCGAGGAATCCACAACTACGGCAAAGCCCGAAACGGAAATTATTGATAATGGCGTTATGTTTACCGTTAATTCTTCGGGTAAGACGGTAACGGATACTGCCCTTAATATTGTAGCGCAGGCGGTTATGGCGGAAATCGGCGACGGCTTTAACGACGAAGCTATAAAGGCGCAGGCGATTGCAACCTACACCTATATCAAGTACTATAACGACAACAATCAGAAGGCATATATCGTAAGTAAGAAGCCCAGCGATAAGATGCTCCGTCTCGTAAGCGAGGTTCTCGGAAAAACCCTCTACTACGACGGAAAGATTATACAGGCGGTTTACTGCGCCTCAACGGCAGGCTATACCGCGTCCTCAAAAAATGTCTGGGGCGTTGACTACCCCTACCTAAGGAGTAAGGAAACGGAATTCGACCGCAGCTTCGACATAAACTACGGAAGAAAGCCTACCTTTACCTCTAAGGAAATGCACGATTACGTCTATAAGGCTACGGGCATCGACCTTACGGGGGACCCCTCGACCTGGTTTACTATCGAATCCTACGTGGATAACGTTTATGTGGGAAATATGACTATCGGCGGTCAGACCACCTATACGAAGAACGGAAAAATCTACAGATTTACGGGCAGACACTTCCGCGAAACAATAATGGGTTATGATATACGCTCTCATTGTTTCGATATTTCCTACGACAGCTACAGCGACGAGTTCACAATCACCACCTACGGCTACGGCCATGGCGTAGGCTTAAGCCAGCATGGCGCAAACATACTCGCAAATCAGTACGGCTATACCTATGAGCAGATTCTTGCCTTCTACTATGAAGGTGCCGAGATTAAATGAAAAAGCCCCGAAAGGGGTTTTTTCGTTTAATCTTTTTTATTATACGCTATTTTTGCAGTTTGTTGATAGTTTGCTGTTTTTTCGGAAAATAATAGTTTTTGGTTTGTGTGCAGTTTGATGATAGATTACTATTATTTCGAAATTGGATAGTTTTTGGTTTTGCGATATTTCGCATTCTGTCTAAGTACACATTTTTTGATTAGACTTGCCGTCTTTGGGGCACTACTTTCTTGGCGGAACAAGAAAAAGGAAAACAAAACAGTTCCCTCCTCCTTGCTATTTTTTTTGAAATGTGCTACAATGAAATTCATTGAAAGGAGATAGATAAAATGAAAAAACACAGATTAGCCATGGGCTTTATCGCCCTGGTGTTAACCCTTGGCACAGCCTCCTGCACTAAAAGCGGCGAAACGGAAAAGGACGCCATTAAAATTATAACCACAAACTTTCCGCCCTACGACTTCGTAAGAGAAATATCCGGCGGCGAAATTGAAGCCACAATGCTCCTTTCGGGAGGGCAGGATAGCCATTCCTTCGAGCCTACCGCTAAGGATATCGTAAAAATAAACGAAGCCGACCTATTTATATGTACCGGGGGCGAAAGCGATTCCTGGATTGATACGATTTCCGACAGTCTTACCGGCGACGTGAAAATTATAAAAATGATGGACTACGTTATCCCTCTGGAAATTGACCATAACCACGATGAGGAAGACCATGACGAGCACGGGGAACAGGACAACCACGACCACGAGGAAAAATACGACGAGCACGTCTGGACCTCTCCCCTTAACGCTATGAAGATTTCCGAGGGAATAACTAAGGCTTTATGCGAAATAAGCCCCGAAAATGCAGAAAAATACAATTCGGGACTGGCTGAATATGAAAAGAAGCTTAGCGAGCTGGATAAAAAGCTTAAGGAAGCGGCGGATAAGCTTAATAAGCCCCTTATTTTCGGCGACCGCTTCCCCTTTACCTACCTTGCCCACGATTACGGCATAAGCTATCACGCCGCCTTTTCGGGCTGTTCCTCGGAAACCGAGCCCTCGGCGGCTAAGATGACCGAGCTTATCGAGGAAGCGAAGGTCGCCGACGTAAGGGTAATATACTATATCGAGTTTTCAACCCGAAAGGTAGCGGATACTATCGCCGAAGCGGTAGGGGCTAAAACCCGTCTTATGCATTCCTGCCACGCCCTCTCCGACGAGGACTTAAAGTCGGGAGAAAGCTATATTTCAATTATGGAAAAGAATATCTCCGCTTTGTCAGAGTGATTCCCTGTCCGTCTCCATGCCCTTTCTTAAAAAATCCTCAACTATTATTGCAGGATAGGAAAGAGCTACCCAGGCAAGCGTAAATAAAAGGCAGACCTGCCCCATTATATTAAAGGGCAGGTTGCTGTAATCCCAGACCTTAAGATTAAGCCGCAGATTTACAACCAATCCGCACAAAAACTCTCCGAGAGTAATAATACCGCCGCCTATAAGCATCTGAAACAGAATGGGCGGCTTTTTATTATAAAAGCGGTTAAGCCCCCCGACCCAGAGGAGCGAAAGTCCGCCCAACAAAAACATTGAAGGGTGGGTATTCCCACGGTAGAGAACCTCTATTCCCCCG
>JAEDHF010000200.1 GCA_016297165.1 Oscillospiraceae bacterium | reverse complement strand
CCAGCCTAAAGCTACCTCCACAAAGGACAGCATAACCCTGAGATGGAAGGCAGTTTCCGGCGCCGAAAAGTACAAGGTATATAAGTACATAAACGGCAAGGCAGTTAAGGTTAAGGAAACGAAAAAGCTCGGCTTTAAGTTCACGAAGCTTAAGCCCGGCAAGAAGTACAGCTACATTGTCCGTGCTTACGTTGACGGAAAGTGGACGACTATGAAAAAGTCGGATATTGTGACTGTTACAACCAAGAAGAAGTAAAAGTATAAGCGAAAAGGGATAAAACCCAAATAAGCGGCTCCGCCGGGCAGCAGCTTTCATTCTGAAAGCCGACTTGCCCGGCGGTTTTTTTGCTTATGTAAATAAAAAAGACCTCTCAACACCTTACAAGAGCGTGTCGAGGGTCTTCCCAACCATATCGATACTTCAAGGAAGGCAGGGTTTGGAAAATACCTAAACTGGTGGTTATTGATTATATAGAAAAGCACAGGAAAGAATGATGCGGCTCTGAAAGGCTTCCCTTTCAGAGCCATTATTTTGTCGGCGATTGCACAAAAATCTTTTCAGGGGCAAAGAGCCTCTAATTCCGATTGACAAATAGCAGGAAATGCGGTATAATTCATTATGTATAGGAATATTTATCCATAACAGCTTATGAGGAGGTATATTATGTTGCAAAAGCTCAGAAAACCTATTGCGTTTCTGACAGCGTTCGCTATGCTTGCAGCGGCTGCACCCACTCTCCCTACGGAGTTTTTCGGCGGAGTTACCGTATATGCCGAAGCGTACGAGGATGATACGGACTATCTTGGGGATTATATCGACCATTATGTAATGGAGGGACTCGGTTATCCTTCAGCTTCTCTGTTCAATTTTAATGCTTCGGGCAGAGCTTCCCTCACCGATGAACAAGCGAAAGTGTATGACGCTGTGATTGCAGAGATTAAGAATATCGCCGCTGGCGAAAGAGCCTCTACCATTATTGAGGTTTCATACACACGGGAAAGCGGTTGGGGCGAATTCGATATAAACAGCTTATCAAAAAGCGTCATGAACGCTTTATTGAAGGACTATCCTTACGAGTTGTATTGGTACGATAAGACAGTAGGCTATAGGATCGGAGCCTCAGGTAGTGACAGTAGTTATACTCTGAATCTGAAATTTACTCCTGCCTCGGCATACAAAGGCTCTGCCGACTATACTGTTGATACCGACAAAACTAAGGCTGCCAAGACGGCAGTTAATAATATTACCGATATTATCAGCAAATATGAGGGCAAATCTGATTTTCAAAAGCTAAAGGGCTATAAGGATGAGATTTGCGAGCTTGTTTCCTATAATCATGACGCAGCCAACAATTCTTCTACCCCTTACGGCGACCCCTGGCAGCTTATATATGTATTTGATAAAGATACTACAACAAACGTAGTCTGTGAGGGCTATTCGAAGGCTTTCAAATATCTCTGCGACCTTACGGAGTTCAGCGTGCCGATTTACTGCTACCTCGTTACGGGTGAAATGAACGGCGGCGGTCACATGTGGAACATTGTTGACTTCGGCGATAAAACATATCATGTAGATGTAACCAACTGTGACAGCTTTTCCGACGACTGGCTGTTCCTCAAGGGAATCGATAAGTCTGTAGCTGATTTCAAGATGACCTATAACGAATTAAATTCGGTTACCTATGTTTTCGACAGTGAAGACAAGACATTCTACGCCAATGAAATCTCCCGCCTTTCTACGACGGATTATACCGAGCCTTCGGTAATAACCGGAATTGCAGTATCTGAGAGCAGTGCTCATAAAAAGGAATATACCGTGGGCGACTCCTTCGACCCTACGGGACTGGTTATTACTGCAACATACAATGACAGCTCAGCAAAAACAATCACCTATTCGGACAGCAACAAAAACAGCTTCTCCTTCAGCCCTGAAACATTCACCGAGGCAGCCGATGTGGCTAACGTTACTATTACCTACGGCGGAAAAACTGCCACAACTACCGTTAAAGTAAGCACTATTGATATTTCGGGCGTCGTTATTACCTTATCCGGGGATAGCTTCAAGTACAGCGGCGAAGAAATAAAGCCCACTGTAACCTTTAAGTTAAACGACGCTACACTTACAAAGGATACAGATTACACCGTAAGCTATTCGGATAATACCAATGTCGGCGAGGCTACGGTTACTGTTACGGGTAAGGGCAAATATTCCGGAACCGCAACCAAGTCGTTCACAATCACAAAGGCTGACCCTGCCGTTACCGTTGCTACCCCACAGAACATTGTGTGCGGTGTCGGAACATTCACCGAGCCTGTTGTAAAGGGCGTTGACGGAAACACACTTGCAGGCGCGTTGACTTATGACGGCGAGTCTTATGCTAATACCGTAGAAAGCCTTAAGACCAAAACAAATGGTTCTACGGGCAGTATC
>JAEDHF010000048.1 GCA_016297165.1 Oscillospiraceae bacterium | reverse complement strand
TTATATGTGCTGTGAATTTAGTTGTAAGATTGTCCAAAATTTTCGCAGTAATACTTGATGTATTTCAAGAAAATTAAGGCAATACCGCATAATTATTGTCGTGCAGATGCGAAGCAGATTTTTCGTCAGATTGCGTAAAAAGCTCGCAGGCATACTATCGTATGTCAAGAGTTTTTTGCGTGATATGGCGGAAAAGCTGCAAGTAGCTGTGCGGCAAAGGTGTCAGCCGCTAATTGTGCGGTGTTGCCTTAAGGGCAATATGACAGCTAAAGGCATAGTGCAGAGAAATGGCATAGGTTTTTAGAGGTGACCATATATAAAAGGAGGAAAAAAGTATGGAAAATAAGCTCCTGCCCCATAACCACGGGCATCTTTCAAAATTCCTACTAAACGGAACGCCGAAATCCGAAGCCTTTGACACAGCCGCAGAGCTGCTCAAAATAATGAGCGACAGCAAGCGTATTCAGATTTTCTGGCTCCTGTGTCACTGTGAGGAATGCGTAATAAATATATCGGCTTTACTTGAAATGAGTAGCCCTGCCGTATCTCATCATCTTAAGCTTCTTAAGACAGCAGGACTTATAATAAACCGCCGTGAGGGGAAGGAGGTTTATTATACCGCCGCTAAAACCCCTCGCTCACAGGTACTCCACGATATGATTGAGCAGGTAGTGGAGGTCGCCTGTCCCGCCGACGAAAGCTTTACTGACAGTAGCGCCTACGATTCCCATATAAGCGTAATTAACGAGATTCACGAGCTTCTTATCTCGGATTTATCGAGAAGATATACTATCGAAGAATTATCCTCAATGTTCCATATAAATCAGACTACCTTAAAGGCGGCGTTCAAAACCGTTTTCGGAAAATCTATTGCCGCCTATATGAAGGAATATCGTATTAAACGGGCTATGGAGTATCTCACGGCAACAGATATATCCGTTTCGGAGATTTCCTCTGAGGTGGGATATGAGAATCAGAGTAAATTTACTCAGGCTTTTAAAAGCGTAACCGGGATTCTTCCGAAGGACTACAGAAAAAAAGACTGAATTCAGCGGAAATAAAAAAAGCGGAGCAGCCTCAAACTGCCCCGCCTTTTCATTTCTCCAAATCCCCCTTATCCACCCAGCTAAAAATCTCCTTAAGCAGCACCCTCTCGCCGCTGACCCTCTGAACGGTATAAGGCTTACCCTTACAAACCTCGGGTATCTTAATCTTACTACCCGAATAGTAGGCGGCAGTAGCCTTGATTTTTACCTTATCGCCCACCTTTACAGCTGAGCTTGTAGGCTTCGTCTCGGGCTTACTCTCGCTCTGAGCTTCTTCCTCATAGGCTATATAGGGGCACTTAAACCAATGTGTCCAGCCCGACCAGTCGGAAACCCTCGCCTTTGTAACCCCGTCGCCCCTTGCCGAAAGGGTACTCTCGATAACGTAGCCGCCGCCGATATAGACCCCTACGTGAGGGTGCTTGGTGCTGTAAAGAACAAGTCCGGGGATTTCGGGAAGCTTGTCGATTGTGCCCTTTTCCTTAGCGGCATTAAACATAGCGGTTGCATTTACATCGGGGTAGCCTGCCTTGCCGTAGTTAGGAGAGCCCTTTCCGCCCTCCGCCTTACCGCTCCAGTAGTAGGACTTAACAAGCCCCACGCAGTCAATGCCGTAATAGCCCTTGCCTATGTAGCTTCTTAGGGCAGTAATACGGCTGTCGGGGTACTGCTTACTGCCGTAAATCTTGTATAACTGCTGGATATAATTCTCGGTAATAGGACGATATATTCCGCCCCACATATACCTTGTCTTGTCTGCAAGCGCCTTTTCGGCGTGCCTTACAAGTCCCTTATTCGTATACATCACTTTACCCCCTTGAATTTTTCGATAACTTCCTTAAGCTTATCGAAGCCGAACTGTGCCCCGTAGCTTACGAAAAAGCCTGCTACTACCGCTCCTGCCACCATATACCATTCAACGGCAATTTCGGCAACTGCCGCATAAGCGAAAAACGCCGCCACCGTCAGCGTCATGGCGACGATGAAGGCGGTTATTTGTGCAGGAAAGTTTTTCAGTGACTTTTTCAACACCTCGGTCACCACGTTGGTACAGAGTGTAAGCGCTCCGATTACTGCAAGCAGAAAGCTTAAATCAATTCCGTTCACTATCATTTTCATTTTCCTTTTCGTTAAAATTGAGCTTTTTAAAAGCGAAAGCCCGGGCGCTGTTCTGAACCGCATAACCGATAAAAGAAACGCCGCTTGCACCCCATAGGGTTTCGATAATCGTACCCGAAAGGGTTTCAAGGGGCTGCTTATCAAATGCCGAAAGAACGTAGCTCGCCGCCGTAAACGCTACGCTTGTAGCAATACAGGCGACGAGCCATTTTTTCGAAAATTCGGTTTTCTTCTTCGGCTTTTTCCGTGGGTTTCGCTCGAAAGAAACCCTGAACATTTAGCCTCCTATCAGCTTTTCCACGATTAAAGCCCCTGCGCCGCCGACAACCGCCGAAATCAAGCCCGTTACGATAGTCTGCCAGTTCTTCGCCGGCTTCTTCTCGATTTCGTCCACCTTTTCGGCTACCTTGTTGATGTCCTCTCTCATGTGCTGGAGCTCCACCGTCATTTTCTGCACGCTCTCAACGAGCTCCTCGATATGGTCCACTCGCTTATGCAGGGATTTCAGCGAGCTCTCAACCGCCGTTATTCTCTCGAACATCTCTTTTTCCTGTCCGTCCATTTATGTACTCCTTATTCTGTGATTAAATCCTCGCAACCGCTGTCGATAAGGATTTCCTTAACCTTTTCCTTAAGCAGTCTCGGCACCTGTACAAAGGTTTTCTTGCCGAGCATAATCTGCTGTGCCCAAAGCATAGCCATCATCGTTTCACCCTCCTTTCCGAATATAATTCTGCATAAAATTTTACTGATATACATACTCGCTCATCTCGAGAACGCATTCGGTAAGCATAGATATTGTTTCCGCCTGCTCCGCTAATTTTTCTTCAAGAGTAGGCTCGGGCTCGGGCTCGGGTGGTCGTTCTGTTGGTGTAACATCGACTAAATTTCCGTTATCATCAAGAACGAAATCGAAAAATGGGGAATTTTCTCTTATTTTAGCTGCAAATTCCGAATTGCTGTCAACAAGATAATACGCCGCTTTATCGGTCGCCCAGTTTTCGTTTGGCTTGTCAAAGCGTTCGACATAAGACTTTGTGATTTTGTTAATTATCATATCTGAACTCCTTTCAATGCAATATAATTATATGGACATCCCCTTCTATTAAGGTTTTGAACGTAGTTACCCGAAAATATATGGGGTATAAATCCGTTGGTTACAACACTTAATATGGTATATTTACTGTCCTGATAACTTGCAGGGGAGTTTTTCAAAGCAAAGAAAGGCATATAATCAACAGAGTTAACACTGCTTGTTGCAGCACAGACAAAAACAGCTTCTGGTTCAAATCCTAAGTCAATAACTTGTGAAGAGCCAGTGCCGACATACGTGCCTGTTATTATTGTGAATTCTCCGCCATCTCCAGTAGGTATCTCAGGAAAATCGCTTATATCAGCCACCGAATGAGAATGAGAGGAAGAAGCTTTTTCGCTAAGAGCCACAAAAACCGCTTTATTTTGCACAGGATTTTCGCTTGTTTCGCTAAGCTCACTGTCGATAGGCGCAACTACTACCGCTCCCGTAATCGGCTCTCCTGCCGCATTGTGGGCGGTTGCGCCTGCAAGCAGATTATTCTCCGAAACGGTATCGGCAGTGAGGTCAAGCTTAACCTCATCGCCTACAATAACCTGATTTACTGCCATATTAACCTCCTACCTTAAGGGTAATTCCCCCTGCGCTGTTTTCGGTTTCGGTTATGGGAATTGCAGCGACTGTAACCTGTGAAAGGTAGTCGTAGCCGCTGTCGGGAAGAACGGTCTGCGCCGATAAAGAGGGGGTTACGTTCTTACTGTGAGCCTTTACCGCCTCGCCCGAATAGGAGCCCGTAACTCCGAGAATTTCAACGCCCTGCTTTAAATTTGCAGGAATAAGCTTTGCCTGCTCGGTGCTGTTGATAGAAACTTTTCCGCTGCCGTCGTGAAAGCCCATAGGGATAGGGTATTCCTGTGCTTTTTCGGTAATTGCCCCCGAAACCGAGCCATTATTGGGCATCGTTCCCGTAAGCATTTCGCCCCTTGCGGCGAAGGACTTACCGGAAAGAACCTCTGCCACCGCCGCCGTAGCTTCCGAAGAATCAATATCGAAATTACAGGTACCCGTAATCTTCTCGCCCGACTTGTCGTGGGCAGTAATGCCGCTTAAAAGCTTGTCTGCCGAAACCGTGTCGGACGTAAGGTCGAGCCTGACCTCGTTGCCGATAATAACCTTGTTAACTGCCATAATATTCATCTCCTATTATTAAAGTTTCTCCGCCGCTTTGGTTGCTGACCTCGTACTGCGGAATTTTTCTGACCGAAACGTTATCGGTTAGCCGCTTGTCCTTTGTGGGCAGGACGGTTTCCTCGTACACCTTCGGCGTGACCTCATATTCTCCGGTATAGACGGGCGCTTCGCCCTTACTTTTCCCGACGAAGCCTTTAAGCCCCGCCCTCGTTGAAATACCGCCGCCTACATGGACGCTGCCCGAAACCGTTCCCTTTATTCTCGTCTCCATAGCCGCCTCACTTTACATAAAAGGCGGCAGGACTTACGCCCCCGATAAAAGTATCGATAAGCTCGCCCTCTGCGCCGATGAGCTTCGCCGTATAGCAGTAGCTTCCCCTGGGCAAATCCGTTTCCGAGGGAGAGAGGAAGAAGCTTACCGCCCCCGTTTCGTCCTGTTCGTTGGCGGTTTTTTCGATTACCGCCCTCTTTCGGTCGGTGGTTTCTACCGTAAATACAATGCTTTCGCCCTCTCCCAGGAAATATGGCTCCTCGCTCTCGCCGAAACAGGGGGTTATTGCGATTTCTGCGCTGTCACCACAGGGGAGAGTAAGATTTAAGCCGTCTGTTTTTATGGACATATAATTTTCTCCTTTCCGCAGCGGTTAAACTGCATAATAAAGGCTAACACAGAATACGGGGACATACAAGGACATAGCAAGACCCGGCAACGGACATTATGATATCATAGACAGCATATCCTTTTGTCGTTGTTGCTTTTTTAGGGGAATTATGGTATAATAAATCGGTAACTCACGCTTAATAACAGAAATGCAAAGGAAGTAAAGGAGTATTGAAATGTATATCGAGAAAATAAATTCACCCAAAGATATTAAGAATATGACTATAGCCGAGCTGGAAGCATTAGCGGAAGAAATAAGGAAGGGGCTTATGAATCGTCTTTCAAAAAAGGGCGGTCATTTCGGACCCAATTTCGGATTTGTCGAAGCTACAATCGCTCTCCACTACGTTTTCGACTCCCCGAAGGATAAAATAGTCTATGATGTATCCCATCAGTCCTATACCCATAAAATCCTCACAGGACGCAAGGACGCTTTCTACCTCGACGAGCATTTTGGCGACATTTCGGGCTATACGAATCCCGAGGAAAGCGACCATGATTTCTTTAATGTTGGCCACACCTCAACCTCGGTAAGCCTTGCCTGCGGTCTCGCTAAGGGAAGGGATTTAAAGGGAGACAAGGAGAATATTATCGCCGTTATCGGAGACGGCTCCTTAAGCGGCGGAGAGGCTCTCGAGGGTATTGATTTCGCCGCCGAGCTTGAAAGCAATTTTATAATAGTAGTTAACGATAACGATATGTCGATTGCGGAAAACCACGGCGGTCTTTATAAGAACCTGAAAGCGCTCCGTGAGTCTGACGGAAGCTGTGAATGTAATCTTTTTAAGGCTATGGGACTGGATTACCTCTATGTTTCCGAGGGAAATAATATCGGAAAGCTTATCGAAGCTTTTAAAAAGGTTAAGGATATCGACCACCCCGTCGTCCTGCATATATGCACAGAGAAGGGTAAGGGCTACGCTCCCGCCGAAAAGAATAAGGAAAGCTGGCATTGGCACATGCCCTTCGATATTGAAACGGGAAAGGATATTTATTCCCGGGAGGGCGAGGATTACGGCAGTATGACCTGCGACTATCTGCTTAAGAAAATGAAGGCGGATAAGACGGTGGTTACGGTTGTTGCAGCCGTTCCCACGAATATCGGCTTTACCGAGGATAAGCGAAAGAAAGCGGGAAAACAGTTCGTTGACGTAGGTATCGCCGAGGAACACGCCGTAGCTATGGTATCGGGAATTGCAAAAAACGGAGGAAAGCCCGTTTTCGCCACCCATTCAAGCTTTTTCCAGAGAACCTATGACCAGATTTCACAGGACCTTTGCATAAACGGTAATTCCGCTACCCTTCTTGTAAATACCGCTTCGGTATATGGAATGAGCGATATTACCCATCTCGGAATTTACGATATCCCGATGATGTCCAATATACCGAACCTCGTCTATCTTGCGCCTACTAATTGCGAAGAATATTTTGCTATGCTCGACTGGAGCATTGAGCAGGATAAATATCCCGTGGCAATAAGAGTGCCCTGTAACGGGGTTATCCATTCCGAAAGTACGGTTGATACCGACTACAGCGAGCTAAACAAATACCGCATCACACGACAGGGCGAAAATATCGCAATAATCGCTCTCGGCGACTTCTACCGGATTGGCGAAGAGCTTGCTGATATGATTGCGGAAAAGACAGGCGCCGCACCTACCCTTATCAACCCAAGATATATTACGGGCATTGATACAAAAATGCTGGAGGAGCTTAAAAGGACCCACACAAAGGTGGTAACCCTTGAGGACGGAAGTCTTGACGGCGGCTTCGGCGAAAAGATAACACGCTTCTACGGCTCTTCGGATATGAGGGTTTACAACTACGGCCTTAAAAAGGAATTTATCGACAGATATTCTGTTGACGAAATACTTAAGAAAAATCGTATTACCCCCCTACAGATTACAGAGGATATTCTTTAAAAATCTATGATAAAAACAATTAAGAAACGTATTTTCGATATAATACAGATAGGAAACAAGGAGGACCTTCCGAGCCGCAGCTTCGATATTCTTATTTCCGTCGTAATTATCCTTAATATTACCGCTATGTTTGTTGAAACCTTCAGTCAGATGGCATTTTTGCATCCTGCCTGTAAGGTTATTGAGCTTGTTACGGTTATAATATTCTGTATCGAATACGCTCTTCGTATCTGGACAGCCGACCTGCTCTACAAGGACGTAAAAAGAGGACGTGCAATACTTAAATTCCTGATATCCTACGACGGAATTGTTGACCTACTTACGATTCTCCCCTTCTTCTTCCTTTCGGGCTTTGTGCTTTTCAGAATGCTGCGTGTCGTCCGCATTTTCCATCTTTTCAGAATAAATGCACAGCACGACTCCTTCAGTGTAATAACCTCCGTACTAAAGGAGAAAAAGAACCAGATTTTTTCCTCCCTTTTCATAATCGTTGTACTAATGCTTGCCTCCTCTATCGGTATCTATAATGTGGAGCATGAATTCCAGCCCGAGGTTTTCGAGAACGCTTTTTCGGGAATATGGTGGAGTATGGCGACGCTTCTTACCGTTGGCTACGGTGATATTTATCCCGTTACGGTTTTAGGTAAGATTATGGGCATTATAATAGCCTTTCTCGGCGTAGGAGTTGTAGCTATTCCTACAGGTATCATAAGCGCAGGCTTTGTTGAGCATTACTCAAAAAAGCAGAATTCCCTCGTAAAATTCAACGATATTTCTTCTATCGGAGAGATATCCGTTACGAAGGAAAGCGGTCTTACGGGACTTAACGCATCAGAAATAGCGGAGGATTTCGGTATGAACGTGATAGTAATTATCCGTGATAATCTTACCCTGATACCGAACGATACTATCGCCGCCGAGGAGGGCGACATACTTGTGGTAAAAAGCGATAAGCTTATAAAAAAAGCGGCAGGAAAATCCCGCCGCAAATAAAAATATAACCGCATTTACGCCAGCGGCAGCCTTACCCGAAAGGTATTTACGCCGCTTACGCTCTCTGCTCTTATTTTTCCCTTATGCTTCTCTACGATACTCTCCGCTATCGGAAGTCCGAGACCGTAGCTGTGATTCATGCTTCTCGCCTTATCTACACGGTAAAAGCGCTTGAAAATATTCTTCAGGTCCGCCCCTGAAAGGGTGTCCCCATGGCTTTCCACCGACAGAATGCAGCACTCCCTTTGCCTTTTTAGGCTTACCCTGACCGCCGTACCCGGATAGGAATATTTCATAGCGTTATCCAGAAGGATATCCGTAAGGCGTAAAAGCGAAGCGCTGTCGCCCAAAACGGCTATGTTCTCCTGTATTTCGGCTGACAGCTCCAGTCCCTTTTCAAAATAAAGAGGCTCGAAGGGCAGCAATGCTTCCGAAACAAGACTGCTGAAATCCGTTTTAGCGAAGACCTCTTCCTTTGAATTATTGTCGCTTCGGGCGAGCTCAAGAAGGCTCTCAATAAGCCCTCTCATCTGTTTTGCCATTATAAGGATATTCCCTGTGAACTGCGTTCTTTTCTCGGGAGAAGGATTACCTTCAAGAAGCATTTCCCCATTTGTCATAATAACGGTAAGAGGGGTTTTAAGCTCGTGGGAAGCGTCGGCAACAAATTGCTTCTGCTGTTCCCAGGCGGTTTCTACAGGCTTTACTGTCCAGCGTGCAAGAATAATACTTATTATCAGAAATACTCCGAAGCTTATTACCGCTATAAAAATGCAGGTATAGGTAAGCTGGCGGAGGGTTTCTTTTTCCGCCGAAATATCTATAAAATAAACGGCATTTTTCATAGGCTCACGGCTTATCTGAAAGCGAAGGGAGTATTCTTCAAGAACACCGGTTTCTGCCTTCGCTCCTACTGCCCTATTAAATATTTCCGACAGCAAATCGCTATCCGAGAAATCAATTACCTCGCTTCCCATAGCGGCATATTCATTAGTGGGAGTTCTGTAAACCGTAAATACAAAGGGCGGCATTTTATGCGGAGCGTCGTCTCGCATATCATGCTGCATCGGTCTCATCGAAGCGGTACGAAGCAGCTGCACGCTGTCCCGTTCCATATTCGACCCTGTAAAAAACAGCACCAGCCCTAAAATTACAGCAAGCATTACCGTAACTATCGCCATATTTACGATAATGAAATTCCGTCTTAATCGCTTAATCATTGTTTCCTGCCTCCAGATGATAGCCCAGCCTTCGTATAGCCTCAATCCGTATATCCGAGCCTATACCCGACAGCTTTTTACGCAGGAAGCCCACATATACCTCAACATGATTTTCTACGGCATTAGATTCATATCCCCATACCTTCGTAAGCAGCGTTTCCTTCGAAACGTTGTTTTCTTTTGCCTGCATAAGCACCCGCATTATATCGAATTCCTTAGCCGAAAGCCTTACGCTTTTACTTCCGCAAATCAGCTTACCCGATTCAAGGTCAAGAGATGTATTTCCGTAGGAAAGCTCGTTTACCTGTGCGCCCTGCCGCCGCAGAAGAGCGTTTACGCAGGCTAGAAGCTCCCTGGAGTCGAAGGGCTTTGTGAGGTAATAATCTGCTCCTGCGTTAAGACCTTCGATTCTGTCCTCAAGACCTGATTTAGCAGTAAGCATAAGTATAGGCGTAGAGCAGCGGTGTGCACGGACTCGTCTCGCTACCTCGTAGCCGTCCATTTCCGGCATCATAACGTCCAGTATCAGCAGGTCGTATATCCCAAGCTCGGCGTAGTCTCTTCCGCTTTTTCCGTCATATACCGCTTCTGTTTCGAAGCCCTTGGACTGTAAGCCTTGAAAGCGTTGTGAATATAAACGAGGTTATCCGCTATTTCGTAGTGCATAACTATGTCAGAAACGGCGACAGCTACACAGGCTCCATAATTCATAACTATTACCTATACGAGGAAGAGGGCGTGCTGTCTATGATACCCTGGGATTATAACCTCGCCTTCGGCACCTTCCGGGGCGGAAACGGGGACAGCGAAGTTAATGCAGCTATAGACAGCCCTGTATCCGGAGATGTAAACGACCGTCCCATGGTAGGCTGGATATTCAGCTGCGAGGAATATACCGAGCTTTATCACAGGTATTTTTCCGAGTTTATTGAGCAGACAGATATAGCGTCTATTATTGATAAAACAGCAGCGCTCATATCTGATTACGTAGAAAGGGACCCCACAAAATTCTGTACCTACGACGAGTTCACCACGGGCGTTGATACTCTCCGTCAGTTCTGCGAGCTTCGTACAGAAAGCGTAAGGGCACAGCTTAACGGCACTATCCCCTCAACCACCGACGGACAGAACGCAGACGGCTCCACTCTTATCGACGCTTCGGGAATATCCCTTTCCGATATGGGTACCATGAATGCAGGCAGCGAAAAGGGCGGCTTCGACGGTATGGATAAGGGCAATTCGGGCGGCAGGGATTGGCGTAACGAATCCGACCCGGCTTCCGAAAATCCCGAAGATACTTCTGTGCCCGAGAATCCCGGAAATATGCCTTCGGGCAGGGGTAATTCTCCGTCATTTACAACGGACAATCAATAGGATAAACAATACCGACCCGAAAAAAGCTATTTCGGGTCAGTATTTGTTATTATGCATATTAAGGCCGCCTTAAGAGGTTTTGTTGTTCAGTACTAAGGGACTATTTTCGTCCATTATTATTTCTTTTTCCGAGAACTAAAATGACAATTCCTGTCAGAAGGAAAACTCCGAAGGCGATTATCATAATAATGCCCATAGAAACGCCGAGATTGTAATTTGCCGCATTTTCGGGATGCATTCTGTAATCGTGATAGGACGCTCCTATTATAAGAGAAGCCGCTGCAAAAGCAAAGCATATTATGGCGGACAAACAGAATTTCCCTGACTTTTCATCCGCCTTTTTGCCGTTATTTTCGTTATTCTGACCTTTTTCGGAAAAATAACCTTCAAGATACCATTCCGTATAGGATTTATCTCCCCTGTCAATATCCTTTTCCGCTTCCTTTCCGAGGACTCTGCGTTCGGAAAAGCTTTCGTCGTAAAACCTTATCATATCCTCGATTTTACCTTTTGGTATGATTAAGGGTAAGGGGCTGAACACCCCTAAATACTCCCCCGCTCTCTCCTGACAGCTTACCGTATAGCACCCCGTAGAAGTAAGAAGCACAAAGCTATAATCGTCGAAGTTATCTCCAATTCTCGTTATCGCCGACGACATATAACGGGACAGGGTAAGATAGATATCCTTTTCCTCGTCATATACGGCGGTAAGAAGATTAAGATTCTGATAAGAATAATAATCGGAGGCGGAAGGCTTTACCGTCTTAATTATCCTATCTCTTTGTTTATCGTTAAGTAATACTGCTTTCATAATTCACCCTCAGGCTTTCGGAATAACTCGGTTTCAATAATAAAAACGCTGTTAGCTAACGAACGTTTCCTAATATATTATAGCACGCTCCCGAAATTTTGTCAATAAGCATATTTCGTTTCATAAACTACGCCCCGATTTGAACACAAATCGGGGCGTCTTTCTTATTACTACTTAATGTCTGCTCATCAACTTCTGAAAGGCTTTAAAATAATGAAAAAGCCTTTCAGAAGTTGCTAAAGTGCAAGGATTTTTATAAAAAATCAAAGAA
>JAEDHF010000047.1 GCA_016297165.1 Oscillospiraceae bacterium | reverse complement strand
CCTTGCACTTTAGTTCGTCCCTTGGGACGAAATGAGCTTGACATCAAGTAGTGCGTGGGGCTTAAAATCACACAAAGTACGATTTTAAGCCAACTCAAAGCCTGCTTTTCAGGCTTTGAGGGGTAACTGTCCTGCGGACAGTTACCCTGCACGCACTAATTATCAATACTTCGGAGGTATTATTATGTGGAACGGAAAAATGAAAGCGGTAACCTTCAGCTATGACGACGGCATTGTTTTTGACAGAAAACTGGTTGAGATATTTAACCGATACGGGTTGAAATGCACCTTCAATCTCAACAGCGGAATAATGACCGAAGCCAATTATTTCCAGAATGGCGACGTAGAAGTCCATAGAATGAACGGAATGGGACTTCCCGAACTATATAAGGGGCATGAGATTGCAGTTCACTGTCTTACCCACGCTAATCTTACAGAGTGGGACGACGACACGGTAAGAAACGAGGTTCTTCTCGATAAGGAAAACCTTGAGCGTATGTTTAACTGTAAAATTGACGGAATGGCTTACCCCTACGGAGCCTATGACCAGCGTATCGTATCTATTCTTAAGGAATGCGGCATAAAATATGCCCGTACAACAGGCAGCACCTGCGGCGCAGCAACGCCTTCACATCTTCTTACCCTGGACGCAGCTATGCATCACAGCGACCCCAACGCTTTTCAGTACATAGAGGATTTTCTCGCTCTCGCCCCTGAGAAAATGACGGAGCCGAAAATGCTTTATATCTGGGGTCACAGCTACGAATTCGAAGTTGACCGAAACTGGGATCGTATTGAGAAAATCTGCCGCCTTTTATCGGGAAAGGACGATATTTTCTATGGTACAAACCGTGAGGTACTTAGCCCGTTCTACGGAAAATAATACCCGGTATCCTTAACACAAAACACCGTAAAAGCCTAATATATTGGCTTTTACGGCGTTTTTTATAATTGTTCGACGCTTATGGCTCAGCTCTGCACTTATCGGCTGACGCTTATGCCGAAAATGCGGTATTGCCTTTTTGAATTATTTTCTTATACGAATCTGAAATAGTTGAAATCGAAATTACTTCCGGGAAGGAACGCAAAGGAAACCTTTTTCCTTCCGCTGACGTTTTTGAGGTCAAATATCCTCTCGGAATATTCAAGGTTGTTATCAGTACCGAATTCGCAGATAATTCGTTCTTCGCCCTCGCCGCCGCTCAGAATAAGGTGAATGCTGTTAAGAGGAAGCGGCGATTTTCCGCTTATGATAAGCTTTTGCGGCTGTCTTTCGGAAAAATCGAACTCTCCGAAATCGAGCATAACATTGTTTCCGATTCCTGTTACTTCCCTGTGGCCTGTCGTAAATTTGTCGCCGTAGATTTGCTCTGCTTCGGCGGCATAATTCACATCAAATTCACGCTTTTTTTCTATAAAGCGAAAGCCCTTGAGCTGATAGCCGCAGTCCGTTTCAATACAAAGAGTTTTTACCCCCTTAAGACGGTAAGGCAGCTTATAGGTCTCCTCCTTAAATACCATCCACTCTGGCTTTTTATGGTATTTATAGCTTCCGAGGAGCCTTCCGCCCTCATCGGGAATGCCGTCATAAAAGCGCACATCAACAGGGTCGTTTGTATTCGCCCATATTGATACCGTAACAGTATCCGAGCCTACGGCGCCAAAGTCGATATTGTCGTATGCTGCCCATGATTCACCCCCGAAGGCGAAGCCTACTCCCCGTTCTATACCGCTGGAGATATTTTCGCTTGCCCTTGTGTAAAGTCCCCCCGTAACAAAGTTATAGGGGTCGGTAAGAGCGCTTCCGAGGCCTCTTGCCGCAAATTTCAGCACCGACATAACGTGGTAACGATTTGTTCCGTTTTTGCATAATGCACGAAGATAGAATTCGCCGTCTCCCCTCGCCTTTAATGTAACCGTATTATCCTTATTTACGGTGCAGTCTGCCATATTCGTGGGTATTCCTGTTTCATTTGTGACTCTGTACTCTATCTCGTTCCTGTAATCCGAATTCTCCGGATAAACCTTAACGGAAACGGTAATTTCACGCTTATCCTCCGTGAATACGAGACTTTCAGCGCAGAATTCGATTTTCCTTACAGGGATTTCATCATTCCTGCCGCATTCTGTTTCGGCGAAGGCGACATTTTCCCTTGAAGAAATGCCCCTTTCATAATCCGCACTTACCGCTTTCAGCGTAATAACGCTTTCGGGAAGACCCGGCGAAGTCAGGGTTACCTTTATATCGCCTGTTTTATCCGTCGCCCCGATAACCGCAAGCATTTTTCCCGAAAAAAGTCTGCGCGAAGTGCCTTTATATTGGTCGTAGTCGGTGCTGTCGCCGTTATCCAGCCCCATAAGCCGCCCTGCGCCCTCAACCTTTACATTTACACGATTATTTGCGTTGGCACAGAAGGTTCCCTTTTCGTCAACAGCAGAGACTTCAAGATAGATAAGGTCCTCTCCGTCCGCTTTAAGCACGGTCTTGTCCGCTTCAACCTCAAGCCTTGCCGTATCGCCGAAGGAACGCTTTATATCCTCGGCTATAATACTACCCTTTTCATCATAAGCAACCGCCTTCAGCTCACCCCTTCGATAGGGTATAATGTAGTCGGCGGTAAGCTGTTTTCCCTGCTTGTGGTCAATATCAAAAGCGCCCTTTGATTCGCCGTTAAAGAAAAGCTCTACCCTGGGTGCATTTGAGCAAACTCTCACATCAACCGCCATTCCCTCGTTAAAATCCCAATAGGGAAAAATATGCACAAAGGGGGCGGTTTTATAATCCGTCCATTCAGCACGGAATACATAGGCACTGTCCTTCGGGAAGCCTGCCGTGTCGAACTGGCCGAAATAGGAATTCTTGGTGCTGTAGGGAGTAGGCTCGCCGATATAGTCGAAACCTGTCCAGATAAACTGTCCTGCAGAAAATTCAGCGTCCCTGTCCTTTATAATACAGTCCTCGGTATTCTTAGCGCCCCAGCCTGTGCAGCTGTTTCCCAGCGAGGAGCATTGTTCATCGTCGTCCGCTAAAACAGTCTTAGAAAGGGGAAAATGATAGATTCCCCGACTTTGTACTACCGAGGCGGTTTCGCTTCCGTATATCATCCAGTCGGGATGCTTTTCGTGATGCTCGGAGTAAAGCCGTTCGCCGTAGTTATAGCCTACTACCTTAAGAATATCGCCGCATTTCTGCCCATTTTCCCACTGCATATAGTTGGAGCCGAAGGTTACATAGCCGTTTCTCTTCGGGTCATAAAGCTCAACAAGCCGCTTAAGCATGGAGGTTTCCTCCTGCCCTCTTTCGTCGGCATTAACATCGTAAATCTCGTTGCCAATGCTCCAGCCGATAATGGAGGGGTGATTCCTGTCGCGGCGTACCCATGAAGCCACATCCCTTTCTATCCATTCGTTAAAGAAGCGCCCGTAGTCGTAGTCTGTCTTAGGCCGCTCCCACATATCGAAGCCCTCGGAAAGAATAAGCATACCCATTTCATCAGCGCATTCCATAAGCTCCTCGGAAGGCATATTATGGGAGGTTCTGATTGCATTAACGCCCATTTTCCGAAGCTTTCCGAATCTGCGCCTGATTGCCGCTTTATTTGATACTGCCCCGAGACAGCCGTTATCGTGGTGCTCACAGGAGCCGTGAAGCTTAAGGTGACGGCCGTTAAGGAAAAAGCCCTTATTCGTTGTAAACTCTATAGTACGAAAGCCGAAGGTCTGACTTATCCGCTCTGTAATGTCTCCGTTACAAATTATTTCCGATACCATTTCATACAGGCAGGGCTTCTCAATGTCCCAAAGCTCCGGATTTTCCACCCTCATAATATGGGTAGTAAGGGAATAAGCCGCGCCCTTTTCTCTTACTGCTACGGGAATACAGGAAATATCAGCGGCGCAGATATCCGATTCATAGGAAGAAACCGCTCTTTTATCCTTATCGAGAATTGTGTTCCTTACCCTTATTCCCGTAACGGAAGCTCCCTCGGGACGGAGTATCTCCGCCGAAACCGAAACTTCCCAGTTTTCGCCCTTCTTTTCCGCAGCAATATAGATTCCGTCATTTCCGAAGCGTATTTCGGGGCTTTCACAAAGCCACACCTTACGGTAAATACCTGCCCCGGAGTACCAGCGTGAATTAGGCGAACGATAGTCCACACGAACTGTTACAACGTTCTCTCCGCTTCGGATAAAATCGGTTATATCAAGCATAAAGGCAGAGTAGCCGTATTTCCATTCTCCCGCCCTTTCGCCGTTGACATAAACGGTACTGTCCATATAAACGCCGTCAAAGCGGATATATGTGCGTATGCCCTCTATTTTCTCGTAGCTGAATTGCTTTCTGTACCAGCCCGTAGAGGTTTCATATAGATTATTTGTATCATAAATCAGCCAGTCGTGAGGGATATCAACCTGCTTGAAATCAAAGCTTTCGGAATACTCCGAGCCGAAGGGGGCTTTAAAAAATTCCCAGCCGTCACAGAACAGCTTACGATAAGAGTATGTATCACAAAAATTCATGGGTGGTTTTCCTTTCGGATTTTCGTAAATTCTGCCTTATTATAGCATATAAGGCAGGATTTTTCAAGGTGGGATAGGAATTTCCGCAAATTATAGCTAATGTCACTTTACATTTCAGAAAATGTAACTTTTTTTCTGAAACAGTAGTCTTCTATTATAGAGGGAGGGAAGAATATGGAGGATACGGAGATAATAAAGCTGTTTAACCTACGCTCTGAACGAGCTATCGAGGAAACAGGCAGAAAATACGGAATTACCTGCGGAAAAATCGCAGGAGCAATACTTAAAAACCACGAGGACGCCGAGGAATGTGTAAACACAGCCTACTATAAGCTATGGAATACTATTCCGCCAACGAAGCCCGATTCTCTTTGCTGTTATCTTTTTAAGATAGTGAGAAATACTGCAATAACCGCCTATAACAGGCTTAAGCGAAATACAGAGGGCTGCCCCTATGAGGAGCTTAACGAGCTTTTATCCGATTGCTCTACGGTAGAAGCCGCCTTCGACAGCAAGCAGCTTGCCGAGCATATAAACGCCTATCTTTCGGGAGTAAGCCGAAAGAGCCGGGAGCTTTTTACCGCCAGATACTACTTTAACCTTTCTATGGCAGATATTGCGAAAAGCTTCGGAATGAGCGAATCGGCGGTTAAGACGAGGCTTCTCAGAATAAGACGAGATTTAAGGGTTTATCTTGAAGAAAAGGGGGTTACGATATGAAAAAGGACGACAGCTTCTGGAACGAGACAATGGATAACCTTGATGAGAAATACATAAGGGAAACGGCGGAAAAGCTGGCGGAGCATGAGGAAAACATAAAGCAATACGCCCCTGTTCTTCTTAAAATACCCGAAAAGAAGAAAAATGAGCATAAGGCAATATACGGTATTGCGGCAGGACTGGCTTTGGTTGGGGGGCTCGCCCTTACCGCGGTAATTATCGCAAGTACAAGAGGCATTGATATAAAGCCCTCGCAGACCAGTAACACACTTCCTCCCGCAACTGAAACAAAAACTTCAACCGATAATATGTATATTGCTGAATCTACCACAATTACAAAGCAAACAGCTGTCGTTACTACTACCGTAACAGATGCTACTGATACGCCTAAAACTACCTATATTATAGATGATCCTGCAATTACGATAACTGCCGACAATACAGAGGATAACGACGCATCTAAAACCACGGTTACTATGGGAACTCCCGTAGAAACTACAATTGCAACAGAGACTATAAAGGAGGAAGCCGACTATCTTCCCGAAGCGCTTTTCACAAGAGAGCTCGACAAGGATTTATCCCTTTTTGAGGAGCAGTTCTACGGCAGGTGGATAAACTGTGAGGACAGGAGCGAAGAAAAGGTTCTTTACCTTACCTACGGAAAGGATTGCTTCGGTCCTGTTGATAACTACTGGCACTATTTAGAAGGCTTTTACAGCGGCGAAAGCGGCGATTATATGGTAGGAATGAAAGGCGGTCTTCGTGAATGCTTCTATATTCCCACAGACGAGCCCGACCGCCTTTACCACTATACCGACGTGGGCGGACCGATTGAAAAGAAAAACTATTCCTTCTGCTACGAAAGAGAAGCTCCTGCTGACGCTTACGACAGCAGTATTATGGCTTCCACAGGCAAAATAAGCTATCTCGGCTACCTCAGAATAAAGCAGCTTACAGACTTTGAACTGCCCCGGGAAACGACGAAAATAACTCTTGACGGAACAGACTGGATAACAGCCTCAAGCATTACCCGAGAATGCGGAAATCTTTATGCAAACAGTATCATTCAAGAAAACAGATTAGTTCTCACGCAGCAATATGTCCGTATGGATACTATAGGCAACGCCGATTCAGAACCGGAACTCCAGTATTTCACCCTCTATTTCGAGAAAAAAGACGATAAATGGAAATTTACTAAGGCTGAACGCTATATGAGCGGCTTAGAGACGGAAAAATACGGTAGCGATGCCTATCGGATTGTATCGGAAAGGGTTGATGAAATCAACTCGACCCTTGATGAGAAAACCGACGAAGCCTGCACTATCGAGCAGGAAATAGATTATTTCACCGACAGCGACGGCTTTTACTACGCTATAAGACGTATATATCCGAGTATGGCTAAGGAGGAGGAATACGACGAGGTATATTGGTTTAACGGTACGAATTATGAGCGCTTGATTTGCGAAGAGAACTATGAAACGTTTGTTCTCGGAAAAATTCTTGACGCAGCTTTAAGAAACAACTATCTGTATGTTTACTCCTTATATACTAACTCTCAAAACGATAGAACAGACAGAGTTATGATATACAAAAGCAACCGCTCACAAGACTTATACCTGATACAGTCGGGCGGATATTTCGACTGTAGATTTATCGGGGATTATATGATTATTGAAAATGAGGATATTAACGTATTCGACATTTCAAAGGAGTGTACCCCCATCTTTGAAGCTAAAGAAATCAGGATAAGCAAGGACGGAAAAAGCTTTACCGCCATAAAAGAAAACGGCGAAACCTTTTCAAGCATAAGCTCATAACCAAAATGCCCCTCTTGACAGCCTTCATACTGCCAAGAGGGGCTTCTTCAGTTAATCCCGTATATATCCCTTGTGTCGAAAAGCCGCTCCGTAAGAGCCTTTAAGCCCTTATGGTCGGGATTTTCAAGCTTCGGGTCATTCTTTATAATCTCCTCAGCCAGCTCTCGCGTTTCCTTAATAAGATGAACGTCGTTTGAAAGGTCGGCTATTTTAAGCTCGGGAAGTCCGTGCTGTCTTGCGCCGAAAAAGCTTCCCGGACCTCTTAGCTTTAAGTCCTCGTTGGCTATTTCGAAGCCGTCGGAGGTTCTTACCATTGTGTCTATACGAGCCTTTGTGTAGTCGCTCTTACTGTCGGTAATAAGAATACAGTAGGACTGTTCCTTACCTCTGCCTACTCTGCCTCTTAGCTGGTGAAGCTGTGAAAGTCCGAAGCGCTCCGCATTTTCCACTACCATTATAACCGCATTCGGAACATCAACCCCTACCTCAATAACGGTTGTTGAAATAAGGAGCTTTATTTCTCCCGACTTAAAGGAAGTCATAACCTTGTCCTTTTCCGCCTGCTTCATTTTACCGTGAAGCAGACCTATCTCAATATCGGAAAAGTAGCCCTTTTTAAGCTCCTCGTAGTATTTTACGGCGGCGGCCTTATCCGAGCCTCCCTCGCTTTCCTCAACAAGAGGGCAGACAATATACGCCTGTAAGCCCATTTCGATATGCTTTCGGATAAATTTATAGATACGCTCTCTGAAGCTGCTGTCAACGCCGTAGGTTTTTATGGGTATTCTTCCCTTCGGCATTTCGTCCAGTACCGAAACCTCTAAATCTCCGTATATTACGAAGGCAAGAGTTCGCGGAATAGGAGTAGCGGACATAACGAGAGTGTGGGGGGCAGTTCCCTTAGAGGAAAGGAGAGTCCGCTGTCCTACGCCGAAGCGGTGCTGTTCGTCGGTAATAACAAGTCCGAGATTTCTGAAATTTACTCCGCTTTGTATTATAGCGTGAGTGCCTACGACTACCTGTGCCTCCCCCTTTTCTATAGCGGCATAAACGGGCTTTTTTTCGGTACTGCCCGTAAGTAGGGCAACGGAAATTCCTAAGGGAGAAAGAAGCTTTTTGAGGGTGTTGTAATGCTGTACCGCCAGTATTTCCGTAGGCGCCATAAGGGCAGACTGATAGCCGTTCTTAGCAGCATAACAGCAAAGCGCCGCCGCCACAAGGGTTTTACCGCTTCCTACGTCGCCCTGTAAAAGCCTGTTCATGGGGCTTCCGCTTTCCATATCCCCGATACATTCCTTTATACTCCGAAGCTGTGCATTGGTGGGCGAAAAGCTAAGGGAGCCGAAGAAATCCGACATATCCTTTTCCGTCATAACAGAGGGGGTGAGCTTTTTCCCTCTGCCCTTCATAAGCTTCATTCCAAGCTGTAGGGTCAGCATTTCCTCAAAAGCAAACCGCCGCCGCCCGTCTATAAGCCTGTCACGGCTTTCAGGAAAATGGACGTCATAAAGCGCCCGTTTATACTCCGTAAGACAGTAGCTTTCTCTTATATATAAGGGCAGAAGGTCGTTAACCTCGCATTTTTCAAGTGCGTTTTTCACGCAGCCAGCCATAACCTTTGCGCTTATGCCATCGGAAAGATGATATTTCGGGGTAAGAAGATTTTTATCCGTAGCCCTTATAAACACAGGGGACTGACATTCCTTAGCCAGGATAGTTCCTTTTATTTTACCGCTGAAAATGTACTCCTGCCCCTCTTCGAGGCTGTCGAAAATGTACTTGCTGTTAAAAATCGTTATAAGAATATTATCCGTATTATCGGAAACCACAAGCTTGAATATAGAAAAGCTTCGGGTAATATAGGGACGGAGCTTTTTTATAACAATCCCCGCAAAAACCGCGGCTTCCTCGGGATTAAGCTCGCTTATAGCGGTAGGCTCGGAAAAATCCACATAATCCCTCGGAAAGCTTCTTAAAAGGTCTCCTACGGTAAAAATACCCAGCTTATTCAGTATTTTAGCTCTCTTTTCGCCTACCCCCTTAAGGTAGGTTATATTATCGCTTTCGTAGATTTTTCTCACCTCCCAAGGAAATTTGTAAGGCTCAGAGGCAAAAATTGCCGCTGAGCCCCGGAATACTGTTATTCAACAGAAACAATGTAGTAATATACAGGCTGACCGCCGTTAACAAGAGCAATTTCGATATCGTCCGAAAGCTTCGACTTAAGGTAGCTAACTGCATTTTCAGCGTCCTCGTCGGAAACATCGGCGCCGTAGATTACGGTTATATATGAGGTTGTACCTGTAACCAGATGCTTTGTTACCTTATAGAGGGTTTTCGTGAGGTCCTTTTCAACAACGTTAAGCTTACCGTTCTCCATACCGAGAATGTCGCCCTGCTTAATCTTCTTGTCGTCAACCTCGCTGTCACGGACTGCAAAGGTTACAAGACCCGTACCCACGTTATCGAGAGCCGCCGTCATAACTACGCTGTTGTCCTTTACCGAAGCGGTAGGGTCGTAGGCAAGCATAGCGGTTATACCCTGTGGGATTGAACGGGACTGGAGAACGATAACGTTCCTGTCGGCAAGCTTTACCGCCTGCTCCGCCGCCATAATGATGTTCTTATTGTTGGGAAGAACGAATACGTTATGGGCGGGAGTAGCCATAACCGCTTCAAGAATATCCTCGGTAGAGGGGTTAGAGGTCTGTCCCCCACGGACAATACTGTCAACGCCCAAATCCGTAAAGAGCGCCTCAAGACCATGGCCGTTAGCTACCGCAACAAAGCCGATTTCCTTTTCGGGCTTTACGGGAGGAAGCTTACTGTTGACCTCGTTTTCCGCCTTAATTACCTGACTCCGGTGCTGTTCCTTCATATTCTCGATTTTCATACTTGTGAGGGGACCGAAGGTAATGCCCTTTTCGATAGCCTTACCGGGGTGCTCGGTATGAACGTGAACCTTTATTATATTATCGTCGTCAACAACCACAACACTGTCGCCTATGCTTTCAAGATAAGCGCGGAGCTTCGTCGGGTCGTCGCAGGTATCCTTCTTGTTTACGATATATTCTGTGCAGTATGTGAACTCTATCTCGGTTTCGTAGGTTCCTGCCGCATTACTGCTCACGATAGCGGTTTCCTTTTTCTCGGAAGCCTCCTTGTTTTCGATAATGCCCTCGCCCTTAAGTACGGCGAAAATTCCCTCGAAAATCTTAAGGAAGCCCATACCGCCTGCGTCAACAACTCCTGCCTTCTTTAATGCAGGAAGAAGCTCGGGAGTACGGTTAAGGGAAGCCCTACCCTCTTCTAAAAGAGCATTAAAGACTTCAATAACGTCCTCGGTTTCCCCGGACTTACTAAGGGCAGCCTCTGCCGCTTCACGGGACACGGTAAGAACCGTTCCCTCGGTAGGCTTCATAACCGACTTATAAGCCGCAGCAACGCCTTTGTTGAGCGCTTCAGCGAAGTCCTTACCGTTTGCGGTTACCTTTCCTGCGAGCCCCTTTGAAATGCCCCTGAAAAGGAGGGAGAGGATAACGCCCGAATTGCCTCTTGCGCCACGGAGCATAGCCGAAGCTACCGCAGAGGAAACAGTAGCAACCGTTACGTCGTCCCCCATTTTAGAAAGCTCAGGAAGAGCGTTCTTTATGGTCATAGACATATTCGTTCCCGTATCGCCGTCGGGTACGGGGAAAACGTTAAGCTCGTCAACCTCGTTCTTATTGTTGATAATGTTGTTGGCTCCCGAAATTATACCGTCTCTAAGGAGCTTACCGGTTATTTCCAAAATGACACATCCTTTAGTTCTGTATGATAACGGCGTCCTGCCGAAATGTAGCGTATCAGATTTTCGTCAGACCGTCGATAAAAATATCAATCTGCTGTGCTCTTAAATTAGTCTGCTCCTCTATAGCGTAGCTAAGCTTATTCTTTATGCTGTCAACTACTGCAGAAGCGTTAACGCCGAACATTACCGAAATATGAAAGCTCATATATACGCCGCCGTCAACAACCTTAATCTTTATGCCCTTATTTTTTCCGAGCCTTTTATCTATGGCAGGAATTTTCTCCATAGCAAGCTGTACTGGACCGTCAGGATTCATAGCGGATACGCCGAAGCAGTTTTTCACGGTATTACTTATAAGGGAAACGAAAAAAGCCTTCGTATATCTTATTCCGCCGAGATGGTTATGAACAATAAGCATATAAACGCCTCCTTTGTGGATTTAATTCCGACTCAAAGCCGCTAAGCTGCGGCATAAGTCTCACAATATAGTTATTATACACTATTTTTTGAAAAATTGCAAGTACAATACTCTTATAACGCCCTTACAACGTATTTCTCATCATAGGGAATGGCTTTAAAGCATTTTTCCGCTTCCTCCAAAGTGCCAAACACGCCGAAAACCGAGCTTCCGCTTCCCGACATAAGAGCGCCGTGTGCGCCGTTATCCATAAGGGCATCCTTAATATCGGAAATTTCGTAGTTATTATAAAGTCGCTCGAAAATATTATACATATCCCTGCCCCAATGGAGACAGCTCTTATCAAGCTTTTCACAGAACAGTGAAAAGCCGCTGTTTTCGGATAAGGGACAGCGGTCGTATGACCGATAGCCCT
>JAEDHF010000199.1 GCA_016297165.1 Oscillospiraceae bacterium | reverse complement strand
CCATGGCGACGCTTTTCTTGATACCCACGAAATAGAAAAATCAAGAGGTATTACCGTTTTCTCCAAGCAGGCTGTTATGAAATACGGCGGCTCGGAGCTGACGCTTCTCGATACTCCGGGGCATACGGATTTTTCCGCTGAAACAGAGTGTGCCTACAGTGTTCTTGACGCGGCGATTCTTGTAATAAGCGGACTTGACGGAGTACAGAGTCATACCGAAACCCTCTGGCAGCTCCTTTCTCATTATAATATACCCGTATTCATTTTCGTCAATAAAATGGATATTTCGCTCTACGATAAGGCGGATTTGCTTAACAGGCTTAAAACCTCCCTAAGCGACAGAATTGCCGATTTTTCGGATAATGAGCCCTATGAGGAGCTTGCCTTATGCAGCGAGAGCTTAATGGAGGAATACCTTGAAAAGGGCGTTATTTCCGAGGAAAATATAAGAAACGAAATCGGGAAAAGAAATATTTATCCCTGTTATTTCGGTTCCGCTCTTAAGCTTAGCGGCGTAAAGGAGTTTATTACAGTTGTAGAGAAATACTGCCCCGAAAAGGAAAAAAAGGATAACTTCGGCGGCAGGGTATATAAAATTACCGAGGAAAACGGAACTCGGCTTACTCATATTAAGATTACGGGCGGAAGCCTTAAGGTTAAGTCTCTTGTATCCTGCGGTAAGGAAAATTCCGAAGAAAAGATAAATCAGATTAGGATATATTCGGGAGCGAAATTCCTGACCGTTGACGAAGCGGAGCAGGGTATGCTTTGTGCGGTTACGGGGCTTAGCTCCGCCTATTCCGGGGAGGGTCTGGGCTTTGAGCGTGATATCGTTAAGCCTATGCTTGAGCCTGTTCTTTCCTATAGAGTAATACTGCCCGAAAAGGTAGATATCCATACCGCAGTAGCCCAGCTTAAGCGGCTCCAGGAGGAGGACCCTCTTCTTAATGTTTCTTACAACGAACAGCTTGGCGAAATACACGTCCGTCTTATGGGGGAAATACAGCTTGAAATTCTCCGTACGCTGATAAATGAACGCTTCGGCTACCTTGTTTCCTTCGATAGCGGCAGTATTGCATATAAGGAAACTATAGCCGAAAGAGTAGAGGGCGTCGGGCATTATGAGCCCCTTCGCCATTATGCAGAGGTACATCTTCTTATGGAGCCCTTACCTTCGGGAAGCGGTCTCCTGTTTGAATCTGATTGCAGCGAGGATATCCTCGACCGAAACTGGCAGAGGCTTATTCTTACTCATCTTATGGAGAAAACCCATATAGGCGTGCTTACAGGTTCTCCGATAACGGATATGAAAATTACCGTTAAGGGCGGAAGAGCCCACTTAAAGCATACCGAGGGCGGAGATTTCCGACAGGCTACCTACAGAGCGGTAAGAATGGGGCTAAGAATGGCGAAAAGCGTTCTTCTTGAGCCTTGGTATGATTTCAGACTGCAAATTCCCACTGAAAATCTGGGAAGAGCCATGAATGATATGCAGAGGTTGGGCGCTGAATTCTCGCCGCCCGAAGCTATGGGCGAGGCTTCGGTTATAAGCGGAAGCGCCCCCGTTGCCCTTATGAGGGATTATCATACCGAGCTGGCAGGCTACACAAAGGGAAAAGGCAGACTCTCCTTAAGCTTTAAGGGCTATTATCCCTGCAGTACTCCCGAAAAGGTGATTGAGGCTATAGGCTATAACCCCGACACCGACCTTGACAATACTGCCGACAGCGTTTTCTGCGCCCATGGAGCAGGCTTTGCAGTAAAATGGAACGAGGTTCCGAAGTATATGCACGTTGAAAGCTGTCTTAAGGAGAAAAGGGAAGAAAGCCCCGTCCCCGTTAAAAGATATGCTTCATCAGCATCATACGACGATAAGGAGCTTACTGAGATTTTTGAGCGGACTTATGGAAAAATTAAGCGTGACCCACGAAGCCTTATGAAAACGGAAAGGGAGAAAAAGACGGAAAAGCCCTATAAATCGGCTTATATTCCGAAGGGTCCCGAATATCTTCTTGTGGACGGGTATAATATTATTTTCGCCTGGGACGAGCTTAGTAAGCTGGCTGAGGAAAGTCTGGAACTGGCGAGAAATACCCTTATAAACATTCTCTGCAATTATCAGGGCTACAGAAAATGCAGACTAATTCTTGTTTTCGACGCATATAAAGTCAAGGGAAATAACCGCGAAATCGAAGAAATCGGAAATATTAAGGTTGTCTATACGAAGGAAGCGGAAACCGCCGATATGTATATCGAAAAAGCTGCCCATGAGCTCGGAAAGGACTATCGTGTAAGGGTAGCCACCTCGGACAGGCTCGAACAGCTTATTATTCTCGGAAACGGAGCCTACAGGGTTTCTGCCTCGGAGTTCTACGCCGAGGTTAAGGAAACGGAAAGGGCTATACGGGAGATTATGCGAAAAGAAGAAGCGGCTAATCTTATGGCGGCAGGCAATAATAATTTACCAAAAGGATAGGTTTTGTTCAAAGTTTACAATATTACCCTGTTTTTTTGTCATTCTGTAAAAAT
>JAEDHF010000198.1 GCA_016297165.1 Oscillospiraceae bacterium | reverse complement strand
TGAAAAGCATTCCGCAGGAAGGACACCGAAGTTCGGAGAGTTCGTTTGAAGCGCCGAAAAATTTCGGAAGCATATCGAACCCGAACGAACCGAAGCCGGAATCGAGCCCGAGTTTCTGCGCGCACTCGGAACAAAGGAATATTTCATTCGTTTTTCCGTTCACAGTTTGTTTAAGATAAGTCGTAGCAACATTTTTCTTGCAGTTTTCACACAATAACGTTATACTCGGATTGTAAGGATTACTGCTACGGAGGTATTACAATGAAAGGTTTATCAAACTTTAAGCGTATGATCAGTATTTTTATGATTTATGCCATGAAGCTCATAAAACCCAGCGATACTAAGCGTATTGAATCTGAAAAACGTCTTCTTTTAACATCAAAACAAGCATAATAATACATTTAAGAATATTAAACAACAATATTCGCAGAGCTTTTTTAAGCCCTGCGAATTTTTGTTTTTATAGCTGATATTATATCAGAGTATAATGCAGATAAGACCTCCGCAGCCCTCGTTAATTATACGTTCAATAGTTTCCTGAAGCTTCTGCCTTGCGTCCGAGGGCATACGATAAAGCTTATTATGAAGCCCCTCGTTAACAAGCTCATGAAGCGACTTTCCGAAAATGTTGCTTTCCCAGATTTTCGTCGGGTTTTCCTCAAATTCTTTGAGTAAGTAATGAATAAGCTCCTCGCTCTGTCGCTCTGAGCCTACGATAGGCGAAACCTCGGTCTCGATATTCGCCGCCATCATGTGTATCGAAGGAGCATGAGCACGAAGTCTTACTCCGTATTTTCCGCCCTGCTTAACTATTTCAGGCTCTTCGAGGCTGAGCTCGTTCATATCCGGCATTACAATACCGTAACCGGTGGACTGTACCTCGTCGAGAGCTGCCTTGACCCTTTCATAGCTCTTCTTGATTGCAGCGAGCTCAATCATACAGGGCATAAGGTCTCCCTCGTCCTTAAGCTCAAGGCCTGTAGTTTCGCCGAGAATCCTGTAGAACAGCTCATTTTTAACCTCTACCCTGACGTATGCAGCTCCACAGCCCGAATCGATTTCCTCAACATTACAGGAAGTAATATGCTCGCAGTCGGAAAGCTTCTCCATAGAGCTTTTTACCTCGCCCATTACCTTTATATCCGATGCAGCATTTTTAAGAGCGGAGAAAATCTCCTTCTTGAGCCAATGCTCCTTATCGAGAACGGTAAGCCATTTCGGAATCTTTACATTTATTTCTTTTACCGGGAACTGCTGAAGAATTTCGGAAAGGATTTTCTTGATATCATCTTCCCCTGTTTCAAGGCAGTTTATGGCGATAACAGGCTTTCCGTACTTTTCGGACAAACTGTCGGCAAGCTTCCTGCTTTCCTCGGATTCGGGATTTTTACAGTTAAGAATTACAGCGAAGGGTTTATTTATTCCTGAAAGCTCATTGATAACCCTTTCCTCTGCTTCCTCGTATTCCTCTCTCGGAATATCGGTAATGCTTCCGTCGGTAGTAATCACAAGACCAATGGTGGAATGCTCGTTTATTACCTTCTGTGTACCAACCTCTGCCGCCATATTGAAAGGGATTTCCGTATCAAACCACGGAGTCATAACCATACGGGGCTGTTGATTCTCAATATAACCGATAGCGCTGGGAACTATATAGCCTACACAGTCGATAAGCCGTACGTTCATATATGTATTATCGTCGAGGTGTATTGAAATGGCTTCTTCGGGCACAAATTTCGGCTCGGTAGTCATAATCGTTTTTCCCGCTGCGCCCTGAGGCAGCTCATCAATCGCTCTTTCCTTTCTGAAGGAGCTGTCGATATTCGGGATTACGACGGATTGCATAAACCTGCTGATAAAGGTGGATTTTCCCGAGCGTACAGGACCTACGATACCGATATAGATATTTCCATCGGTACGCTGTGAAATATCGTGATAAATTGACTTGTTCATTTATAGCTTCCCTCCTCTTATACCATAGGAATAAGGAGCATACACGCTTCGGATAGCACCTCTTCGCTAAGCTCGTTTTCCGTCATTACCGCCGAAACCGCCGTATTGTATTTTTTTGAAATATCCCATACGCTTTCGTTTGCTTCTGCAAAGTACATTTTTAAACCGTAGCAGTTATCCTTTTTCTTCGGCTTATCCTTATCTACTGTTATTTCGTTTACGGTATTAACAGCGTCAACCTTATTCACAGTTCCGCAAAGACTGAGCTGGAGCCTTATTTCAACAGTATTATCCTCGTTAATATTATAGCTGATGTTTCCGACGGTTACCGTAGGATTTACCGAATACGTACCGTTAATCTCAATATCGGGAGATATAGCGAAATCCTCGCTTTTATCGAAAACAAGAGGCTTTTTTTCGTCATCCCTGCCGATAATTCTTGTGAGCAACTGTCCGCTAACTGTCAGCCTGCCCGATTCATCGCTTTTCGTTGTGTATCCGAGAATATCACATTTACAGTCGAGTATTTCAGAAATTTTCCCTTCCTTATAATCCAGAGTGGTTCTTATTCCCGACTGGCAGGAAAGGGAT
>JAEDHF010000046.1 GCA_016297165.1 Oscillospiraceae bacterium | reverse complement strand
GCGAGCTCGCCAAACGCAACCGTCAGATACGACGGAAACAAATACTATGTTGATCTTCCCTATGTTGCAAACGGCTACGTGCTCGACCTTGACTTCTATAATGCAGGTAATTGTGCTAATATAGATTATACCATAAACAGCGGAACAAGCGAGGACAGCTCGCTTCCTATAGTCTTAAAGCCCAACTACAATCAGGCAGGTGCCGGCGCAGGGGATGCAAAAGGTAATAACGCATTCTCCTGGAACGTTCCCAATAAGGACCCGGACAAAAATGGCGGTTATACAAAGGTAATGACTGCAAACGGCTGTAAAGGCGACGTATTTTTAGAAGCGGGCAACTATGCAGCAGGCGGCGATCTGTGTCCTTATACCTCCGGTGCTTGCACAGCGCAGTATGTTGTAAATCCTAAGCTTCAGATAGGCACATACAACCAGCTCAGCGTAATCGGCGGTAAGGATATCCAGAATACCGAAAACAGTGATCTGAAGAGTATGTTTACCGATTCTACCTTATCCCAGTTAAAAACTACTTATGATAACCAGTTTATGCTTATTTCAAATAAGACAGGAAGCAACGCTCTGGACTTTGCGAAAATCGGCGCAAACTTCTGCGGCTATGTATATGCACCCTTCGCTTCCCTGGATAACTGGTCGGGTCCCGGTAACCTCCCTGTAATAGGCGGTATGATTGTTTCGGACTATTCAACCCACCTTTCATATTACGCTTATTCGAAGCCTGACGGAAAGCTTATGGAGCATCTCGGAAACGCTATGTCAAGCGGTACAGCCGAAAAATCCGGCCCCAGCAAATGGTACACGAGCGGAGATTCTCAGAAGAATATAGGCGCTAACTTCGTAGGTTAATTTATGACGGCTTAGCTTCTCCCCCGTCTTTATGGGGGAGAAAATTCCGGGAAAGGATAATACAATGAAGAGTTTATTTTCGCGCCTTAAAAAGCGCAAGGGTTTTACTCTGGTTGAATGTATCGTCGCAATAGCCGTTTTTGCTGCCTTCTGCCTTATGGTAGTGATGATTACCGCAGGAGCAAGAAGAGAAGCAAGATTAGCCAACGATACCGAGGCCGAACTAAACGGTCTTGTTGATAATATTACCGATGACGATATCCAGAGAGGCTATAACAGCAGCCATTATTCTGCTAATACCCTTAATTTCAACTATTCGGGAGACGCAAGCGGCACTTTCTCCATTTCCTATGACATAATTAACGGTCATAAGAATTTTATCGAGTGTCCTACCTGCCACCATTTCGCAAACAATTCCGAGTTTATGAATGGAAGCACTCCCCAGAATTTTAATCCCGCAGCATCGAATTATGTCTGCCCCGAGTGTTCAAACATAGTTTCGGTTCAGCTCGAATGTGCAGATTGCGGCGAAACTGCCCACTACAGCGATTGTGATTTTAAGTACAACAGCGCAAATAAATGGACATATTCCAAGGGCAGCGGATCTTTCGTCTGCAATAAGTGCGGAAGCGGCAACGTAAGTCTTAAGGATCTCGAGAAATATATGAGCCTTAGCAATTTGTCCGTAAGCGGTATTGCTGCCAACGCTATCCGCTACGGTACGGTAATACCGCTTGAACAGAAAGAGGTGGTTACCATTACCGACGGCGCAGGCACAGCTGCTCCTGCCGGAGTAACTGCAAGCGTTCAGGTTTCATACGGCGACGGCGTTTCAGCCGATTTATTGAAAAACCCCAATTATCTCGCAGATTATAAGATAAGAATCTACGGAGTTCCCGTGGGCGACGAAAAGAAGATAATTCTTACTCTTCCTGCAGGATACGATATCCGCGACCTCAGGGAAGGTACAAGCAACTACGACCTTGCATCCAAAAAGGTCAGCTACAATGTATCGACCACGGATAACAGCACAATATCCTGGACAACGAACGGCGGCGAAATTACGCTAAGATTCAAGCTCGTTAATATGGAATCCGGCTTTAGCTTCGACTACGACTACCAGAAGAGTAAGTACACATACCAGATTATGAACGACTCTGGATCATACGTGGATAAGGACTATGACGGTCCCGGTCTTGCTGTGTACTGGTTCGGTCTTTCCGGTAACGGCGGTTCCGAAAACTGGCCTATTACGCCGTAACAGGGAGGGTATAAGATGAATAAAATCAGAAGGCTTAAATATAAAAAAGGCTTTACCCTCTCCGAGCTTATTATCGTAATGGCTATTATCGGTATTCTTCTTGCTGCGGCAGCGGCTTTTGCCGACCCTGTGCGCAGCGTTGTAGGAAAAACCAACGCAACCAGTGATACAATCAATATTACAAAGATAATGGGCGACTATATCGAGAGAAGGCTCTCCTTCGCTAAGAGTATTACTATCTTTACAAATGTAACCGCAGGCGCAGGAGATACCGCAATCGCTGACGCCTATAATGATTATAAGAAATTCGTTACCGACGACGGTTCCGGTAAGACGAAATGCGGTATGCTTGTTTTCAAGTACATTGATAAGAATTCTCCTGCCGTTTTCTCCCCTCCCCAGGAAGCGAGAAATGCGACATACAGGCTTTATGACGATGTAATATCCGGAACAACAAGCTACGGAGCACCGCAAAATCCTGTATATTCCAATGATTTTTACGGCAAGTATTCCTATTTTATAACGGTTGAACCTTATATGATCGAGAAAAGGGACGCTGATGATAATATCGTTCCGGGCGAGTATGTTGAATCGGTTAAGGTTAACTCCGCAAGGAAAAAGACCTACCTCGATTTCAGCATAAGAGCCTACGATGGTTTTGATGACATAGAGTATCTCGACAGCGCTGTTCTCGGAAAGTATTTCGGAGAGCTAAGAAAGCCGTCGGTTGCTCCTGCGACACCGGATAACGGTATTGATAAGCTGGCGAAATATCGTACTACTACCGAAAATATAAGCTTTGGTCTTGAAAACGTAATTGTAACTCCTAAAAAGGTTAAGGACGATGCCGGTAAAGAAATCTATGCAGCCGCTCAGGGTGACGTAACCTACGGTACTCCTGCGGCTTCAACAGGCAGTGATATTGTTATTTTCTACTGCGTTAAGGATTATTCGGCATAATTCCGTAAAAGCAATCACAAAAAACACCCGACGCGTTAAAAGCGTCGGGTGTGAATAGTGATTAGCATACACGCTGTGCGTGTTAATCACTGTTTTACATAAGTCCAAGATACCAATCGATTATTGCCTTACCGAACATATAGGCGGTAAGAATTCCAACGGAAAGATAGGGACCGAAAACTATCTGCTTTTTGCAGGATACCGTTTTTACCCCCTCGCTGTCGAATACCATTGAAACAGCGTATTTCGTTATTCCCGACAGCTCGGCGTCAAGCATACCGTTAAGCTCATCTATATCGGGCTTACCTGTCCAGAGCTTAGCGTCCACACATTCAGCTTCGATATCCGCTTTTCCGTCGAAAATGCTGCCGTAAATTGCGTCGGTTTTATTTTCGATTACCGCTACTCCGTTTTCTTTTTGCTTTTTATACCATTCATTGGCAATTTCATTTGATTTTTCGCTTACCAGCTTTTTCGTACCCTTAGGAACGGAAAGCATACTTATACCGCCTCCGATAGCTCCGAGGACTATTCCGATTCCTGCTGCCGGAACAATCTGCCAGCCGAGAAGAAGACCTGCCGCCGCCATAAGCTGTACGTCGCCTCCGCCCATAGCACCGAATAAGGCGAGTACCGCGAAGGGAACGGCAATAACAGCAACTCCGATAAGGTGGTCGTACCAGGGCATCTCCTTCGTGAATATGGATACTATCGTTTCGGTTACGCCGAGAAGAGCGACTATAAGGCTTGCGCCGTAGGGTATTTCCATAGTATCGATATCAATTCCCGAGGCGACTATTAAAGCGGAAATAAGAATAAAGGCAATGATGAGCTTATAGCTGATCCCGAAGGCGACGAAGGCGAGAGTAAAGAGAAGAGCGGTAGAAAGCTCAACAATCCAGTAGCGTGGAGAGATTTTCGCCTTGCAGTACCTGCATTTTCCGCCAAGGAATATGTAGCTGAAGATAGGGAAGAGGTCGAGGACCCCGAGCTTGTGGTTACAGCTCATACAATGGCTTCCGCCGTTATGGTTTCCGATTATGGATTCTTTTCGGGGCGTCCTTATTATAACAACATTAAGAAAGCTTCCGAAAACAGCTCCGAGAATGAAGGCAAGGACAAGATACACAATGCCGTATGCAGGAGCCACAGAGAAAATTTCAGATATACTCATCATTCATATTTCCTTTCCTATTTATTATATACTATTCTATCATAAAAAACGGTTAATATCAACTGTTTTTGCATTTTAATTTAGACAATTCCGCCGTAAAATGCGATTTTTGTGCAGTATTCCTGTACTGTAAGGCAGGCTTTAAGCGGCGATTTTGATAAAACGGGCTCTGCCCTTAAAAAACGGAGGTTCACGAATGAAAAATGTACCAATAGGACAAATTCTCCTCGAAAGCGGCTATATCACAAAGCAGCACCTCGAGGACGCTCTCGTAAAGCAGAAGGAGACAGGCAAAAAGCTTGGCGATATGCTTTTAGAGATGGGATTTGTTTCCGAAACACAGCTTGCTCAGGCGCTTTCACAGCGTTTAAAGGTACCCTATATCGACCTTACTACCACGAAGATTGAATCTGAGGCAGCAAAGAAGATTCCTGAAGCAATAGCTAAGAAGAATACCGTTATCGCATTTAAAATCAACAACGGACGTCTGTATGTTGCTACTAACGACCCCGTAAACTTCTATATATTCGAAGAATTAAAGATTCAGACAGGTATGGAAATCCACGCTATGCTTGCCACAAAGTCTTCGATTCTCGACGCTATCGGTAAGGTTTATACCGCTACAAACGTATCCAACGTTATGAACGATATCGATAAGGAGTACGACGCTAACGCCGCCCTTATGGAGGAAGCGAACGAATCCGAGGAACGTATCGATAACGCCCCCGTAGTTAAGCTCGTTAATACAATCATCGAATCCGCCTACAGAGACGGCGCTTCGGATATTCATATCGAGCCCTTTAAGGACAGAACCCGTATCCGTTACCGTATCGACGGCGAGTGTGTTGAGAAAATGGCTACTAAGCCCGCCGTACATAACTCAATTATCACCCGTATCAAGATTTTAGGCGGTATGAATATCGCCGAAAGACGTATCCCTCTTGATGGTCGTTCTTCGGCAGTCATCGACGGCGTTACACAGGACCTTCGTATTTCGACAATTCCTACCGTTTACGGCGAAAAGTGCGTTATCCGTCTTTTAGCTACCGGCGACGAAAAGGCAAGAAAGATTACCGAGCTGGGTATGACCGACTATAACTACGAAATGTTCAAGCAGATTATCCGTTGTCCTAACGGCGTTATGCTTGTAACGGGACCTACCGGTTCAGGTAAATCCACAACCCTTTACGCTACTCTCGGCGAGCTTTCTAAGCCTAACGTAAATATCGTTACTGCGGAAGACCCTGTCGAAAAGAAAATCGACGGTGTTAACCAGTGTCAGATGAACGATAAGGCAGGTATGACCTTCGCCGCAGCTCTTCGTTCTATCTTACGTCAGGACCCTGATATCGTAATGGTCGGAGAAATCCGTGACGGCGAAACCGCCGATATCGCTATCCGTGCCGCTATCACAGGACACCTTGTACTTTCAACACTGCATACAAACGACGCAGCTTCAACAATCCTCCGTCTTGTAGATATGGGCGTTGCTCCCTACATGGTAGCCTCCTCTCTCGTAGGCGTTATTGCACAGCGACTTGTAAAGCTTCTCTGTCCCGACTGCCGTGAAAAGATTTTACTTACCGACCCTGCCGACTTAAGACTTGTAGGTAAGACCGAGCCTGTAGAAATCTACCAGCATCATATCGGCGGCTGTCCCTCCTGCCGTAACACAGGATATAAGGGAAGAACCGCTATCCACGAAATTATCGTTTCCACCAACGATATCAAGGAGCTTATCTCGAGAAATGCAACCGCAGAGGAAATCGGCGTTCAGGCAAGAAAGAACGGAACCCGACTCCTTAGAGATAACGTTACCGAAATGGTACTTGACGGACGTACAACCATGGATGAGCTCGTAAAGGCTACATACAGCGTATAACGGCCAGGAAAGGAAAATACAATGACAAACACTATTGATATTAACCAGATTCTCGACGAGGTAAGAGCCTTAGGAGCTTCGGACTTACATTTTACTGCAGGTCTTCCCCCTATTATCCGTTTACACGGTAATATTAAGAAGTTATCGGGCTATCCCGACTGTACCGAGCCGATTATCGTAAACGTAATCAACCAGATTACCTCAATCAAGCATAAGCAGGCTATCCAGAAGGGTCTTGACGCCGACTTCTCCTACGTTACCGCTTCGGGACACAGAAACCGTGTCAACGTTTATAGACAGCGTGGCTATCATGCAGTGGCTATGCGTCTTTTAAGAAACGATATTCCTACCTTAAAGGACTTATTCTTACCCCCTATTCTCGGCGACTTCGCATTAAAGCCCCGTGGACTTGTGCTTGTAACAGGTCCTACAGGTTCCGGTAAATCTACGACTCTGGCGGCTATGATTGACCATATCAACCGTCAGAAGAACTGTCATATCATCACAATCGAGGATCCTATCGAGTATCTTCATAACCATAAGCAGTCCATGCTTAACCAGCGTGAGGTAGGCGTTGACGTTGACAGCTTCGCAGGCGCCTTAAGAGCTGCTCTTCGTGAGGACCCGGACGTTATCCTCGTAGGTGAAATGCGTGACTTCGAAACAATCAACGCAGCGGTAACTGCGGCTGAAACGGGACATCTCGTGCTTTCCACACTGCATACTACCGGTGCAGCCGAAACCCTCGACCGTATTATCGACGTTTATCCCCCTCATTCACAGGGTCAGATCCGTTCCCAGCTTGCAAACTCCATGGTCGGCGTAATTTCCCAGACCCTTTGTGCTACAACAGATGGAAAGGGACGTGTTGCGGCTCTTGAAATAATGGCAGCCACCGACCCGATAAGAGCTATGATTCGTGAAGGTAAAATCTTCCAGATTCCAAGCGCTATCGCAACAGGTAAAAAGGATGGAATGTTCTCCCTCGACCAGGATCTCGCCCGTCTCGTTCGTAACGGTAAGATTTCCGAAGAGCTTGCATATTCACGCTGTCAGGATCCTTCCGAGCTCAAGAGATTCCTTTCTCTTGCATAATATATCGGGTTATATTATATACGAATTGTATATTATTGTCGAAATATTACATTTTGCGTAGAAAAAACCGAATAAAAATAACAGGTTTGTTCATAAGTTGAGCAAACCTGTTCATTTTTATATTGTCATAAGCCTTAGTCGTTCTTGATATGAACATCAAGCTGGTTATAAGGAACGCTGATATTGTCCTCGATAAACTGTCGGCGGATATTGTTGATTGAATTGTAATATACGTCCCAGTAATTCTCGGTTTTACACCATACCCTTACAGTGATATCAATGCCGCTTGTATTCTGGCAGGATATCATAACGAAGGGAGCCTTATCTCCTGCAAAAATAACTTGCTTGTCCTTTTCAAGAGCCTTAAGAACGGAAGCCCTCGCCCTTTCGAAGTCCTCCTCGTAGGAGATAGAAAGGGTATGGTCGATACGGCGGAAGTCCATCTCGTTATAATTTATGCAGACTGCATTAGCCGCCATACCGTTAGGGATATATACGACCCTGTTATCGTAGGTAATGAGCCTTGTGTAGAGGATATTGATGCAGTCAACTGTACCCTCTTCGCCGTTGGTCTTTATGTAGCTGCCTACCCTGAAGGGCTTAGAAAAGAGGATAAGAAAGCCGCCAGCAAGATTGGAAAGGCTGTTCTGGAGAGCAAGACCTATGGCGACGCCGGCTGTACCGATTACGGCAATAATTGAAGCGGTAGGAACGCCGAGAATGGAGAGAACGACGGTAATAATAAGAACGTAGAGAACAATCTGTACCGCCGATTTAAGGAATTTCGCAATAGTAATATCCGCTTTCGTCTTTTCGAGGGCTTTCGACATAAGCTTAATCGTAAGCTTTGAGAGAAGCATACCTATTATGAGAATTGCGATAGCGAAAAGAATAGTCGGAAGTACCGACAGAAAATTTATCCAGACGCCGTAGAAAAAGTCGCCGATACTCGAAATATCTTCTAATGGATTCATAGCTGTCCTTTCTGAATTTTAAGGCTATTCGTGCGGGTTTTTACACTCTATGAACAAAAATAGCTAAAATTCGATACAAATAGTATAATATATTGACGAATATCCGAATTGTATATCGAAATATGCATTTTTAAGGGAAATTCAGCCCATTTACTTTCCTATAAAATTGCTACACCTATTTTATCATATATACGGCGGTTGTCAATATGTCTATTACCGTCCGTGGTCATATTTTGTCATAAGGCGCATAAATTCTCATAAACCCTACCCATAGTTTGGCAATTTTGATTGACTTTTTAAGATATGAGTGATATACTGAAAGAATGAGCACAAACAATAGAACATTAGGAGGATTTGTTATGTTTTGTCCGAATTGCGGAGCGGCTCTTCAGGAGGACGCCAGATTCTGCACAGCGTGCGGCTCGCCCGTTGCCACAGCTGCCCCCGCCGAAGAAACCGCCATTTACGAAAATACCACACCCCCTGTTATAACAGAAGAAGCAACAGCCACCCCCGAAGCAGTTCAGCCCGAGGAAGCGCCTGCTCCCGAAGCAGTTCAGCCTGTAGAAACGCCTGCCTCCGAAGCAGTTCAGCCCGAGGTAAATGCTTCATCCGTAAATAACGACCCTATGGACTTTACTCCTCTTGTTGCTGCTCCTATTGAGCCGCCTAAAAAGAAAAAGTCGAAGAGAGGACTTGTAATAGGTCTTTCCGCTGCTGCGGCAGTACTTATTTCCGGAGCGGCAGTAGGCTATTTCTGCTTCCACGACGATATTACCCGTCTTGTTATGGGCGAGGAGAAATACTCAAGAATGATCGAGGAACGTTCCTATTCCGACTATATAGGAATGAAGAGTATGGGCGATAATAAGCTGGACGAATTTATTTCCGGTCAGATTGATACTGCCGCTATGAGCGTTAATGCAAGCGATGATGTATCCTCTTTTTCCGATTTCAGCTCTATCGGCATAGCATTAAGCGAAAAGAAGGAGGAATTTGCGAACAGCCTTAATGGCAACAATACCCTTTCCTTCGACGCTTCGGGAGAAATACATATCGGTGATGAGATTATCGATTTTGTAAATCAGCTTGCTGACGAGGATATAAGAATAAACGATTATCTTGATTTCTTCAATAGCCTTAAGTTCAGCGGCTCGGTAACCGTAGGCGATGTTTCCGAGATAGTAATGAATATAGCTGCGGAAAGCGGAAGCTTCCTTACCTACGATATTTTTGCAGATAAGGACGGAAACGTAGTAGGCGCTCTTCCCGAATTGAGCGAAAAATACTATCGTCCTGTAATCGAAGAAAAGGACGAAGAAAAGGAAGATAAAAAGGAGCTTAACCCCTTCGGCGAAGCCGAGGCGAAGCGTTTAAGGGAAAAGCTTACCGAAATATACCTTAAGTACTTTGAAAAGGGTGAAATTTCCGTTGAAAAGGACTACGAGCTAAGTAACGGAGATATCGTTATTAAGGGTACCGCTATTATTTCGGAATTCGACTCTGCTCTCATAAACAACTTTATGACGGAGGTTAACGATTTTCTCTATAATGACGAGTATGTAAGAGGCTACTGTAAGGGTACCCTCGGAAAGAGCGAGGAGGAGTATAAGGCTCTTTTCGAATCCGAGGAAATAAAGGGCAGTTATACCGTTATCAACCTCGTAGATAAGCATAACAACGTTATCGGAAAGAGAATAGAGATTACTGACGACGAGAAAGAGGAAAAATACGAAATAGAATACCTTAAGGGAGAAAAGGAACAGGTTGTTCTTGCCAAAAATGGAGATTTCAAGGTTATTGCAAGAAATACACAGACCGACGATAAAAACGGAAAGGTAAACTTTAAGGTATATATCAAGAATAACGATTACCCTACCGCACAGGTTCTTTCCCTCGATTTAATCTATTCCGATATGGAAAAGACCGAGGTATTCGGACAGGAGATAACTACAGGCTCCGTTACCCTCAAAATCGCAGAGGACGATACCTATATAAACGGTCTTCTCGGAACACTTTCTACCTTAGGCTCTATTTACGGTAATAATGCTCCTGCCTTAAACGGCGGAAACGACGAGGTTACCGATAAGCTTATGGCGTCCGCCGAAACCGACCCGAAGCAAGGCTTAACCACACTTATACAGTCCGTTGTAAACGCTCTCGCTAAAACCGAGCTTAACGCTACTCTTAAGAAAGAGGGCGAGGGTCTTTATATGCAGTATTCCATTTCCTTCGGAGAATTACTTTCTATTAAGACGAGCGTAACCGCAACAGCCCTTATGAAGAATCCCGAAATGCCCGAGGAAAGTAAGATTGTGGATATTACCGAGGACGATAAGGAGGAGCAGGCTGCACTCAATAAGGCATTACTCCAAAGAGCAAAGGAATTAGCCGAAAAGGATAAGTATTTCGGTAAAATCGTTAACCCTAACGATATTAACGATAAAATAAAAGAGCTCGAAAAAGAGGAAAATTTCAAGAAGAATTACGCAGATTACAGCGAATACAGAAGCAGAAGCGCCGCAAATCGCTTCGCTGACGATATATATGATATTACCAATTCATATATCACGGAGTTTTTAAGAAATAACGGTGCACAGAGCGGCGGCGTAATAAAGCTTTATTTCGATAAGGATGGAAAGGTCGAGGTAATCGACAGCGCAGGCTTCGATAACACCGATTTCATAAACATTTTCGATAATGCGGCTCAAAGCTGTTATGCCGAAATTACTCTCGACTGGAAGCATATAGCAGGTATGGGCGTTACCGCCGTACTTACCGACGATAAGAATAATATTCCTACCGCCTTCCCGAAATGGTACAACTATCAGGATAAGGTTTACGACTGGGAGGATGAAGAGGGCCTTATTGGTTATTTTGTAGCAGGAACTTCTCCTGCTCTTGAAGAAGGCGTTTCTACCGCCGAGGGGGACTATATAAACCTCGACAAGGATATAAAGACCCTTGAAGGCTACGCTAAAACCGTAGGCCGCTTTATGGAAAACTACCTTAAATCGAAGGACTATACCGTAACTCCCTTAAATGACTATGTATCCCTTGCATTGGAGAAAAACACCGCAGGCTGGCAGGCTGTAACCGCATATCAGGGAATATGGGAGGATAAGGCTTCCGTGGTTTTCGACGAAAGCTTTTTAGCTCTCTATCTTGACGCACTCAATAAAAACAGCGAAATAAACGCTATTTCCGACGAGGTAAGAATTGAGCTTTTCTTCGATAATATTGAGGACGATACAATCAAAAAGCCCTGGTTTGTAGGCGTAGGGGTAAATTACGTTAAGGATAACGATAAGTTCATTCAGTACGGAAAGCCTCAGTGTGAAGACTACATAAACGGCTATTACAGCTGGACAGGTAAGGAGTATCTCTGGACAGACGCCGAGAGCGGATATTATCTCGGCTCAGGCGGCGTTGTTGTTCATATTCCGCTACTTCGGGAGACGCTCTTATTCCCAATAACCTTTATCCCGGCGACTATGTTTTAGGAAAGGATATAGTAAGCACCTACGATAAGCTTCAGTCTGACCCCTCCGACATCAGCGGAGTATGGACCCTTTCAACAATAGACAATATTCCTGTTGAACAGTATTCGGAGGAAACCGGCATCAATCTTTATGTGCTTCGCAGAAATCTTATTATTTACGACAACATAATTGAGATTGAGGATTATAACGGTGTCAATAGCTATACTATTACAAATAACGGCGGTCGCTTACGCTTAAACTACGATGAAGTCCGTTATGCAGATTTAAGCCTTGATTCCGAA
>JAEDHF010000045.1 GCA_016297165.1 Oscillospiraceae bacterium | reverse complement strand
ATTCTGAAGGAGAAGCTGGCGATAGGTTCCGAGATTAAGAGCGTCGCTTTCGGTACGGAATTTTGAGAGCTTTGCGATATGCTTTGTAAGCTCTGTATCCTCCTTAAGCTCGAAGGGCTGTCTTAAAGCGTCGTCGCCGCATTTCTTATCGCCCTCTATGCCGTACTCGCTTCCGTAATATATTGCCGGAGTACCGGGCATGGTGTAGAGCAGGGAATAGATAGGATTGAGATGAGCCTTATTATTAAGAATGGTTGCGATTCTGCTGACATCATGGTTATCGAGGAAGGTATAGAGCTGTTTTCCGCGATAAATGCACCAGTTCTCGCTGCCGAACTGGCGGTTGATTGAATGGGCAATCTCAAACATATTCATGTCGTTAAAGCTTGAATATAGCCCCTTGTAGCATTCGTAGTTAGTAACGCTGTCCAACATTTCATCGTTCATCCAGCGGTTATAATCGCCGTGGAGGGTTTCGCCCATGAGCCAGAAATCTTCCTTCAGCCACTTACAATGACCTCTTAATTCCTTAAGGAAGTTAAGGTCGAGACAGTATGCAACATCAAGACGCAGTCCGTCGATATCGAATTCCTTAACCCAGCCTGTGATGCAGTCCTTAAGATAGTTCTTAACCTCGGGATTGTAAAGATTGAGCTTTACGAGGTCGTAGTGACCCTCCCAGCCGTCATAGTGGAAACCGTCGCCGTAGGGGGAATCTCCTCCGTGGATATTGAACCAGTCCTTGTATCTGCTGTCGAATTTATGCTCTCTGACATCCTTGAACTGTGCAAAATCTCTTCCGACGTGGTTGAATACACCGTCCAATACTACCTTTATGCCGTTTTTGTGCAGCTCGCTGCAAACTGCTGCAAAATCCTCGTTTGTACCGAGGCGGCGGTCTATTCTTGTATAATCGACTGTATCGTAGCCATGCTTTACCGATTCGAATACGGGACCGAAATATACTGCATTACAACCCATTTCCTTAATATGAGGTATATTCAGAATAATATCCTTGATTGCTCCGGTGGGCTCCGATGTGTAATCGTTAGGACAGAGCTTACCGCAGTAGCCAAGAGGATAAATGTGATAAAAGCTTGCTTTATTGTACCAATACATAGTAAATAACCCTTTCAGTTAATAAAAATAGACAAATTACAGCCAAAAAACCTGCTGTATTTGAAACTGTTTAATAATATCATAAAATTTACCATTTGTCAAACATAATTGAAAGCTCTGATTGCTGTGCGGCAATATTTGATATTTTGCACAAAAATCCGTCAAAAAATTTTATATCCCTTTTTAAAATAAAAATACAAAAAATATGGATTTTTTTCCAAGTGTATGTTATAATGAAAATGTTAATGATTTAACGTATCTTTTAAGGAGGATTAGATATGGCTTTAAAGAAATGCGTTGTGCCTTTCCAGGGCACAGCGGAACAGGAGAAAGCTTTAAAGGCGACTATCGCAGAACATTCCGGTGATAAGGGCGCACTTATGCCTGTGCTTCAGAAGGCTCAGGAAATCTATGGCTATCTCCCTATCGAAGTTCAGACAATGATTTCTGAAGAAATGGGAATTCCGCTTGAGAAGGTTTATGGCGTATCAACATTCTACGCTCAGTTCTCTCTCAACCCCAAGGGTAAGTACAGAATTTCCGTATGTCTCGGTACCGCCTGCTACGTAAAGGGCTCCGGTGATGTTTTCAATACTCTTCAGAAGATTCTCGGCATCAATGCGGGAGAAATTACTCCCGACGGAAAATTCTCTCTCGAGGACTGCCGTTGTATCGGTGCCTGCGGTCTTGCCCCTGTATTGACTGTTAACGACGACGTTTACGGCAGACTCACAGGCGATGAGCAGGAACTTAAGGATATTCTTGCAAAGTACGCTGAATAATTCGGTTGCTATACTAAAATTGAAAGGAAAAATAGACTTATGATGAGCTTAGAAAAGCTTCAGGCTATTAAGGCTGAAATGGCTCCCGTTATGGAAGGCCGTCATGTTTTAGTTTGCGGTGGTACAGGCTGTACATCTTCCAACAGTATGAAGATTATCGCAAAGCTTGAAGAAGAACTCAAGAAGAATGGACTTGAAAACGAAATCAGAGTTGTAAAAACCGGCTGTTTCGGTCTTTGCGCTTTAGGTCCGATTATGATTATATATCCCGAGGGAAGCTTCTATTCAATGGTTACGGAGGAACAGATCCCCGAAATCGTTTCGGAGCATCTCGTTAAGGGTAACGTTGTTGAAAAGTACCTCTACAACGAAACAATTACTCCCGAGGGCATTATCCCTTACAACCAGACTACTTTCTATAAGAAGCAGCATCGTGTTGCTTTAAGAAACTGCGGCGTTATCAGCCCCGAAAACATTAACGAATATATCGCTAAGGACGGTTATCTTGCACTTCATAAGTGTCTTACAGAGATGACTCCCGACGACGTTATCAAGGTAGTACTTGACTCCGGCTTAAGAGGACGCGGCGGCGGCGGCTTCCCCACAGGTAAGAAGTGGCAGCTTGCAAGAAACCTCGTTAAGGACGCAGATCAGAAGTACGTTTGCTGTAATGCTGACGAAGGCGACCCCGGCGCATTTATGGACCGTTCCGTTCTCGAAGGCGACCCTCATGCTCTTATCGAAGCTATGGCAATCGCAGGCTACGCTATCGGTGCTACACAGGGTTACGTTTACGTTCGTGCTGAATATCCTATCGCTGTTGAACGTCTCCAGATTGCTATCAATCAGGCTCGTGAATCCGGCTTCTTAGGAAAGAATATCTTCGGTACAGACTTTGAATTCGACCTTGGCGTTCGTCTTGGTGCAGGCGCATTCGTTTGTGGTGAAGAAACTGCTCTTATGACCTCTATCGAGGGTAACAGAGGCGAGCCCAGACCCCGTCCTCCTTTCCCTGCAGAAAGCGGCTTATTCCAGAAGCCTACCGTACTCAACAACGTTGAAACCTACGCTAACATTCCTCAGATTATTTTAAAGGGTGCTGACTGGTTTGCTTCTATGGGTACCGAAAAGTCCAAGGGTACAAAGGTATTCGCTCTCGGCGGTAAGATCAAGCACACAGGTCTTGTTGAAATTCCTATGGGTACAACCCTCCGTGACGTAGTATATGAAATCGGCGGCGGTATTCCTAACGGAAAGAAGTTTAAGGCTGCTCAGACAGGCGGTCCTTCCGGCGGTTGTATTCCTACCGAATACTTAGATATCGAAATCGACTACGATAACCTTATCTCTATCGGTTCTATGATGGGCTCCGGCGGACTTATCGTTATGGACGAGGACAACTGTATGGTTGATATCGCTAAGTTCTTCCTCGAATTTACCGTTGATGAATCCTGCGGTAAGTGTACTCCCTGTCGTGTAGGCACAAAGCGTCTTTATGAAATGCTTTCGAAGATTACTTCCGGTACTGCTACTATGGAAGACCTCGATAAGATGGAAAAGCTTTGCCACTACATAAAGAACAACTCTCTCTGCGGTCTCGGTCAGACAGCTCCTAACCCTGTTCTTTCCACATTACGTTACTTCAGAGACGAATATATCGCTCATATTCAGGATAAAAAGTGTCCTGCAGGCGTATGTACAAAGCTTTTATCCTACTCTATCGTTGCCGATAAGTGTAAGGGCTGTACCGCTTGTTCAAGAGTATGTCCTGTCGGCGCAATCAGCGGCACAGTTAAGAATCCTCATTCTATCGACACCTCTAAGTGTATCAAGTGCGGCGCTTGTATGTCCAAGTGTAAATTTGACGCTATTGTTAAGTCCTAATAGCGGTAAAAGAAAGGAATTGTTTAACTATGGTTAATATTAAGATTAACGGCGTTGACTATGCTGTTGAAGAAGGTACAACCATACTTGAAGCCTGCAGAATGAACGGTATCAGAATCCCTACATTATGCTGGCTCAAGGACATCAACGCAATCGGCGCTTGCCGTATCTGTGTTGTTGAAATGACAGGTGCCAGAAGCTTAGTAGCGTCTTGTGTATATCCTTTATCTAAGTTCGACGAAGGAAAGAATATTCTTACACATTCTCCCGCAGTTCTCGAATCAAGAAAGACAACCCTTCAGTTATTATTAAGCAACCACGATAAGAAGTGCCTCTCCTGCGACAGAAGCGGTAACTGTGAGCTCCAGACTCTTTGCCGTGAGCTTGGTGTTGATGATGATAACGCTTTCGAGGGCATTAAGAACGAATATGAAATCGATAACAGCGCAGCTCACATGTACAGAGACAACAACAAGTGTATCAACTGCCGTCGCTGCGTAGCTGCTTGTGCTAAGACGCAGGGAATCGGCGTTATCGGCGCTAATAACCGTGGCTTCAAGACTGAAATCGGCTGTGCATTCGATATGGATCTTGCTGATACAGCCTGCGTATCCTGCGGTCAGTGTATTGCAGTATGTCCTACAGGTGCTCTCGGCGAAAAGGATGATACCGCTAAGGTATGGGCAGCTCTCGCTGATCCCACAAAGACAGTTGTAGTTCAGGCTGCTCCTGCAGTACGTGCTTCCCTCGGTGAAGCCTTCGGATATCCCATGGGCACAGACGTTGAAGGAAAGCTTGCAGCTTCGCTCAAGATGCTCGGTTTCGATAAGGTATTCGACACCAACTTTGGTGCTGACCTTACAATTATGGAAGAATCCCACGAGCTCCTCGAAAGAATTACAAAGGGCGGCGCACTTCCTATGATTACATCCTGCTCACCCGGATGGATCAGATACTGTGAAGCTTACTATCCCGAATTCCTTCCTAATCTTTCTTCCTGTAAGTCTCCTCAGCAGATGACAGGCGCTATGATTAAGACCTACTGGGCACAGAAGAACGGTATCGACCCCAAGGATATCGTTTCCGTTTCCGTAATGCCTTGTACAGCCAAGAAGTTCGAAATCGGAAGACCCGACCAGTCTGCTGCAGGCGTTCCCGACGTTGATATTTCTATCACAACAAGAGAGCTTGTTAAGATGATCAATAAGGCAGGTCTTCGCTTCAGAGATCTTCCCGACGCAGAGTTTGAATCTCCTATGGGCAGCGGTACAGGTGCTGCTGTTATCTTCGGCGCAACAGGCGGCGTTATGGAAGCGGCTCTTCGTACAGCAGTATGGAAGCTCACAGGCGAAAAGAACGACAGCCCCATTGAATTCACAGAGGTTCGTGGTGTTGAAGGCGTTAAGTTTGCAGAATATACCGCAGGCGGCGTAACAGTTAAGGTTGCTATCGCTTCCGGCCTTTCTAATGCAAAGGCTCTTCTTGAAAAAGTTAAGAAGGGGGAGGTTGACGTACAGTTCATCGAGGTTATGGCTTGTCCCGGCGGCTGTGTAAACGGCGGCGGTCAGGTGCTTGTTCCTGCTGATGTTCGTAACTTTACCGATGTTCGTGCTGAACGTGCTAAGGCACTTTATAACCTTGACGCTAAGTACGCTTCAAGAAAGTCCCACGAGAGCGAGGATATCAAGCTTGCTTATGAATTCCTTGGCGAAATCGGCGGTCATAAGGCTCACGAATATCTCCATACTACATATAAGGCTTCTAATCTCTCCAAGTAATAGAACAGCTTAATAGTAAAGGGTATCGGTTTTCACCGATACCCTTTATTTTGTTTTCTCAAAAAAAGAATGGAAGCTTTCGCTCAAGCCTTTCTCGAAAGGCTTGGCAGGGCATGGGGCGGCAGCCCCATAATCTTATTATATCTCCACATAAGCGAAGGGAAGTAAATCTTTTATACTAACCTTAATAAGCTCACCCTCGTCGTTATTCACAATTACCTTAACGTCGGGGTCGTATTCAAAAAGGGTCTGGCGGCAGTTTCCACAGGGAGAAACAACGTAATTTTTTGCCCCTTTGTGTACTGCTACTATAGTGTCAAAATCGTTTTCGCCTTTTACCTTTGCGGCGCCCATAGCTATGAATTCGGCGCAGGAGCCATGTATTCCGTCGCAGTTTACACCGATATAGACATTACCTTTTTTAGTCCTTAAAGCTGCGCCTACGATATGATAGTGCGACTTATCGCCATAATCGTTTTCGAGAGGCTTTAAAGCGGCGGTGATAAGCTCTCTGTCCTGTTCTGTTATTTCGTAGAATTTCATAATAATACCGTCCTTTCATTCTTATAAATATAACCCTTCATACTGACTTAGTATATCGTCATGGTTGAAAAGGGGAATAGCTCCGTCTCTGAGATATGCTATTACTCCCGTATATCTCCTGTCGAAAATATCGGGCGGCGGAACGCAGAAAACATCTCTGTTTTCGCTGACTGCCGAAGCGGCGGTAATAAGTGAGCCGCTGTTCATAGAAGCCTGGAATACGATTGTACCTCTCGAAAGCCCTGCGAGAATGCGGTTTCTCATTCGGAAATAATCGGGCTCGGGAGCGGCAGTTGGCATAAGCTCTGATATAACTACTCCGCCGTTAAGAACAATTTTCTCACGCAGGATTTTACTGCCCTTAGGGTAGTCAAAATCAAGTCCACAGCCCGGTACTCCTGCCGTAATAAGACCGTCGTTTACACAGGCGAAATGAGCACAGCTATCGACGCCGTTAGCCATACCGCTCACAATGGTAATGCCTTTTCTGGCTAAATCACGGCAGACTCTCATAGAAAGCTTCTTGATATATGGGGTTACCTCCCGTGAACCGACGGCGGTAATGCAAAGTCTGTTGAGACAATCCAGATCTCCCCGATAGAAAAGAATTACGGGCGGATTAAATATTTCCTTTAATAGCTTCGGGTAATCGGGGCTGTCTATGGTGACAATGGAGCTTCCTCGTTTATATGCAGTTTCAATAACCTTTTCAGCCCTGTCGAGGGTAACATATCCCAGCTTATTTCTCTGATTACGGTCGAGAAATGCCGTTTCGCCCCTCATAATGGCGTTGTAGGCATTTTCGGCAGTACCGTATTTTTCGAGAACATTATGTATAATGTGGTTTGCGGGTCCGAAAAGCTGTATCAGCCATATATAGTATTTTTCCATATTTTCACGCCTTTTCCGGGATTATTTCAGTTTCATAATAGCATATATTACTGTTTTTATCAATAGAAATACAAAATTTGTATAATGTTCAAGCTGTTTTTCATAGGATATAACAAGTTTTCTAAGGAGGGTTTGTTATGTTTTCCGAATTATTCGAAATTGCTTTCAGAAACTTTCTTTTCTTCGCTCTTCATCTTGACGGCAGCTCCTATCCCCGACAGCTTACCAAGGCGGAGGAACAGGACTGCATAAAAAGAATGGGGGAAGGGGATATAGGGGCGAGAAATAGGCTGATTGAACATAATTTAAGACTTGTTGCATATATTGTTTCCAAGCATTTCAGCGATTCAAAGGAACAGGAGGACTTAATCTCAATCGGAACAATCGGACTTATTAAAGCTGCCGAAACCTTCGACAGCAGTAAGGAAATAAGCTTTTCCACCTATGCAGGAACCTGTATCCAGAATCAGATAAAGATGTACTTCCGTAAGAATAAGCATAAATATGCGGAGGTTTATATGAATGAGCCTATTGAAACGGATAAAAACGGAAATGAAGTTACTATGGCAGATATTTTCAGCGATGATACCTGTGTTGACGACGAGGTAGATTTAAGAATCAACACAGAAAAGCTATATAAATACATAAACAGCACCTTAAACGACAGGGAAAAGCTTATTGTTTCAAAGAGATACGGACTTAATCTCGACGGAGTGCTTCATAAGCCCATGACCCAGAGAGAGGTAGCAAAGGAACTTAAGATATCACGCTCATACGTTTCAAGAATTGAGAAAAAGGCAATAGATAAGCTTAAGAAGGAATTCGGAAAAATAAATTAAGAAAACAATGAAATAATTGTTATATTTTTAATTATTATAAAAAGTATTGCCAATATAATAGTTTTGTGATATAATAATATGTGTTTTTATGGAATGCTGCCATAATTCGTTCAGAATTATAAGTCAGGACTTGATAAAATGAAGAATAAAGCTTATTTTGCCATTACGGCTTTGATGCTTATTATTGCCTGTCTCTTCTCGGCAGGCTGTGATACAAGCGGCTCCGACTCTCCCGATACGGAACAGACCTTGCCTGTTTTCGCTTCCGATAAAGTTACCGAGACGTCCGGGCCTTTTGAATACCCCGTATATATCAACGAAACCGAGATAAAGAAAAAGCCCGTGAGAGCCGCCTCTCTTTCACCCTTTCTTACAGAGATTATTTTTGAAATGGGCTACGGAGATATTCTGGTGGGGAGAAGCGCCTATTGTAACTATCCCGAAACCGTATCCGGGATTACCGAAATAGGAAAGCCCTCACAGCCCGATATTGATACGATAATCTCTCTTTCTCCCGATGTGCTGTTTACTGCAACGGCAATTTCGAACAAGGATATTATAGCTTTAAGAGATAGGGGGATTGAAACGGTTTTTATCGCTACGCCCCGTTCTCTTGAGGGTATGAAAGGTATTTATTATGCGGTAGCTCTTGTTTTCGAAGGGGCATTCAATGCAGAAGGTACTTCGGAAAAAGCCTGGAAGGCTATTTCTGAAAAACTTCCTTCCGAAAAGAGTATAGGAAAATATATCTATATTACCGAGGGTATGAATATTGCAGGAAAAGGAACTCTCGAGGATTCCTTGCTGTCGCTTTATGGCGAGAATCTCGCCGGGGATATATACGGCTACGCAGTTGAAAAGGAGTTTCTTCTTGAAAACGAGCCGGATATAATATTCTATGACAACCAGTTCAGCGAAGAAGCTCTGGCTTCCGATGAGATTATCGGGAAGCTTACTGCATTCACCGAAGGAAACACCTTCAGCCTCGATAATACCTATTTCGAACGGCCTACCGGACGTATAACCGAGCTTTTGGACAACCTCGAAAGCATAAAATAACTATGAAAGGCGAAAGAAATTGAAACTAAACTCAATCAGATTACCACATCTCAATAATGCCGCCGAAAGACAGTCTGTTCCGGTTACTTTACCGAAAAAGGTAATTATAAGTATGTCACAGCATGGCGGCGTACCCTGTACACCTATAGTATCTCCCGGCGACCATGTTGATATAGGTCAGCTTATCGGAAGAAACGATGCGGTTATTTCCGCTCCGGTTCATTCAAGCGTTACCGGAACGGTAAAAGAAATCGTAAAGATAATGAACGTTTTCGGAAAGCTTAATGAAGCGGTAGTTATCGAAACCGAATTAAGACAGAACGTAAGCGACGAGGTTAAGCCTCCCGTAATAAACAGCAGGGAGGACTTTATCAAAGCAGTAAAGGCCAGCGGCTCGGTAGGTCTTGGCGGTGCAGGCTTCCCGACTTATGTAAAGCTTAACTACGACCCGAAAACTGCTGATATCGACACTCTTGTAGTTAACGGTGCAGAGTGTGAGCCATATATTACCTCAGACTATCGTACCTTTATGGAAGAGGGCGAAAAGGTAAGAGAGGGAATACTTCTTATCCTGAAATACCTTGGATTGAAAAAAGCGGTTATCGGTATTGAAGCGGATAAGCCGAAGGCTATTGAAAAGATGGAGAAGCTTACTGCGGCAGATGAGGCTATAGAGGTTCAGAAGCTACCGTCCGTGTATCCACAGGGCGCTGAAAAGGTGCTCATCTTCAACACGACGGGAAGAACCGTTAAGGCAGGGGAGCTTCCCATGTCTGCGGGTTGTGTTGTTATGAACTGCTCTACGATAGCCTTTATCTACGATTACATAAAGACGGGTATGCCTCTCGTTAAGCGAAGAATAACCGTTGACGGAAACATAGTTAATAAACCTGTGAATCTCATTGTTCCCATAGGTACGCCTATTGACGATATTCTTTCTGCAGCTGATGTATATAAAAAGCCTGACAGAATTCTTCTGGGCGGTCCTATGATGGGTACAACCATATATGATACCGCTATGCCGGTATTAAAAACCAACAATGCCGTTCTTCTTTTCGGCGATACAAAACAGCATAGCTCAACAGCCTGCATACGCTGCGGCAGATGTGTAAGAGCCTGCTCGATGAATCTTATGCCGACAGAGCTTGAAAAGGCTTTTGATATGAAGGACGCTGAAATGCTGAAAAAACTGAGCGTAAATACCTGTATGAATTGCGGCGCTTGCACCTATGTATGCCCGGCGAAGAGAAATTTAGCCGAAAAGAATCAGCTCGCTAAGGCTTTCTTACGCCAGAACTCCACAAAATGAAAGGACAACGCATAAATGAATAAGTTTTTTATTGAACCTTCTCCGCATATAAGAAGTTCAATGACAACGCAGAAGGTAATGCTTCATGTTCTTATTGCTCTTTTGCCTTCTGTTATTGCAGGTACTGTCATATTCGGACTTCGTGCGCTCTTATTGGTAGTTATATGTGCTGCTGCTGCAGTTTTATCCGAATTCATCTTTAATAAAATCATAAAAAAGGAACAGACTGTTTCCGATTTATCTGCGGCGGTTACGGGAGTTATTCTCGGTCTTAATCTGCCGCCTGCGCTTCCTTTTTATATGGCGATAATCGGTTCCGCAGTAGCAATAGTAATCGTAAAGGGCTTCTTCGGCGGTCTTGGACAGAATTTCGCCAATCCTGCCATAACTGCAAGAATTATCCTGATGCTCTCCTTTACTTCCTATATGACCAGCTGGACTGACCCCTTCAGCTATCACAGTGCTGATGCGGTTTCTTCCGCAACGCCCCTCGTTTCAGAAAGCTTACCCTCTTATCTCGATATGTTCCTCGGAGTAAGAGGAGGCTGTATAGGTGAAACCTGTATTGCCGCTATTCTTCTCGGCGGAATTTATCTTATTTCCTTAAGGATAATAAACCCCGTTACTCCTCTTGCCTTTATCGGTACTGTGGCGCTCCTGTCATTCATAAGCGGCGGCGACCCACTTATGGAAATAATGTCGGGCGGTCTGTTTTTCGGCGCCTTCTTTATGGCTACCGACTATGTTACAACCCCGATAACTACTGTAGGAAAGCTTATCTTTGCGGTAGGCTGTGGACTTATTACGGTAGTAATAAGAAATTTCGGCTCATTACCGGAAGGAGTTTCATATTCAATACTTGTTATGAACATTATCACTCCCTTAATAGACAGATACATAAAGCCGAAGCCCTTCGGTTATAAAAAGGAGGCTAAGGCGAAATGATAAGTAAAATTAAACCTGCCCTTGTTTTGGCACTTATTACCGTTTTTATTTCGGCGCTTCTTATAGTCGCTCATAACCTTACCTATGTTGATACCTCGGGAATTATTACAGATAAGCTTAGGGAGAAATGTGTCCAGCTTATGGGCGAGGGCGATTTTTCGATGATGACGGAAGAAGCCTGGAGCAACAGCTTCAGCTATAATAAGCCTGAGGAAATTGAGAGAGTAATCCTTAAGGATGACGGCTCTGTAGCCTATGAAGTTGTTGTAAGCGGCTACAGCAAAAACGGTCTTGACCTTCTCATCGCTATGAATAAGGACGGAAGCGTTAAGGGAATTAGTGTTGCCGGCATTTCGGAAACTCCCGGCCTCGGAACAAAGGTTAACGACAGCGCTTTTCTCGATAAGTTTTCGGGAAAGAACGAAGCGGTTTCTATTGTAAAAACTGCTCCTAAGAATGAAAATGAAATTGAAGCCGTAACAAGTGCCACATATTCCTCAAAGGGCGTGGCAAAAGCGGTAAATATCGCAATTACTGCATATTCCGAAACCTTCGGAAAAGCGGAAGGAGGCGAAGGCTGATGAGCTATATGAAGGAATTTACGAAGGGTATAATTAAAGAGAATCCTAACCTTGTTATGCTTCTTGGTATGTGTCCTACCTTAGCGGTTACAACCATGGCGGAAAACGGTCTTGGAATGGGTCTCGCTACCACCTTCGTACTTGTCTGCTCAAATCTTGTTATTTCACTTCTTAAAAAGGTAATTCCGAGTACGGTAAGACTGCCTTGCTTCATAGTAGTCATAGCCGGCTTCGTAACCTTCGTAAGCATTATGCTTGACGCCTTTTTACCAAGTCTAGATCG
>JAEDHF010000197.1 GCA_016297165.1 Oscillospiraceae bacterium | reverse complement strand
AAGAGGGAGAAATAAGCACCCCCGTTCTCTGTGACAACGGCGCCTACATCATCGTTTATCTGGGCGAAGCCTTTTACACAGAGGAGGATATAGCCGAAACTAAGGAAAGTATGTATCAATTCCTTCTCGCAAGCAGAAGCGAAGAGAGACAATCGGAGCTTATCGAGGAATGGGACGAAAAATATCCCTTCTATGTGAACTACGACCTGTTAAGAATTACTCCTGAGGAAGATGAAATAACAGAGGATGCTGATACGGTATCCTAAAATTGTTCATAAAAAAACACAATATGAAAGGAATTGACGGAAATGAAGGTTCTTGCTATTAACGGAAGCCCTCATAAGGAGGGAAATACATATCTTGCCCTTGCTAAGGTATGTGAAAAGCTTAATGCGGAAGGTATCGAAACGGAAATAGTAAATGTGGGCGCACTTAATATTACGGGCTGTAAGGCTTGCGGCGCCTGCGCTAAGCTTGGAAGATGCAGAATTGAGGACGGCTTTAATGAAATAAGCGAAAAGCTTCCCGAGGCTGACGGAATCGTTATCGGCTCGCCCGTATATTATGCAGGCATTAACGGCACCCTTAAGGCTTTTCTTGACAGAGCCTTTTATGTAAACTCCGGGAAGCTTCGCTTTAAGCCTGCTGCCGCTGTTGTCGCCCTGAGAAGAAGCGGCGTAACCGACTCCTACCAGACTATCTATAACTATTTCGCCTTTGCGGAAATGCTTATTACGCCTACGCCCTACTGGCCGGGTATTCATGGCGGCGCACAGGGCGAATGCTTACAGGACCTTGAAGGCGTTCAGATTGCTGAAACAATAGGAACGAATATGGCGTATCTTCTTAAAATGCAGTCGGAAAGTAAGGTTTCCGTTCCCGAAAAACAGCCTAAGATTAAGTTCAATTATGTAAGATGAGGAAAGTAAAATGGCAGATAAAAGAATACCCGAAAGAAGCGAGATAGACCCTAAGGATAAATGGAAAATCGATGATATTTTCCCCGACGATAAGGCTTTCGAAGAAGCTCTTTTAAAGGCGGGAGAATACCCCGAAGCAATAAGCGGCTTTGAAGGACGGCTTCGTGAAAGCGGAAAGGCGCTGCTGGATTATTTTAAGCTTGATGACGAGATAACCTATAAGCTTACCGACCTTATCCATTATTCAAGCAGAAAAAGCGACGAGGACACCCGTATCAGCCTTTATTCCGGCTATGTGGATAGGGTAGAGGCTCTTCTTGCGGAAATAAACCGTGCGGCGGCATTTGCCGTTCCCGAAATTCTCTCAATTTCTGACGAGAAGCTTGATGAATTCTATAAGGAAGCAGACGGACTTAATCATTATCGCCTTGTTCTCGACAGAATCAGAAGTAAGCGTGAGCATATCCTTTCTCCCGAAGAGGAGCGTGTTATCGCTATGGCTGGTATTATGACGGGCTCGCCCTCTACGGTATTCTCTATGCTGGATAATGCAGATATAAAGTTTCCCGACGCTATTGATAAGGACGGAAACAGCCATCAGATTACCCACGGAAGCTATATCCCCCTTATGCAGAGCGAGGACAGGGAGCTTCGTAAATCCGCCTTTACTAACCTTTACGGAACATACAAGAGTTTCGAAAACACCTACGCTTCCATTCTTTCCTCACACCTTAAAACTCTTGACTTCTCGGCTAAGGTTAGAAAATATGAGAATACTCTCGAAGCGGCTCTCGATAGCACCGAGGTGCCCTCCGAGGTATATTATAAGCTTATCGACGCAGTTCACGAAAACCTTGATAAGATGTACCGCTACGTCGGGCTAAGGAAAAAGCTTCTTAAGGTGGATGAGCTTCATTACTACGACCTTTACGCTCCTATGGTGAGTGAGGCGGAGATGAAGATAACCTATCCCGAAGCGGTTGAACTGGTTTTAGAGGCAGTAAAGCCACTTGGCGAGGAATACTGCTCAATTATGAAAAAGGGCTTTGAAAGCGGCTGGGTTGACGTTTATGAGAATGAGGGAAAATGCAGCGGAGCATATTCCGCAGGCGCATGGTGTCACCCCTTCGTACTGCTCAATCATACCGACGACTTGCAGTCTGCCTTTACCGTTGCCCATGAAATGGGTCACGCTCTTCACTCCTACCTTTCCAACAAGCACCAGTCGGTAACCTACGCCGACTACAGGATTTTCGTTGCCGAGGTTGCGTCCACCTTCAACGAGTCTCTTTTAATGCAGCATCTTCTTAAAATAACCACCGATAAGCGCCGCCGTGCTTATCTTATAAACTATTTCCTCGAACAGTTCAGAACAACCCTTTACCGCCAGACTATGTTTGCGGAATTTGAGCTTAAGATTAACGAAATGAAGGCGAAGGATGAGCCCGTTACCTCTGACGCCCTCTGTGAGCTTTACGGTAATCTCAATAAGCTTTATTTCGGCGAGGGAATTGTTCACGATGAGGAAATAAACCACGAATGGGAGAGAATCCCCCATTTTTACTATAACTACTATGTTTACCAGTACGCTACCGGCTTCTCGGCGGCTATAGCCCTTTCCGAGCGTGTTCTGAATGGCGGTAAGCAGGAGGTTGAGG
>JAEDHF010000044.1 GCA_016297165.1 Oscillospiraceae bacterium | reverse complement strand
CTGTAAGCTATCGTCGAGAACCTTTTCCATATAAGAAGAATCCTCTCTCATATCCTGCCATACGCCGTTATCGTCCTTTTCATAAAAGGCGGAGTTATCAACAACCCTGAAGGTACGTCCGATAAAATCGTCATAGGTGTAGGATTTCTGACCGCCGCTTATTTCCGCTACATCAGACTTTTTCTGCATCATATCACGTACGGCGTCACGAAGCTCGTCGATATCAAGCATACCGAGAGTATAAAGTGTATAGTCGGTTATCTCGTTATGGTTATCTATTATTAGAACCGCTTCGTCTATATTCTGCGGCAATTCGCCTGCGACAAGGTCGTATTTCGCATCAAGCATTTCCGCATTATCGGTTAATTCCTCGAAAATGTTGGTGGAGCCTGCAGTAGATGAGGACATAAGGGAGGCTAAATCCATCATTCCCGATACTGCCCCGAAGCCGATTTCGTCCATTACGTTGCTGGGGTTTACCTGCTTGATGTTTTCCTTATCGTCGTTGAATACCTGGAGGGTAATTCCGTAGGAATACTCTATGTTGGAGACGTTTTCCTTAATTCCGCTCTCTTCGCTTTCGATAAACGCCTTGAAGCTCTTAAGGTCGTTGATGTTCGTTTCCTTATACATCATGGTAAACATATCGCCGAGGCGGTTATTCGTATATATAAGGTTTTCGTCCCTTTCCTCGGAGAGCGCCTCAATACGGTTGGACATAGCGGAGGACATAAAGGAGGTCATATCTGTGGTATTTGTTTCGATAGAAAGGGGATAGGATGACATTGTATCCTTCTGTATTTCGTCGATATAAACCTGTACGCCGTTGGAAAGGGAGAGAATAAGCGCAATACCGATAATACCGATACTGCCCGCAAAGGCGGTAAGGATAGTACGTCCTTTTTTCGTCATAAGGTTATTAAGGCTAAGGGATAATGCAGTAAGAAAGGACATAGAGGTTTTCTTTACCTTAGGGGGATTATCCTTTAGCTGCTGCTCCTCGGTATAGGGGTTAGTGTCGCCTGTTATCTTACCGTCAACAAGTCTTATAATACGGTTGGAGTACTGCTCCGCAAGCTCAGGGTTATGGGTTACCATAATGATAAGCTTATCCTTCGAGATTTCCTTAAGTATCTCCATAATCTGTATGCTTGTTTCGCTGTCCAGTGCGCCCGTAGGCTCGTCGGCGAGGAGGATATCAGGGTCGTTTATCAGGGCTCTTGCGATAGCTACTCTCTGCATCTGACCGCCCGACATCTGATTGGGCTTTTTCTTCATCTGGTCCTTTAAGCCTACTTTTTCGAGAACCTCAACAGCGCGCTTTCTTCTCTCGGATTTTGAAATTCCCGAAAGGGTAAGAGCGAGCTCAACGTTTGCGAGAACGGTCTGATGAGGGATAAGGTTATAGCTCTGAAAAACGAAGCCTATTTTGTGGTTGCGGTAGGTGTCCCAGTCCCTGTCTCTGTACTTTTTCGTTGAAACGCCGTCGATTATGAGGTCGCCCTCGTCGTATCTGTCAAGACCGCCGATTATATTAAGCATTGTAGTCTTTCCGCAGCCGGACTGACCCAGGACTGAAACAAATTCGCTCTTTCTGAAGTCAACGCTTATACCGCGGAGAGCCTCAACCTTTGTATCGCCCATTTTATAGCTTTTGAATATATTCTTTAAGCTGAGCATGGTTAAGTTTTCCTTTCTTTGTAAAATAATATGTTATTCTATCAGTTTATTTAGTTGAAATAAAGGTGGTTCTGTGTTATTTTTGTGATAAAAAACATATATAAAGTATATCATATTTTTCTCCATAATTTCAATGATAAATTTGCATAGATATTGATAATAATGGGGTAGTTCTATTGACTATTTTTTCCCGTTATGGTAAAATTACCTTATGAGTAGTCGGCAGGTATTCAGCGGAGGTTTACATAATGAACTTACTGTTTTTATTGCATCCGAAATCTACGGTAGCCTATCTTACCTCGAACGTAACAGTTCGCCAGGGTCTCGAAAAAATGAGAGCCCATGGCTATACAGCTATTCCAGTAATAAATCCCGAGGGGGAATATGTCGGAACGGTAAGCGAGGGTGATTTTCTTTATGCAGTCTGTGAATACTCAAAAGGGGGAAACCTTAAACAGCTTGAAAAGATAAAGCTTACCGAGATTATGAGGGATAAGCGTGATAAGGCGGTTACCGTAAGTGAAAAAATGGACGAATTGCTTCTTCTTATAATGCAGCAGAACTTCGTCCCCGTAGTTGACGACAGAAATACCTTTATAGGCATTGTAACAAGACGTGATATAATAAAATACTACTACAACAAGGAGAAAAAGGAAAATGAATGAAAAAGTTAAGCTTTTAGCCGATAATATAGAGAAATCCGTTATCGGAAAAAGAGAGGTAATAATAAAGCTTATTGCCGTTCTTCTCTCGGGGGGGCATATTCTTATTGAGGACGTACCCGGCGTAGGAAAAACGAGGCTTGTTACCGCCCTTTCGGAAAGCGTAAACGGCGTATGCAACCGTATCCAGTTTACTCCCGACCTTATGCCCTCGGATATTACGGGCTTTACTATGATAAATAGCAGGGGCGAAAGCGAATACAGACAAGGAGCGGCAATCTGCAACTTCCTTCTTGCCGACGAGATAAACAGAGCTTCTCCTAAGGCTCAGTCCGCACTTCTTGAAATAATGGAGGAGCTGCAGGTCAGCATTGACGGCGCTACTCATAAGCTGCCCTCGCCCTTTATGGCTCTGGCTACACAGAATCCCGTTGAAACCTACGGAACATATCACCTTCCCGAAGCTCAGATGGACAGATTTATGATGAAGCTTTCTATCGGTTATCCCGAGGCCTCGGAGGAAATGAGCCTTTTAGGGGGCGATTTCGGAAAGGCGGCTAAGCTTTCTGCGGTAATTACTCTTGAGGATATCCTCGGGCTCAGGAAAGAGGCGGAAAATATAACCGTTCAGGATAGTATCAAGAAATATATCGTGGATATCGTTACCGCTACGAGAGAAAGCGATTTTACCCTCCTGGGGGCAAGTCCCCGAGGCAGCCTCGCTCTCTACAGTGTATCAAAATCTCTCGCTCTTATCGAGGGCAGGAGCTACGTTATCCCCGAGGACGTAAAGCGTTCCGCTGTTGACGTACTGTCACACAGGCTTATGCTTTCTCCTAAGGGAAAATCCGTTTACGGTACGACGGACGCACTTATGGCGGATATTATAACGAAGGTGCCTGTTCCTGTGGCAGAGCTTTAAGGAAATTGCGATGAAAATTAACTTTAAGGGTATAGCGGTATATATTTTTCTTATAATTGTTTCCGTTTTGTTTATGCTCTATCTTGACGGGCCGGGAGGCGGTTATCTTCTTATCGCTCTCGTTACTGCGGCGATAATTTCCCTATCTCTCTGCATTTATACAAGATACTGCATAAGCCTTAAAACCGAGGTTAATTCCGATGTTCTGAACTGCGGAGATATTGCTACGGTAACGGTTACAATCGGACGAAAGGGAATAATTCCTACCTCCCTTATTACCGCCGAGCTTTATTCGAGTTATCATTTTATCGGAGAGGATGAAAAGGCTATACGTACCGTTGTCTTCGGAAAGGATAAGTATTCCCGAAGCTTTAATTTTAGAGCGGAGTTTTTCGGTAAGGGTAAAATCGGCATAGGAAATATTACCGTTTTCGACTATCTCGGTATATTAAGCTTCAGGCTTAATATACCCGGTGTGATTACTTCTGTTAAGATATATCCCGATATTCCCGAAATAAACGGAAGGGAAGGGCTTGCCCGTTCTCTTGCCGACGCCGCCGCCTTCGACGATAGCGAGGAAACTACACAAAGCGCTTTTTCCATAAGCGGTTATCCCGGCTACGAGCATAGAAAATACGAACCCGGCGACAGTCTTAAGCTTATTAACTGGAAGCTGTCCGCAAAAAGACGAGAGCTTCTTGTGCGAAAGCTTGAAGGCTCTCTCGGGTCGGAGCAGGTTTTCATTCTCGATCGTGCCGCTTCTCCCGAAAAGGATAATCTTACTGCACGAAGCTCGGAGCAGCTCATTATCGAGGCTCTTCTCGGTCTTATGGGTCAGTTCGCAAAATCGGAGCTTCCCGTTAAGCTCGTTATACGTTTCGGCGAGGTATGGGAGGAAATACCGGTGACGAATCTTGCTGAGCTTTCCGACCTTCGTTATCGCTTTACGGATTTTGCGTTTTCCTCTGACAGCGTGGGCAGACTGCCCGACTGTGACGGCGAGAGGACGGTTGTTTTCTCTGCCTGCCCCGATAGCCGCTTTTTAAGCTATATCGAGAATAAGCCGGGGATTACAGGCGTAACAGAAAGGCTCATTCAAGGCTCCGATAAAATATGGAGAGCCGAAAGAGATAATAAGGACATTATTTTTACAAAATGAGGATAAAAGATTGAAGGAATTTTTAAAAAGAAACGGCTTTCCGATAATACTTCTTACTACCGTATTAAGCGGCTGCGCTTATATCTATTCCTGCGGTATCGGCTTAATAATTATCGGCTTTATCGCCTTTTCTCTAATATATAGTTTTCTTCTTTTCGGTTTTTTCGATTTTCTGAAGAAAAAGAATAATAAGCTGCTTACGGCGGCTTTGTCTGCTGTTTTTGTTATTGTGCATTTTATCGGCGCAATTTCGGCCATCGGTACAGATTATGTTACCTATTTCAAATGGTTTCTTGAACCGTCGGATTTCAGGCAGGTTTTCATAGGCTACATCTTTGCTCTACTTCTTTTTATGGGCAGCATTCTCGGCAGCGGCATATACTATTTTACCCGTATCCGTTACCGTGCAATATATATTTTCCTTATAATGATGTGCCCCTTTGCACTTTTTGCAAAGACCTTTACTGCAATTCCCGTTATCTATACGATTATACTTGTAACCACCTTTTTCGTAATAGTAATAACGAATAATACAGGCTTCAGCTTCGCAAAGGGCAGCGGCTTTTATGTAACCTTAGGTATTCTTATGACTGTGGTTACTATCGTTTCAGCCTTTTTTCCGAAGCTCCGGTATGCACCATACAGAGAGGACTTTGATGAGCTTATTACAGGTATCAGCATAGGCGCCGCAGGGAAAGCGGATTTCAGCACCTTCTCCGACAGCTCCGCTACAGGCGGCTCCGATGACGAAACGATACTTTACCGTCTTTACGGAGATAATCCTTTAAGGATAAGGAGACAATGCTTCGACAGCTATAATGCAGAGGAGGGGGTATGGGGCTACTACGGTAACGCAAACAACGGTAATAACGGCTGGAAGAAATACCTTTATTTCGAGAATACCGCTTCTTTTGCAGAAGCGACAGGCTATAATGCTTCGGAAATAAACTCCGAAATGAAGAAATTCAGAATAGCTGCCGCCGATAAGGCATTCCATGCTGTATATGTCTGCGACGATTTTTTTGATATAGTTCCGCAGTCAAGCGTATTTACCGCAAGAAAAATCTACAGAACCGAAATGGACGAATATTTTACAGGAGAAAGGGGCGTACTTAAGAGCTATGAGGTAAGCAGGTACGATACGGAATACGACCCGGAATTTTCGGCTTATATTACTGATTCGCTGGTGGAAGAATACGCTGAAAATGATGTTGTGAGCTCCTATATACTTGCGAAAAAGGACGCCGTTAAATATAACGACTACCTTTTAAACCCCGTGGTCAGAAGAAGCTGTTATAAAAGCGAGGACGGCTACGAAAGCATCAGGGCGCTTACCGAGGAGATAATAAAAGGGAAGGGCTCCGACTATGAGAAAGCTAAGGCAATAGAGGAATATTTCCTTTCCTCTCTTTTTGTCTATGACGATAAGTTTACACCAACAGATTCGAGTATAGAAAATTTCATACTCAACACCCGTCGAGGAAGCTGTATAAGATACGCTACCGCTATGACCCTTATGTGCAGGGAGGCAGGGCTTACCGCCCGTTATGTTGAGGGCTTTCTGGTTAAGAAATATAATGCAGGTACGCAGTGCTACGAAATAAATGCCACAAACGGTCACTCTTATGTGGAGGTATGGATAGACGGCTACGGCTGGACAGCCTTCGACCCCACAAGCAATAATACAGACGAAGGATATTTTGATGAAACCTTCGTTATTGTGGGAATAATAGCAGTCGGAGCGGCGCTTATTCTGATTTCTGTGCTGGTTATTCGCCCTGTGATAAAAGAAGCGTGCCAAATAGGAAGAATTAAAAAATCAAGAGGCAGAACGCAGCTTATACTGATTTACAGGAAGATAGTGAAGGAGCTTGAAGCCTTTACCGATAAAGAGCTTAAGGCTTTTACACCGGTGGAAATTGCCCGACTGTCGCTCTGTGAGCTTAAATATGATATTTCGGATTTTACCGCTCAATATGAATATGCAGTATATGGCGGCTCCGATGAAAATGAAAGTGATTATCGCTTGGTATATGAGGGCTTCAGAAAAGCGGTAAAAGCTACCCAAAAGGAACGTAAAAAGAAATGATAGTATAAATAATTGTCAACCTTAACATAAAATGGGTTGACAATTATTTTATGATGTGATATAATACTGACTGTTAAAGAGAGGAGAGAAACTATGACTGTTAAGGAAAGAGTTCTTACGCTTCTTGAAAAGAATAAGGATATAAGCCTTTCGGGGGAAAGTATGGCGCGCGTACTTTCCGTTAGCCGAAATGCCGTATGGAAAAGCATAGAGACGCTTCGTTCCGAGGGTTATACTATAGAAGCCGGACGAAATAAGGGCTATAGGCTTATTTCCGATGGAGGAAACTTTTCAGCGGCAGGTATTTCCGCTCTTCTCGGCGAAGAGGCTAAGCGTTTCGATATTACTATAGAGGAAACAGTAACCTCAACAAATACCGTATTAAAGGCTATGGCGGAACAGGGCGAAAAGGAAGGAAGAATCCTTATCGCAAGAGAACAGACCGCAGGCAAGGGAAGGCTCGGAAGAAGCTTTTATTCTCCGAAGAATTCGGGACTTTATATAAGCATTTTGCTCCGACCCCGTTTCAACGCAAGAGACGCTCTGTATATTACTACTGCCGCAGCAGCGGCAGTTTCGGAAGCAATCGACCTTGTGGCAGGGGTTAAAACCGAAATAAAATGGGTCAACGATATCTACTATAAGGGGAAAAAGCTTTGTGGAATACTAACGGAGGCGTCTATTGACTTCGAGAGCGGCGGCTTACATTACGCTGTGCTCGGAATAGGAATTAACGTTACCGAGATGACCTTTCCCGATGAGCTTTCCGATATCGCGGTTTCTTTAGGCGCTGATAAAGCTCTGTTTGCGAAGCTTTCTGCCGAAATAATTAAGCGATTTTTCGGATATTACGATAATATCGGGGAGCTCAGGTTCCTGTCCGAATATCGCCGCCGTTCCTTCCTTATAGGAAAACGAATTACCTTCACAGATAACGAGGGCGAAAAAACCGCAGAGGTTCTCGATGTGGATGAAAAGGTAAGGCTGGTTGTCCGTGAGGATAACGGAAATATCATTAAGCTTTCTTCCGGCGAGGTAAACCTCGTAAAGGACGGAATAATAAGATAGGAGACATAAAATGAACAAATTATTCAACGAGCATAACAAGGTAAGTAAAACCTTAAGAATTGTAATGGCAGGCGTTTTTGCGGCGATAATAGCCGTTCTTACCCTTATTACGATTCCTACCCCCTGGGGGGTACCATTTACGTTACAGACCTTTATAATTGCCCTTTGCGGATATATCTGCGGAGCGAAATGGGGAACAGTTTCGGTAGCGGTATATGTAGCGGTAGGCTTAGTGGGCGCCCCTGTTTTTGCAGGCTTCAAGGGCGGCTTCGGAGTACTTATGGGACCTACAGGCGGCTATATTATCGGCTTTATTACGATGGTATTCTTATGCGGACTTAATTCCGAAAAGCTTTATATGAGAGCGGTTTTCTCTCTCCTTGGACTTTTAAGCTGTCATCTTCTCGGCTCCCTATGGTTTGCCTTCGTAACCTCAACCTCAATACTGGAAGCCTTTGCTATTGCTTCGCTTCCTTATATTTTAAAGGATGTAATTTCGGTTGTCTGCGCCTTTGTTATTGCTAAGCCTCTTAATGTTGCGTTGACAAGAGTGTGCGACAGGAACGCTGCATAATAAGCATAGTAATGTAAAATGCCTCCTGACAGTCAGTCTGTCAAGGGGCATTATTGTTTATTTCATCAGTCCTCGCCAAGCTTAAGCGCCTTATTGATATTGATTTTCTTAATAAGTCCGCCGAGGATAGCGAAGCCGCCGCCAAGCATTATCACAATAATTGCGTAAATCTTTATAAAATCGCTTTGAGAAGCGCATACAAGGAAGGGAGGAATCTGTTCGGCAGGATTATACATAGAGCGGAAAAGAGGAACGAATATATCGCTTACAACTCCGCCTATAACGAAGGACGTAGCGATAGAAACTCCCGAAACGAGAATTTGTTCGTAGCCTATTACTCCGATAATCTCCCTGAAGGTTACGCCCATAGCTCTTAAGATGCCGAACTGAAGGGTACGTGACCTTATTGATAAAACCCAGTAGATAAGGAAGCCGATTACCGTCATAATCATAATAATTACAAAGCTTAGCGTAAGAGCACCGTTCATACCCTGTAGCCGAGGCTCGTTCTTTGCGGATATGATACGCTGTGAAGCGTCCTTTATTGTTTCTATGGGTATCCGCTTATCGGAAATATCCGTATAAAGAGCTTCGCTTGTTGCGCCCTCCTTAAGCTTTAGCCATACCTCGTAGGGCTCCATATCGGTAACCGTACTTGTGTAGTAGTAATTCATTATTGCGAAGGATTTACGGGCATATTCGTTGGGTCCCGAGGGGGCGGCTGTTTCCTTGCTTTCGCTCTGCTTATCGGAGGTTTTCTGCTCCTCGTTAGGGTTAATACCCGGCCAGTAGTCAACCACAGCAAGAACAGGTGCGCTTATTGCCTCGTTACCCGACCATTTTACGCTTACGAGGTCGCCAAGCTCAATTTCATATTTATCCGCCAGCGGCCGTGAAAGAATAATTCCCGAGGGGTAGTCCTGCAGCGCCTTAAGATAGTTATACCAATGAACGGGAAGAAGGTCGTTACGAAACCAGGCTACCTCCGAGAATTTATATGGCTCAACCGCCATAAGGGTAACGTAGCTTTCGGTTTTCTTGCCCACGGAAACCTTTGCATTATCGTTAATAAGAACCTTTGTGGCTGTTTCAACGCCCTCGAGACTTTCGAAGCGTTCGAAATCCCTTTCCACATAGCCCGTAACCGTCTCGCTGTCGCCGCCCTCTGTAACCTCCTGCCAGTATTCCTTAAGAGCGATATCTGCGCCGATTGAATAGTAGATTCTGTCCTCTTTCTGCGTGTTTATTGTACGGGCAGTATTCGCCGAGAAAATACCGAGGGAAAAGGTTACGATAAGAAACATCATAAGAAATCTCTCTTTTCCGTTCTGTGAGCGGCAAACCGTAGTTATCGCCATATACTGCGACGGAGACCAGAGGGGTCGGAATGCAATATAGATAAGATTAAGGATATAGGGGTAAACTCTTATAAAGAGAAGTCCGAGACCGAAGGTAAGGCAGGTAGCGAAAACGAAAAATAAGGGGTTAATTTCGCCCGTTGACGCTGCGTCTGCCGCTTCATTGGCGGTATAAATGCTGTAGAAAACGAGAGCCGCCGCAATAAGAAGAAAATCTATTCCGCATTTTTCCCAGAGCTGCATTTTTACTACCTTTGTCTTGCTCTGTTTATATTCAACGATAGAAAGCTTCGACGCAGGGATAACAGGTATAATTGTAGCTCCGAAAAAGGCGATAACCGCTAAAAGAGAGTAGAGAAGGGCGTTAACCGTAATTTTTGCGGAAATGCCCGTTCGGTTAACGAATTCGAGAAAGCCGTTAGATACGCCGAGAAAGCGACAGAGCAGCAAGCCGAGAAAGGGCGCTATAATAAGCGTCGCAAGTCCCAGTAAGCCTGCCTCAGCGGCATACATACCGAAAATCTGGGCTGAGCTTGCTCCACGGCTTTTATATACAGCTATTTCGTTTTTTTCCTGCTCGATATTGAGTCTTGATACCATAAAAAGGTAGAACGCCAGCATTACCATAGCGGGAATCTGGAGCACCCAGAGCATTTCCGTAAGCTTTTCCGCTTCCTCGGAATAGCTTTTAAGGATACCGAAAACTCCCATTTCAAATTCGTAGCCGAGCTCCTTGAAATAGTCGAAATCCTCCCCTATATAGGAAACCACCTGATTGATATTGTTCATATCCATCTGTTGGTATGAAAGGGCATATCTTACGGCTATGCCGGAAATACTTACCGCTCCCTTTTTGAGCATATCGTTTATGTAGCAGTCGTAATCCGTCATAACCGAGCTTATATATCCGTCCATAGTCTCCGACCAATATACGTCGTTAGGGTCGGAAACCTCGAATATTCCTACAATTCTTACGCGTGCCTTTTCCTTGCTTGTATCGGGGCTATAGATTTCGTAGGTGTTTCCGAGAGTAACACCGAGAGCCTTTGATGTATTTTCGGTTATGATAACCTCATATACTCCGTCCCCGGCTATACCGCCGTCACAGAACATTCGTCCGTCAACGATATTAACGTGCTCCTTAAGCCCCGTCATAGCGGTAATCTTAGTTCTGACCGCTTTCGTTCCCTTTATTCCGCCTGTTGAGATATACCGTAAATTATCGTAGATAATCGTCTTTTCCGAAGCTACAGGCATAGCTATATCCGATACTCTTTCCCTTACTGTTTCGGGCATCTCTTCGGAAAGCTTAATCTGTTCAGCAAGGGGAGTACTTTCAAGAAGGGTTTTCTCAACCGAATATATTCCGGGATAGGCTCCCTTAGAAAGCTGATAGCTTTCCATATCCTTTATAAGCGTTCGCTGAAGAGATGCGTCCATATAGATGGGTACGGTACTCATCATACCTGCCGCCAAAAGGAATCCTATAAAAAGGCATAAGACCATCCATCGGGTTTTACGCATTTTTCTTAATAATAAATTGAACAAGGCTGTTCTCCTTCGCTTATCTTATAATTACCTCGTCGCCATCGTCAAGACCGCTTACAACCTCAATTTCGGTGGCATTTGATATACCGGTAACGATATCCTTTTCTATCTTTTCGCCGTCCTTATAAACCTGAACGAAGGTCCTGTCGCCGTCGATTTTCAATGTATTCTTCGGGATAACAACAGCATTTTCCGAAACAGAATTTATCTTCTTTATATCGGCTAAGGCGCCTAAATAAGCGAAAGTAGGCTTTTTATCGGTAAACTCCGCAGTCAGTATATCGGTTTTTTCCGCTCCCTCGGCTCTTGCCTCCTTGGGGGTGTATGAGATTTCGCTGCTGTATTCCTCTCCTTCTACGGTTACGGTAACCTTATCGCCAAGGGTGAAGGTTTTCATATCTCCCGTGTATGTAGCCTCGATATAAAGGTCTTCGGGGTCAACTATTTTTGCAATAATCCTGTACGGGTCAATCTCCGTGCCGGGGTTTATGCCGAGAACGTAGGAAATCTGTCCGCTTATAGGGGCGAATACCTTTGCCCCGTCATATTGCGCCTGATACATATTAAGAGTTTCTGTTTCTATATCGAGCTGAAGCTTGTCTGCCTGTGAGCCGGTACTGTTATACTGCAGCTTTGCCGCCTGCACCTTAAGCTTCTGGATTTCAAGGAGATATTCAAGCTCTCCCGTATTCATTTCCGCTATAAGGTCGCCCTCGCTAACGAAATCGCCCGCTCTTACATATATGGTTTTTATTCTTCCCGTATAATCGGTAAAATAACAGCTTTTTTCGGTACGTGAGCGTACATAGCCTGTAACGATTACCGAGCTTTCGAGAGTCTTGCGCTTTGCGGTGTAGGTTGAATAGGTAACCTGGTCGGGAGCTATTGTAGGAGGTTCGAGAAGCTCCTCCTCCGTAGGGAAGAAGTAACAGCCCGTACCGCTTAATATCAGAGATAAACCAAGGGCTATTGCCGCTACTTTAAGTTTTTTCATATAGTAAAGCCTTTCTCAAATAATAAATATGTATGGTCACCTCTAAAAACCTATGCCATTTCTCTGCACTATGCCTTTAGCCGTCATAT
>JAEDHF010000196.1 GCA_016297165.1 Oscillospiraceae bacterium | reverse complement strand
GGCAGGAAGAAGAGAAACTGCCTCGTAAGGGAAAGGAAAACGCCGTTTATGGGCTTTCCGATTGAGGTAAAAAAGGTAGAGATAATAGGCTGGAGACAGTTCAGCCAGGTAAAGAAGAGGAAAATCCTTAAAAAGCTTTCTCCTAAAAGGAAATAGCCCTCGTCCCCGGAGCCTAAAACGTAAATAAGCTGTCTCGGAATAAGCTGGAATACTATAAAGGCGGCAACAGAAACGCCTCCGCCGATAAGAATGGCTATTTTAAAGGCTTTTCTTACTCTGTCGTACTGCTTTGCGCCATAGTTGAAGCTTTCGATAGGCTGCGCCCCCTGGCTAAGTCCGATAACTATAGAGAAAATAATCTGATTTATCTTCATAACGATGCCCGAAACGGCGATAGGGGTAGTTTCGCCGAATTCCGATAGACTGCCGTAATGGCGGAGAATGTTGTTGAGTACTATCTGTACTACCATAATGGCAAGCTGGTTTATAAAGGACGCCATACCGATAGCGGCGACTTTTCCCACAATCCGAAGCTTCGGAACGAAATGCTTTTTAGTAAGCGCCGCCCTACGGAATTTACATATATAGACGATTACTATAAGAGCGGAGACAACCTGTCCGATTACGGTAGCGAGAGCCGCTCCCGCTATACCCATTTTTAAGCCGAAGATGAAAAAGGCGTCAAGAACCGTATTTATTACGGCGCCGATAAGGTTACAGGCCATAGCCATATTAGGGCTTCCGTCGGCTCTTATAAGGTGGCAGCCTCCCGTAGTAAGTATCAGAAAGGGAAAGCCTATTGCAGTAATACTTACATATTTTTCGGCGTATGGCAGCACGTCCGCAGGAGATCCGAAAAGGGTCAGAAGGCTCGACAGAAATACTTCGGTAACGGTTGTTACAAGAATACCCGAAAGAGTAAGCATAGTAAGGGCGTTACCCATATAATAGGGGGCTTTTTCGTTATCGCCCTGTCCCATTGTGAGATTATAACAGCTTGCTCCTCCTATTCCGAAAAGGAGAGAAAGGGCAATACAGGAGGTAGTAAAGGGAAAGGCTATATTAGTAGCCGCATTTCCTACGGTACCTACGTCCTGCCCGATAAAAAGCTGGTCAACTATGTTATATAGCGAGCCTACAAGCATGGCAATTATACTCGGTACGGCGAATTTCGCTATGAGCCTTCCCACAGGCTCTCTTCCAAGGGGGTTAAGGGATTTTTCCATTTTTCTTTAAACTTCCTTTTAAGGCAATACTTATACCTATATATTATACCAGTATTATCGGATAATGTCAAATTGCCCCGTTAAATGGTGGAATAGTTGACAAGGCTGTATAATTATGGTAGAATTATTTTGTATATTAAGGACAGTAGGGGTTTTATGGATTATATTATTCATTATGACGTAGCTTCGATTTTTATTGAAGCGGTTATTGTTTTTCTTTTCTATATGCGCCGTAATTACCCCACAGCCGCTAACAGGGTTTATATCCGTATGGTTTATATGGCTACCCTTTCTTCCGCCTTCGATATAATAAGCTGTTATACAATCGAAAATTTTGACGATGTGCCGCTTTGGCTCAACTATTTCGTAAATACCTGCTATCTGGCGACTTATAATCTTACTGCGGTAATTTATCTTTATTATATGTATGTAGTGGTGGGGCACGGTAACGTACAAAAAAGCCGAAAGGCTTTATGTGTAGGTCTCGGTGCCTTCGAGCTGTTTCTTTTAATTCCTACCGCCTTTACAAAAGCCGTTATTTACTTCGACGAAGAGGGGAATTACTGCCACGGCGTGGGCTTCTACCTTCTTTACGTTATTGCAGTCTTTATTCTTGTTGCGGTTTTAGTGCTGTTCTGCACCTACAGAAGCCGTCTTTCAAAGCAGCAGGGTTACTCCATAACCTTTTTCAATATCGCTACCTTAGCCTCGGTAATCGTCCAGTTCTTCTTCCCCTATTTACTTATCAGCAACTTTATTATTGCAATTTTCCTTATTCTTGTATATCTGTCGCTTCAGAATCCCGACGATTATATCGATAAGCATTCGGGCTGCTACAACAGCGACGCCTTTTCAAAAACAATCGAAAGCCTTATTAGCACAAATCAGAAATTCGCCGTTGTATCCTTTATGTCCGAGGATTTCGCCTATATTAACCAGGTTCTTGGAGTTAAAACGGGAGATGTGATTATTGACAGGATTGCCTATAATCTGACAAAAAAATACGGCTTTAAGAGTGTGTATCATCTTAGCGGCTGTCGTTTTGCTATAATGGCTGACCCTAATCATTACGACGAAGTTGTTAAGGATATACATAACCTTTTCAGCCTTCCCTTCAGAGTCGGAAGAATAGAAGTAAACCTTCCATCGCTTATATGCGTAGTTAAATACCCTGATTTTATCGAGAGCGTCGATGACGTCTTCGACGCTATTACCTATTCCTTTAAGGAGCTTTCCGAAAAGGGCGATAAAAGTATTATTTTCGCTTCGGCACAGTCCCTTAAGGCAAGCCGCAGAGAGGGAGAGCTTATACACCTGCTTAAAAGCGCTATCCGTGAGGAGGGTTTTGATGTATATTACCAGCCTATCTACAGCGTTAAGC
>JAEDHF010000043.1 GCA_016297165.1 Oscillospiraceae bacterium | reverse complement strand
CAGCGTTCTTTCGTCGCAGCCCTTTCTTGCCGGGTCAACAATAACAACGTCCGCCTTAACGCCATTTTCACGGAGAATATCGGTGATTTTTCCTGCGTCGCCGCAGTAAAATTCCGCATTTTCCGCATTATTGAGCCTTTTGTTGATATTGGCGTTTTCTACGGCGCTTTCCTCGATTTCGACGCCGATTATCTTTTTCGCCTTATCCGCCATAGTAAGACCGATAGTTCCTGCACCGCAGTAAAGGTCGATAACAACCTTATCGGAAGGCTCGGCGAGTCTTCCTGCAATTTCATACAGCTTTTCAGCCATAGGTGTATTGACCTGATAGAAGGAACGGGGGGAGACGCTGAAGCTCTTTTCGAGCATTGTATCGGTGATAGTGTTTTCGCCGTAAAGCACGATTTCGCTGTCACCGTAGATTACATTCGTCTTTTCCTTGTTGATATTTACCGTTACGCCCTTAATGGAAGGAAATTCCGCCCCGAGAGCCTTGGCGAGCGACTTAAGCTCGGGCACATTTCGCCTTACCACGAGAGTAACGTTGATTTCGCCGCTGTGATGACCTCTGCGTATGCAGATGTGCCGAAGAACGCCCTTGTGTTCCTCCTCGTTATATACGGAGATTTTATTTTTTTCGGCGAAAGAGAGAATAAAGCCTCTTATTGCGGAGAAAATCTTCTGTTCGAGCTTACAGCTTTCGCATGGCACAAGCCTATGGCTCCTGTCGGCATAGAAACCGCTGATATATTTTCCTGCGGCGTCTTTTCCTACGGGATACTGCGCCTTGTTCCGATAGCCGTCAACCGAAATGTTGCCGATAATGGGCAGAAATTCGGGATTAAGACCGCCTATTCTTAAAAAAGCGTCCTTAACGAAGCCCTCCTTCGCTCTTAATTCCGCCTCATAGCTGATATGACGGAAGGAACAGCCGCCGCATTTTCCGAAAGCCTTACAGTCAGGCTTAATCCTGTCGGGGGAAGGGGAGATAATGCTCTCGATTTTTCCGTAGGAATGGGACTTATTGACCTTTAAAAGCTTTACCGAAAGGATATCGCCTACTGCCGAAAAGGGAACGAAAACAACCATTCCCTCATACCTTCCGATACCGCAGCCCTCATTGGTTATACCCTCGATTTTAAGCTCGATTATATCGTTTTTCTTCATCAGCCTTCGTTCTTTTCGAGAGCCTTGCTCTTTAAATATGCATTTATAAAGCCGTCAATATCGCCGTCCATAACAGCCTGAATATTGCCCATTTCATAGCCTGTTCTGTGGTCCTTTGCGAGGGTATAGGGCATAAATACGTAGGAACGAATCTGTGCACCCCAGGCAATCTGAAGCTGTTCGCCCTTAATATCGGAAATCTTGTCGAGATGTTCTCTCTCCTTAATTTCAACAAGCTTTGAAACCAGCATGCGCATAGCGTATTCACGGTTCTGAAGCTGGCTTCTCTGTGTCTGGCAGGCGCACACAATTCCCGTAGGCTTATGGATAAGACGAACGGCAGAGCTTGTCTTGTTTACCTTCTGACCGCCTGCGCCGCTGGAACGATATACTTCCATTTCGATATCCTCGGGACGGATATCTACCGAGGTATCCTCGTCGATTTCGGGCATTACTTCAAGGCTGGCGAAGCTTGTATGACGCCTGCCCGAAGCGTCGAAGGGGGAAACTCTTACAAGCCTGTGGACGCCGTTTTCCGATTTTAAGAAGCCGTAGGCGTTAACGCCCTCGATAAGTATAGATGCGCTCTTTATGCCTGCTTCTTCGCCCTCAAGATAATCGAGGAGCGAAACCTTGAAATTATGACGTTCGGCCCAGCGGTTATACATTCTGTAGAGCATTTCTACCCAGTCCTGCGCTTCTGTTCCGCCTGCGCCTGCGTGGAAGGTAAGGATAGCGTTCTTGCTGTCGAATTCACCCGAAAGAAGGGTAACGAGCTTCTGCTCTTCGAGCATGGTTCTGCTCTTTTCGGCAAGCTCCATAATCTCGGGAAGCATACTTTCGTCCTCCTCCTCGTTTGCGAGCTCTGCCATTGTAAGAACATCGTCGAAGCTTTCGGAAAGCTTTTCGAACTGTGAAACCTTCGCCTTAAGACCGCCCATTTTCTGAAGGATTTTCTGCGAGTTTTCGCTGTCGTTCCAGAAATTGGGGTCTGCCGAAACCTCTTCAAGCTCCGCTATTTCTTTTTTAAGGTTTTCGAGGTCGAGAGCCGCCGCAAGCTCCTTAAGCTGTGGCTTTAAGCCTTCGAATTCAAGAATAAGTTCTTCGTACTGAAGCATAGATATATATTCCTTTCAATATTTTTTAAAAATAACTACAGATACATCTACAATTATACTATATTTTTCCCTGTTTGTAAAGATTTTATTTTAATGTAGAATATACAAAGCTTCATATGTAAAATATCTACAAATTCTATGTACATGTTTTGAAAAGATTTATATATTTTATTATTATCTATTGATTTTTTAATAAAAATATAGTATAATATTTAACAAACAGAAGATAAATCTGACTTGGAGAAACGAAATGCTTAGTAGAATTACGGAGTTTTTTGATAAGCTGTTCGAGAGAGAAACCGGTAATGCTCTTCGATACAGATGTATATATTTTTTTGGCCTTGTTATCCACGCTTTTTTTGCCATAGCCTTCTTTTTTCTGGAGTATGATGAACTTTTTATTTTTAACTGCATAAGCGTGGCTATGTATTTTCTTGGCTCGGTACTCATAAATAATACGAAGATGACGTTATTCTGGGTTACTGCCCTTTATATCGAAATCGTATTCCATGGCGTTTTCGCCAATGTTCTTTTAGGCTGGAGCTGCGGCTTTTCTATGTATCCTATGGCGATTATTCCTTTATCCTTCTTTGTTACATATATGGATAAAACAATCAAACGCCCTGTGATACTTAGTACGGTGGCAGGAGTACTGAATATCGGTATTATGCTTACTGCAAGAATATACTGTTATTCAAACGAGCCTGTTTATAACCTCCCTACAGAAATAGCAAGGCTTTTATCAAGCTTAAATATGGTTATGAGCGATCTTATCCTTCTTTCCTTTGCGCTTTTGTTTATTTGCGAGATAAGAACGAGAGCAGCCTTGCTTGAGGAAAAGAATATTGAGCTTAACTATATTGCCAATTATGACAGGCTTACTAATCTAAGAAATCGCCATAGTATGATTGATTTATTCAAGGAATACGAAAAGGATACGAAGCCCTACTGCGTAATTCTCGGCGATATCGACGATTTTAAGCGTATTAACGATACCTACGGTCATGCGGCAGGCGACGAGGTTTTAAGGCGTGTTTCTGCTATTATTCTTAAGAATACGGGCGATAACGGAATCGTATGCCGCTGGGGCGGTGAGGAAATACTTATAATCCTTAACGGAACAAATGATTTCTGTTACGATATTGTTGAACAGATACGACTGGATATTCAGAATATGAGCTTTACCTTTGAAAGACGGGAAATAAGGGTTACTATGACCTTCGGCTTTTCTGATTACGGCGAGGCTATGAGCGTTGAAAAGCTTGTTTCTATCGCCGACGCAAAGCTTTATAAGGGAAAGAGAAACGGAAAGAATCAGGTTGTTACAAGCTGATTTTCAGCCTCTTGCACAGCGCCTGCAAAGAGGCTTGATTTTTATGAAAGGAAGCGGTTTTTATGGAGAATAAATGCTTTGAAAACAGGGAATTATCCTGGCTCAGATTTAATGAAAGAGTGCTTGAAGAGGCTGAGGATAAAAGGCTTCCTCTTTGCGAAAGGCTTACCTTTCTTTCAATTTTCCAGAGTAATCTTGACGAATTCTTTATGGTAAGAATAGGTAGTCTCCATGACAGAATGCTTCTTAATAAGGAGAGCCGGGAAAATAAAACGAATATGACCCCGGGGGAACAGCTTGACGCTGCCGCAGCAGAGATAAAAAGACTCTGTATAAGACGGGACGAAGCCTATAAGGAGCTTATGAAGGAGCTGGAAGGGCAGGGGGTTACACTCGTAGATTTTCATAACATCAGCAAGGAAGCGGAAAAACAGCTTTCAGAGATGTTCAAGACGGAGTTTATGCCACTTTTATCCACCTTTATTATAGGAAAGAAACAGTCCTTCCCCTTCCTCAAAAATAAGGAAATCTACGCTATTGCAGTGCTCAGCACAAAGACGGAAAAGCAGAAAATCGGCATTATCCCCTGTGGAAGCGACGTTTTTCCTAGACTTATCCCGATACCCGGAGCAAGCGGCTGTTATATGCTCGTAGAGGAGCTTATCCTCCATTATATCCCGCTCTTTTTCAAGGGCTATAAGGTTACGGGAAAAACTCTTGCGAGAATAACCCGAAACGCCGATATCGACGCAGACAGAATATACGACGAGGAGCTTAATTACCGTGAACACATGGCGGAGGTTGTAAAGCTAAGACAAAAGCTCTGTCCCGTAAGACTTGAACTCAGCCGCGACATCGGAAAGGATATAATCGCTATTCTCTGCGACCTTATGAAGCTTGATCAGAAGCAGGTTTACCGCTGTAACTCTCCTCTTGACCTCTCCTTCTTCTTTAAAATCGAAGATAGCTTAAGAGACAGGACAGAGCTTTTCTATCCGCCCTATCATCCGCAGAAAAGCAGTGATTTCGACGAGCGGCGTTCTATTATGTCCCAGATTGAAAAGGGAGATAAGCTTCTCCATTATCCCTATCAGAGTATCCGTCCCTTCCTTATGCTTTTAAGCGAGGCGGCACACGACCCCTCGGTTATTTCCATAAAAATGACCCTTTACCGCCTTGCGAGAGACAGTAAGGTTGTGGAAAGTCTTGTTGAAGCCGCCGAAAACGGTAAGCAGGTTGATGTTCTCGTAGAGCTTAAGGCTCGTTTCGACGAGGAAAACAATATCGAATGGAGCCGCCGTCTCGAAAGAGCAGGCTGCCACGTAATCTACGGCATTGAGGGTCTTAAGGTCCATAGTAAGCTTTGTCTTATCGTAAGGAAAAAGGGCGACGAGATAAGCTATATCACACAGGTAGGAACAGGAAACTACAACGAAAAAACAAGCCGCCTATATACCGACCTTTCCGTTATGACCGCTTCGGAAGCTATAGGAAAGGAAGCGGCAGAGGTGTTCCACGCTCTTACCTTAGGCGAAACCGTAGAGCATACACAGCAGCTGCTTGTTGCGCCTAACTGCCTCCAGAACCGTATTATCGCCATGATTGACGGCGAAATCGCCAAGGTTAAAAAGGGCAGGGAGGGCTATATCCGTCTTAAGCTCAACAGCCTTACCGACAAGGATATTATGGATAAGCTCGTTGAAGCAAGCTGTGCAGGCGTTAAAATTCAGATGATAATAAGAGGTATATGCTGCCTTAAGCCCGGAGTTAAGGGATATACCGAAAATATCGAGATTATAAGCGTGGTAGGCCGCTATCTTGAGCATTCGAGAATATATATTTTCGGAAAGGGCAGGTGGGCGAAATATTACATTTCCAGCGCCGACCTTATGACCCGTAACACCCTGAGACGAGTTGAGGTGGCTGTGCCTATTACCGACAGAGCGCTGAAACAGCGTATTGACGGTATATTCTCCTCAATATGGAGCGACAACAGGCAGGCTCGCCTTTGTCAGCCTGACGGCACCTATATCCGACTTATGCCCGGCGAGGAAGAAACCCGCTGTGCACAGGATATCCTTTACCAGGATGCAGTAAATATGTCAAAGAAGAGCAGGAAAACCACGGGCAGAACTGCTAAGAAAGCTGCAAAGAAAACCGCAAAGAAAACCGAATAAAAATTCAGAGGCAGTACGCTTTTCGTACTGCCTCAATTTTTGAAGTATTCGTCGGAAATTATCTCCGTTTCCTTTTCAACAGAACAGACGTTATCCTCATGATACAGAATATAAACCCTTTCGCCCTTGTGAATGTCTGTTTCATTGGCGGAAACTGCGTCAAAATAATAGTCCCTTTCCTTATAAATAAGCTTTATTTTTCCGTAACCGTCCTTTTCGATTTTCTCGGTGCATACCGCCTTTTCGCCGCTTATATCTATATCCTTGGTGAGCGCTTTGTGGGAAGCCTTGCCGATATAGGGCTTAATAAAATGGACGATAAGAAAATTCATCAATGAGCCCGACAGAAGGGCACAGGGAAAGGCTACAAGACCGTTTATATCAAACAGCTTAAGTATTATTCCTACAACTCCAAGAGTAAGCGCCGAAACACATAGCATTGTAAGGTCGTTAGGCAGGAATTCTTCCACAGGGATTATCTTTCCCTTTATATTATGGAGCGGCTCATCCATACCGAAGGAGCGCATATTTTCCATATACCTTAGTATCATATCCGCCGTAAGAGCAACGGCGGATATAACGGTAATAACTATATAAAAGGTCATTGTTCTTCGTCTTTTTTCAGTATTTCAAAGCGCAGTCTGTCAACTCTGAAATTTTTAAGGGATTTTACGGTAATTATGAAATTCTCGGTAGTTACTACCTCGCCCTCCTCGGGTATTTTTCCGAAAAGCTCGAATATCCAGCCGCCTACCGTATTGCTGTCGGAATCTATTCTGAAATTATCGCCACGGTTTTCGAAATAGCGGTTGAAGTCGTTCCGTGAAAGGTCGCCGCCTGTTTCAAAAACATTTTCGCTAAGAAAGGTTACGGGCGACTTTATCTCGTCACTTTCGTCGTATATTTCGCCAACAAGCTCCTCGAGCACGTCCTCAAGGGTAACGATGCCCTCTGTACCGCCGTACTGGTCAACCACCACCGCAAGGTGAATTTTCTTCTTCTGCATCTGCTTAAGTACGTCGGAAATTTTAGAAAGGCTGGGGACATAGAGGGTTTCCTGAATAATATCCCTTAAATAGAAGGCTTTTTTATGGACGAGATTCTCGAAAAGTTCCTTTCTCGTAACGACGCCTACAATATGGTCGATTGTCTTTTCGTAAACGGGAATACGGGAATATTCCTCACGGGTAAATATTTCCTTTACGTTTTCTATATCCGAATTTATTTCGATTGCTACTACGTTTACTCTCGGCGTAAGAATAGAGGAAACGAGGGTCTCGTCGAAGGTAAGGGCGCTTCTTACGAGGCTGCTTTCCTGCTCCTCGAGAACGCCCTCGTCCTCAATTTCCTCGATGATATGGATAAGCTCCTGCTCGGTCATGCTGACTTCCTTGTTCTTGCTGCAAAACAGTTTTGTAGCAAGCCTTTGAAGCAGTAAGAACAAAGCGGATATGGGCGTAAATACTATCATAAGAAAGTTCATAATTCCGCTTATGGCGCAGGCGAATCTTTCTGCGTGAGCTTTTGCTATGGTTTTGGGCAGTATTTCACCGAAGATAAGCACAACTATCGTAACGGATAAGGTTGAAATAAGGGAGCCGTTGTCCCCCCAGAGGGCTATGCACATAACCGTAGCTAAGGAGGAGGTAAGGATATTTACGATATTGTTGCCTACTAAGATAGTGGTAAGTATTTTATCGTAGCGTGAAATTATTTTTAATGCACGCTCCGCGGATTTCTTTCCCTCGTCCGCAAGACTACGGAGCCTTATCTTATTTGCGCTTGTATATGCGGTTTCCGAAGCGGAGAAAAAGGAGGAGGCGAAAATTAAAAGTATTATGAAAATAAGTGTACCGATATGTTGTTCCATTTCCGAATGCCTTTCTATAAACTATATGTATTATCTCACATTTGCATTTTTTTGTCAAGAATGCCGTGGTGTTAAAACTTTGTGAAAAATAAAAAAAGGTATTGACAATACGAAAAAAAGTGATATAATGATTTTAGCACTCAAAGGACGAGAGTGCTAAAATGATATAAAATGACAGGAAAGCGAAGTGTTATTTATGGCAAAAAAGCAGTTTAAAGCTGAATCCAAGCGTTTGCTGGAAATGATGATTAACTCTATCTATACACACAAGGAAATCTTTCTTCGTGAGCTTATTTCCAATGCAAGCGACGCTATGGATAAGCTCTATTTCAAGTCAATGCAGGAAAACCTCGGTATAACAAGAGAAGACCTCTCAATTATGCTTGATGTAAACAAGGAAAATCGCACCATTACAATCAAGGATTGCGGTATAGGTATGGATAAGGACGACCTCGAAAACAACCTCGGCGTTATCGCCCAGTCCGGCTCCTTTAAGTTCAAGCAGGAAAATGCCGACACCGATAAGGAAGAGGTTGACGTAATCGGTCAGTTCGGCGTAGGCTTCTATTCCGCCTTTATGGTAGCGGAAAAGGTTACCGTACTTACTAAGAAATACGGCGAGGATACCGCTTATTTATGGGAATCCTCGGGGGTTGACGGTTATACGATAACCGAAAGCGAAAAGGAAGGCTACGGCTCGGAAATTACCCTTTATATAAAGGAATCCACCGAGGACGAAAGCTACGATGATTTCCTCGCAGAATACAAAATCAAATCCCTTGTAAAGAGATATTCCGACTATATCCGTTATCCTATTAAGATGGAATGCACCCACAGGCATCTTAAGGAGGGCACAGAAAACGAATACGAGGAGCACAAGTGCGTTGAAACCCTCAACAGCATGGTTCCTATCTGGAAGAAGAATAAGACGGAGCTTACCGACGAGGAATATAACGAATTCTATAAAGAAAAATTCCTCGATTACTCCGACCCCCTTACCCATATACATTCCAAGACAGAGGGTACCGCTACCTATAACGCACTTCTCTTTATCCCCGGAAAGGCTCCCTTCGATTACTACTCAAAGGATTACGAAAAGGGTCTCCAGCTTTATTCAAGCGGCGTTCTTATTATGGAAAAGTGTGCAGACCTGCTCCCCGATTATTTCAGCTTCGTGAAGGGTCTTGTTGACAGCGAGGACTTATCCCTCAATATTTCCCGTGAAATGCTCCAGCACGATAAGCAGCTTAAGCTTATCGAGAGAAGTATTGAAAGAACTATAAAGAACGAGCTTAAGAAAATGCTCAATAACGAAAGGGAAAAGTACGAGGAATTCTGGAAGAATTTCGGCTTACAGATTAAGTTCGGCCTTTACAGCGGCTACGGTATGAATAAGGAGCTCCTTAAGGATCTGCTTATGTTCTATTCCTCCTCCGAAAAGAAGCTTACCACCATTGACGAATATATCACCCGTATGAAGGAGGACCAGAAGGTTATCTATTTCGCAAGCGGCGAGACCGTAGCAAAGATAGACTGCCTGCCCCAGACGGAAATGATTAAGGAAAAGGGCTACGAAATCCTTTATCTTACCGACAGTATCGACGAATTCACGCTCCAGATGCTCGTAGATTACGACGGTAAGGAATTCAAGTCCATTCAGTCCAGCGATACCGACTTCGAAACCGAAGAGGAGAAGAATGAAAAGAAGGAAAAAGCGGAAGAAAATAAGGATATGCTGGAGGAAATGAAGAAGCTTTTAGAGGGTAAGGTTGCCGACGTTCGCCTTTCCTCAAGACTTCGTTCTCACCCCGTATGCCTTACCAGCGACGGCGCTCTTTCAATAGAAATGGAAAAGGTTCTCGGCGCTATGCCCGATAATAACAGCAAGCCGAAGGCAGATAAGGTTCTCGAAATTAACGCAAATCACGCTATTTTCGATAAGCTTCGCTCGCTCTATGAAACCGACAAGGAAAAGCTTTCTGCCTATACCGATATTCTTTATCAGCAGGCTCGTCTTATCGAGGGTATTGATATTGAAGACCCCGTTGATTACTGCAATAAGGTATGCTCGCTTATGCTTTAAGGCAACACCGCACAAAGACCGCCTAACAGCTTTGCGTACGCCTTGCTTGCATCTTCTCCGTCATCTTGCACAAATTTCGCTTGATTGGCGTCAGCCAACCTGCACTCAATTTGCACAATCTGACGAAAAATCTGACTGCGCAATCCGCACGCAATCTTTGTGTGGTATTGCCTTAATATAACTGAACTCCCCATTGTTATCAATATCAATGGGGAGTTTTCGCTATTGCAGTTTTATTATCTCATACAGAATTAAAGTTTAGGTCAACCCTTTTCAAAGGGTTGCGGGGTACGGGGCGGAGCACCGCTCTAATCATCTTATTTCTTTAATGTCTCAGAATATTCTCAAACAAGAATAAAGTCGATAAGACCGCTTCCTGCGTCCGCCTTAACGCATTTCACACGAACGGCGTCGCCGATGGTGTACGCCTTATTTGAGAGGGTTTCAACGAGAGATATATCGTTAGCAACCTCGTAGCTTCCGAGGGGCAGGGAAAGAACGTCAACCTTTCCCTCTACGGTATTGGGCAGCTCTACAAAGAAGCCTGTACCGATTACTCCCGAAATATATCCGTCGAATTCCTCGCCGATATGATTTCTCATATATTCCGCCATATAGAATTTTTCACAGTCACGCTCCGCTTCAACGGCGATAAGCTCGGTGGTGCTTGCTCTGTTGGCATTTTCACGGCAGAGCTTGGTGTATTTCTTGTTAAGCTTATCTACAGAAGTGCCCGAAACATAATCGGAGAGTATTCTATGAATTGTAAAGTCGGCATAACGGCGGATAGGGGAGGTGAAATGTGCATATTCAGCCATAACCAGTCCGAAATGACCTACGGGCTCCTCGCTGTACTTCGCCTTCATCATCGAACGAAGGGTAAGCTTATTTATAACCGAGGACTTCGGGTCCTCCTTTGTGCGCTTCAGTAATGCGGAAAGGTCGGCGGCGGTACTCTTTTCGCTTATTCCCTTAGGGTCAACACCTAAATGCACAAGGGTCTGCTGTAAACGCAAAAGCTTTTCGCTCTCGGGAGCCTCATGAATACGATATACGAAAGGAAAGCCTTTTTCCATAGCAAGCTTAGCGGCGCAGTTGTTTGCACATAGCATAAAGTTTTCGATAATACCCTCGGAAACGCCTCTTGAACGCTCCTTTATGTCGATGCAGATTCCCTCGCTGTTGCAGATAATCTTACTTTCCTTTGAGTCTATTTCGGGAGCGCCGCGGCGGTCACGATTCTTATCAAGAATTGCCGAAAGCTCCGCCATTACGGGAATTGCAGAAATAACCTCGGCGTATTTCTTCCTGATTTCTTCCGTTTCTTCGCCTGCGAGGATACTGTTTATCTCGGAATATACGCCCTGTACACGGGAACGTATAACGGTTTTAGCGAATCTGAAGCTCTTTATTTCTCCATTTCCGCTAAGCTCCATAAGGCAGGAGAAGGCAAGCCTGTCGGTATTCGGATTAAGGGAACAGATACCGTTGGAAAGCTGCTTCGGGAGCATAGGTATAACCCTGTCGGCGATATAGATACTGGTACCTCTTCTGTGTACCTCCTTTTCCAGCTCGCTGCCCTTTTTTACATAATGTGATACATCGGCGATATGAACGCCGAGGGAAAAGCCCTTTTCGGTGCGTTCTATGCTTATTGCGTCGTCAATATCCTTTGTGTCCGCTCCGTCAATGGTAAAAATCGGGAGGTCTCTTAAATCCTCTCTGCCCTCATAGTCGGCGGCTTTTATTCCGCGATGTTCTATTGCGATAGCCTCGTCCATAACAGCGGCAGAAAACTCCGTAAGTATAGCCTTTTCGTCTATATAGGCGTCAACGGAAACCTTAGCGTAGCCCGAGCTTCCGTAAATTGAATCTATATCTACGGTTATATCGCTGTGATGCTGAGCTCTGTCATGAATAGTGAATCTTACCTTATCTCCGTCCTTTATGTCGTTTCCGTTATAGCGGACAATGGTGAGCGGGTCGGAAACGAAGCTGTCGGGGCGAAGCTTAAGCTTTTTTCCCTCGGTAACAACAGTACCCGTCAATACCCCCTCAGTTTCCTCAAGAACCAGGACCACCGAAGCGGTATCGGAATTGTGGGTTTCGTCCTTGAATTCTATTACTCTTGCGAGAACTCTGTCTCCGGGGACAGCACCCTGTAAATCCCTTCCTCTTACGAATAATTCCTCCCCGGTGCTGTCGTTTCGTATAAAACCGTGGCTTCTCGAAAGCTTTACTACGGTGCCCTCGAAATAATGCTTTGCGCCCTTAAGGATATATCTGCCCTTAGAAAAGTATATTACGCCCTCTTTTTCGAGAACCTCGAGAACTCCGAGATAGCGCTTTCTTTCCTTTTTGGTTGCTCCTAAAAGTGTAAGGAGTTTTCCCTCGGTAACGCCCTCTTTTTTTGCGGGCATAAGCAGGTCGATTATTTTCTTTCTTATTGTATATTTCATAATTCTGCTCCTTTCGGGGAGTGTTTTTACTTATAACTTAATTATAACGCTAAACTTACAAAAAAACAAGCATAATCG
>JAEDHF010000042.1 GCA_016297165.1 Oscillospiraceae bacterium | reverse complement strand
TTAACTGGTTCAAGCAGGACGAAAACGGCAACTTCATGTGGCCCGGCTTCGGCGATAACATGAGAGTTCTCGACTGGATCATCAAGAGATGTGAAGGTACTATCGACGCTCAGGAAACCGCTATCGGTTACGTTCCTAAGATGGGCGATATCAACGTTGAAGGTATCGAGGACGAGGTAACTCCCGAAGTTATGGCTAAGCTTCTTGATGTTGATAAGGACCTCTGGACAAAGGAAATCGCTGAAATGAGAAGATACTATAAGGAAGAAATCTCCGACAAGGGCGGCAGACTTCCTAAGGCTCTCGAAGAACAGCTTGATGCTCTTGAAGCAAGACTTGCAAAGTAAGAGATATTAACGAATAAATAAGATCGGGCAGGGAACTGCCCGACCTTATTTTTCTTACCGTTGTTTAACAGAAAAAGCTCCCTACGTTTAAAACGTGGGAGCTTTTGTGTTCTATCATTTTCTTCTATTCATTTCAATACGGTTCTTAATGACCTGCATACGATAATCAATAGCGTTTATCGCTTCAGCGCACATTTTGAGCTCTGCCGCAATTTCGTCAGCGTCCTCGATATCGTGCTTATATTTCATCTTGTGGTCGAGACTTGCCCAGAAATCCATGGCGATTGTTCTGAACTGAACCTCAACCTTCATATTTTTCGGACCTGTGGAAAGGAAAATCGGAATTCCGAGAATATAGTGAAGACTGCGATAGCCGTTAGGCTTAGGATTCTGAATATAGTCCTTTTTTGCGATAACGGTAACATCGTCCTGCTTGGTAAGCATATCTGCGATATTGTAAATATCCTCGGGGAAGGAACAGATTACCCTTATTCCTGCGATATCGTTAAGGGTATTCTCAATATTTTCGACCGTCGGGGTAACGCCCTTCCTGTTCATTTTTTCTACAATACTTATAGGGTCTTTAACCCTTGTCTTTATGGTTTCAATAGGGTTATGGTTATATAACGTTGAAAACTCGTCGTTAAGAACGTTAAGCTTCGTTTCTATTTCTCTTAGTGCACATTCGTTATGCATAATAAGCTCGATAAAGGGCTTGGCGCTTTCAAGAATTTCAGCAGTCTTATTCGAATTTATGAATTTCTCGAAGCTTTCCTTGGGAGCTAACGATGTGTTTTCCTGCATTTTAATCTCTCCTTTTGCAGTTAGATTAATGTCTGCTCATCAACTTCTGATAGGCTTAATAAAAATGAAAAAGCCTATCAGAAGTTGCTAAAGTGTAAGGATTTTTATAAATAATCAAAGAAATCCTTGCACTTTAGTTCGTCCCTTGGGACGAAATGAGCTTGACATCAAGTAGTGTGTGCGGCTTAAAATCACACAAAATGCGATTTTAAGCCAACTCAAAGCCTGTTTTTCAGGTTTTGAGAAAATAACTGTCCTGTGGACAGTTATCACACACTGAATTATACCATAGCTTTTACTTCGTGTCAAACCGTTTTATGGATTTTCAGTTAAATATCAGAAGATTTTCTTATTATAAATACGTTTAATAAAACCTCCTGCGAAAGTTTTCGCAGGCGGTTTTATCAGCTTCTCGGTTTTCTCAGGGAAAGCTTTTTCGTTTCGTTAGCGGTATAAACTACCTCTGCATAAATTGCCGCCACAATCTGATACAGCTCGGGAGGAATCTGTTCTCCCGAATTAAGCATTACAAGAAGAGCGGCGGTGCTGTCATCACGGTAAATGGGGACGCCGTTAGCATCTGCGATATTTACGATACGCTGTGCCAGTTCTCCGAGCCCTGAGGCTACAACAACGGGAGCGTAATTCAGATTCGGGTTGTATTTAAGGGCTACCGCCGCTTTCTGACCGTAATTTTTACGCTTGGACATTTAATCCTGCTCTCCTTTCGCTTAATTTAGGGAAAATCTGCGTGAGGTTGTGGGGCTCCCGAAGTATCCCCGTGTTAAAGCCTGTTATGCGGTATTGCGTGGCTGCAGCAATACGGTTAATCCGCTCCACTACCGACCCTACGTTTCTGACGAAGCTCGGCGGATAGAGAAGGTTAACGCTTACGTCGTTGTCCTTAGCATAAACGTCAACCTCGAAGCGCCCGTAGGTATCTACGTCAAAGGTAAGGAAAAGGTGATGATTCTTGCCTGTTGAGCTGCCTCCGTTTCCCGATTCATCGTTGTTATCCACCCAGAGCTCGCCGAAAGCCCTTGTGTCCTCAACCTGTATAGGAAGAATATAGTGGGCAAGCGGCGTCATAACGCCCGGAGCGTTAATCATACTCTGCAGAAGGTTTGAAGCGTTGAAGCTGTCAATTGATTTAAGGGCAGGATGATTTATGTTACGTTCTACAAAGTCGGTAAGAGCGTGAATAGAGCTTGATTTTGCATTTACTGCACCGCCGAAGGGGTTACGCTCCTCCATATTGGTAACTGCCTCTTCAAGAACATCGTATATCTGGTTTTTAAGCTCGCCCTCGGGTATGCTGTCCAGGAGATTATTGAGGTATTCAACCATATTATCGGGATTTCCTATTGAGGAGAACTGCTGCAGAAACTCATTTTTTACAGAATTGTCTCCGAAAAGGGAAGCGATAAGGCTCTTTATCACGTCCTCAGAGCTTAGATTTCCGTTATGAAGCCCTGTGATATAGTGGGAAAAGTCCGGATTTATAAGCCCTTGTGCTGTAAGATAAGCCTCATCATCCAGATTTTCTGTTAAATACGACGAAATTATGGGATTAGTTTGGTATTCATTACTAAAATTAGAATTTTCTACTTGATTTTTTTGTTCACTTATAGTATAATTGTTTAGAGAGTTATTTTTAGATAGCTTCGCCAGTAATCCTTCGAAGCTGCCCGATAATTCGTTCCGCAGTTCGTAGGAGGGAATTTGTGTAAGAAGCTGATTGAAGTACTCTCTTAGCATTGAACTGTTGGTATTATACTTCGAGAGATTATGAGTAACGATAGGCAGAAGGGTCTGCGTGTGGCTGTCGTTAAGGAGACTTTCGGACAGGTTCTGGAGAAGCTCCGCTGTCTTTCCTCTGAGCTCCGCAAAATTCGTCTGTGACTCGTTGCTGCTCCATCTGTCTGCTAACTGGCTTAGCTGCTCGGATAAGTTGCGGTTTGGTGAAAAGTATTCTGCGAGAAAACGAAGATTCGAGGAAACAGCGGTAGTTATTTCCTGCTTATTGCTTGAGAAATTTATCGCCTTAAGCATATTTCCGATAGCTTCCTTAAGGTCGTCGTTGGCGTCCTTCGCCGCCTCTCTTAAAAGGTCGTAGAATCTGTCGCCTGAGAACATTGTGTTCTGTTTTTCCTGCTCCATCATCTCCTTAACGAGATCCTGTGCGGGAATATAGAGAGAGTTGCTGAGGTTTTCGAGCTCACCCACGAGCTCTGTGTATCCGTTAAGCCTTGCGGTATTGAGAAGATCGGTATTTATGATATCCTTTACGGTTTCGACCGCTAAGGTCTGGTTCTTGGTACTTGTAACGGCGAGAGGGATAAGATCCCTCTGACCCATTGTTGTCTGGGCATTGTTTCCGGCGTTTTTGTCGGATATAGTCTGAAGCTGTTGCTGTTTCGGGGTGCCCGAAACGGTAAACTGCTCGCCGCCCTGGTCGGAGCCCTTATGGTTATTGAGGGTAGTGTTACTGAAATTTTTGCTTATAGAAGCGTCGCCTATATTTGAGATACGGGGCATAGATTTCCCTCTCTTTCAACTTTATGTTTCCTGTATTTCATATTAACATAAATTTTCCCCTTTTGCAATATTTTCGCATAATTTTATGCATTTCTTCTGCCGTAGGCTCACAGACGGCAAAAAACTATTAAAAAGTGAGCGGAAAGGTATGGATTGGTTATGGCTAAAGTTGAACCCGGAATGGAAGCGATGGTTGATGTTTACATATTTGAAACCACGAGCCTCCTTGAACAGCTTGACGAAATTCTGTTAAGAACCGAAAAGGCGAATGAATTTACGGAGGAGGATATAAACGAAATCTTCCGCATAATGCATACGGTTAAGGGCTCTTCCGCTATGATGGGCTTCGAAAATCTCCAGAAGCTTGCCCATAAGGGTGAGGATATGTTCTTCATCATAAGAGAAAACCCCGAAAAGGTTACCGATGTAAGCTTCGTTTACGACCTTGTTTTCCAGATGTCTGATATTTTCAAGGCTGAAATCGACGCTATTCAGAATAACGATGACTATGAGCCTACCGATTTTTCGCCTATGATAGCCCAGCTTGAAAAAGGCGCAAAGATACTTAAGGGCGAGGTTACCTCTGATTCTTCCGAAAGCGGTGCAACCCCTGCTGAAGTCAAGGCAGACACCGCCGGAGCCCCCGAGGGCAGCATGACTGTCCGTGTATTCTTTGAGGACGGCTGTAAAATGGAGAATATCCGTGCCTTTATGCTTCTTAACAGCATAAAGGAGGAGGCTGAAATAATAAAGTTTTCTCCCGATGATATCGAATCAAATCAGGATTCTGCCAACGTCATCATTGACAACGGCTTTGTGGTTACCTTTAAGGCGCAGGATAATTCCGCAGTGCTTCAGCTTATCGAGGGTGCTCTCAATGTTCAGTCCTACGAGGTAATCGACGACAGCGAAAAGGCAGAGAGTGCTGAAGCTAAGGAAGAAGAGCCCGTAAAGCAGGAAGCTGCACCTGCGGCGCCCGTTAAGTCACCCGATACACAGCCCTCCGCTCCCAGAGCCGAGGAAAAGCCCAAGCAGGAAGCAAAAGCCTCCGCAAGCAGCAGCGGTAAGCAGAGCCTTATAAGCGTTAACCTCCTGAAGCTCGACCAGCTTCACGATATAGTAGGCGAAATTATTACAACAGAATCCATGGTTATTTCTAACCCCGAGCTTAACGGCCTGCGTCTTGAAAGTTTTTCTAAGGCAGCCCGTGAGCTTCGTAAGCTTACTGACGAGCTCCAGGATACTGTTATGTCAATAAGAATGGTTCCTTTAACAGGCACCTTCCAGAAGATGAACAGAATTGTACGTGATATGAAGGTAAAGCTCGGTAAGGACGCAGAGCTCGTTATCGAGGGTGATACTACCGAAGTAGATAAGTCTATTGTAGATAATCTTAACGATCCTCTTATGCATCTTGTCAGAAACTGTATGGATCACGGAATTGAGGATACCGTTGATGAACGTATTGCGGCAGGAAAGCCTGCAACCGCAACGGTAAGACTTTCCGCTATGAACGCTTCCGGAGAGGTTATTATTACTGTATCCGACGACGGAAAGGGAATAGATACTTCTAAGATTATCGCTAAGGCAGAGCGTAACGGTCTGCTCACAAAGCCTGTAAGCGAATATACCGAGAGAGAGATCCAGAATATGATTCTTCTTCCCGGCTTCTCCACAAACGAGGTTGTTACCGAGTACAGCGGCCGTGGCGTTGGTATGGATGTAGTTAAGAAGAACCTTGAAAAGGTAGGCGGTACTCTTGCCGTAGAAAGCAAGAAGGGCGAGGGTACAACCTTCATAATAAAAATTCCGCTTACTCTTGCTATTATTGACGGTATGGATATCGAAGTCGGCGGCGCAATCTTTACTGTTCCGATTTCAAATATCAAGGAAAGCTTTATGGTAAAATCCGACCAGATAATAAATGATACACAGCGTGGCGAAATGATTATGATAAGAGGTGTATGCTATCCTATCTTAAGGCTTCACGAAAAATTCTCCTTAAATACAGATATTACTAATCTTGAGGACGGTATCCTTCTTCTTATCGAGGCTGATAACAGAAGCGTCTGCCTCTTCTCCGACAGACTTATCGGCGAACAGCAGGTTGTTGTTAAGCCGTTCCCCAAGTATCTCTCACAGTACGATATAAAGGGTGAGGGCCTTTCGGGCTGTACCATTATGGGCGACGGAAGTATATCTCTCATTATTGATGTAAATAATCTTATTAACTCACGTTAACGGAGGCTGAAAATGGACATAAAGGAATTATTGGCCAAACAGGAAGAAATGAAGAAAAAGGCGCTTAATACCAAGAATGATAAGGAAAGCGAAGTTACTAAGCTTATGACTTTTCTTATCGGTAAGCAGGTTTACGGTATTGAGATTCCCTATGTAGTCGAGATTATAGGCGTACCCCATATTACCGCTGTACCCGGCGTTCCCGACTATATAAAGGGCATTATTAACGTAAGAAGTAAGGTTGTTCCTGTTGTGAGCCTTCGTGCACGTTTCGGAAAGGAAGAGGTTCCCTATAACGAGCGTACCTGCACTATTATCGTTACAATAGACGATACACAGGTAGGTATTATTGTTGATGAGGTTCTTGATGTTCTTCCTGTTTATCAGAAGAATATCGCCCAGTCTCCCGAACGTGAGGGCGTAAACAGCAATAAGTTCATCAAGTATCTTCTTGAGCTTCCCGACGGAATAAAGCTTGTGCTTGACGTTAATAAGCTTATCTATGATAACGACCAGCATAGTATGATGGATTGATTTTATGGCTGTTTCAATTAACGATAACGAATTTCACAGGCTCGTCGATTATATCAAGGATAACTATGGTATAAATCTTACACAAAAGAGGATTCTTATCGAGGGAAGGCTGAGTAATGAGCTTGACTCCCGTGGTTTTACGAACTACAGCGATTTTCTCGATATGGTTTTCAGCGATCCTACCGGGTCTGAAATAGTTAACCTTCTTAACAGGCTTACCACCAATCACACCTATTTTCTGCGTGAGCCCGAGCATTATCAGTTTATGCGTGAGGTTTTTCTTCCCGAAATCGAGAAGAAGCGTAAGGATAAAAAGGTGATATATTGCTGGAGTGCAGGCTGTTCAAGCGGCGAGGAGCCCTATACCAACGAAATAGAGATGATGGAGTACTTCGGCTCGGCGGCAGGAAGCTGGGATACGAAAATTCTTGCTACCGATATTTCGAGGAAGGTTCTCGCTAAGGCGCAGCAGGGAGTTTACCATGCAGACAGTATGAAGAATCTCTCGGAGGACGTTAAGAAGAAATACTTTGTCCCTATAGGAAACGACTGCTTCAGAGTCAGCGACGAGCTGAAAAAGAGGGTTGTTTATAAGGTGTTTAACCTTATGGACGAGATACCCTTCAGAAAACAGCCCTTCGACCTTATTTTCTGTCGGAATGTTATGATATATTTTGATATGGAGACAAAAAATAAGCTCATAAACAGGCTGTATGATGTACTCGCTCCCGGCGGCTATCTTTTTATAGGTCACGCCGAAAGCGTACAAAGGGATCAGTCGGGCTTTACTTATGTTAAGCCTGCTATATACAGAAAGGATTAAAGGCGTTATCGCTCATAGGCGATTTCGCCTTCCGTGCATTTACCCCATAATTTAATTTAGAATTAGAGGATAATATGTCTGATAAAATAAAAGTACTTGTTGTAGATGATTCGTTTCTTTTCAGAAGCTATATGATGAAGGAGCTCAGCGTCTTTGATGATATCGAGGTCGTGGGAGTTGCTATGGACGCCGAGGAGGCAAGGGTTAAAATAACCGAGTTAAAGCCCGACGTAGTTACTCTCGATATCGAAATGCCGGGAATGAACGGAATAGATTTTCTTAAAACCTATCTGAATGAATACAGGCTTCCGTTTATTGTAGTAACATCGAAGCCTGAATATGCCTTTGACGCTATGAGCGCAGGAGCAATAGATTTCGTAAATAAATCCAGTATGAGAACCTCCGATGACGGGAAAAACTTTATCCGTAAGCTTGTTAATCGTATCAGGGTTGCAAAATCAGCGAAAATAAGAACGCTTAGCGAAAAAAGCGGATTGAATCCTGTTGTTTCCCGTCCTGTAGGCATTTCTGAAAACAATTCCGGAAGGATAATCGCCCTCGGCGCAAGCACAGGCGGAACAGAAGCGCTTATCGAGGTAGTAAAAAGGCTTCCCGCGAATTCTCCCCCCGTTGTAATAGTCCAGCATATGCCTGCGAATTTTACCAAGATGTATGCGGCTCGTATGAATTCCTGCTGTCCGATGAATGTAAAAGAAGCAGAGGACGGCGACCGCCTTGTGAATGGTCAGGCTATTATAGCCGCAGGCGAATTCCATCTTACTCTTGAAAAGGATGCAAGAGGCTATTATGTAAAAAGCAGGCGCGGCGAAAAGGTTTCCGGTCATTGTCCCTCAGTTGACGTTCTTTTCGAAAGCGTAGCGAGAAACGCAGGAAAGGACGCTATCGGCGCAATTCTTACGGGAATGGGCTCCGACGGGGCAGAGGGTCTCCTTAAAATGCGTAATGCCGGAGCATACACTATCGGACAGGACGAGGAATCCTGTGTGGTTTACGGAATGCCCGGAGTAGCCTATAAAATCGGCGCTGTAATGAAACAGCTTCCTCTTAACGGGATAGCGGAAGAAATTTTATCGAAGGTTTGATATGAAAAAAAGCTCGGTTATCCAGTTCATCAAATTTGGCTTGGTGGGCGTTTCTAATACGCTGGTAAATTACCTTGTATATGTAATTTTCGTTTCCCTCGGGGTACATTATGTAATCGCAAATGCCCTCGGCTTTATAATAAGCGTTCTTAATGCCTATTTCTGGGGCAGCAGGTTCGTTTTCAAGGAGGACGAAACAAAGGAAAAAAGAGTATGGTGGAAGGTTCTTCTTAAAACCTATGCTTCTTATGCTCTCGGCTTCGGAATAAATACGGTTTTATTGGTTTTATGGATAGATATACTTGATATTGGCGCTTATTTCGGCTTTGTGGGGGATATTATAGGTTGGGCGTCTGGATTTATAAGCTTCCTGCCCGAAAAGATGACTGCCGGAGAAATATCGGAAATAATCGCTCCTATCCTAAATATTTTTATTACTGTCCCGATAAACTTTGTGATAAATAAATTCTGGGCATACAGACAGAAGGATAAATAATCTGAATAATTTCGAAGTTTTTCTAAAGATTTATAAAGTTCTGACGATATAATAAACGAAATATAGTCGAAAGGAGTTGACATTTTATGCTAAGCGTTGGAAGAGTTGCGGAATATTCCGCTACAACTAATGCTACTGCCCCTAAGTCATCGGAAAGAACTTCCGAAACGAAGAATTCCTCTATGGCTTCGGAGCATACGGACAAGTTTATTAAGTCCGACGCCGCTTTTACCCCTGCATACACCAAGGCTACCGTTACCGACAATAAGGCGGGAACCTCACGTGAGGGCAGAGAAGCGGACAAAAAGGAGAATTATCCTGCTGATACAACAGGGAAGAATGAAGGCACGGAAGCAACAAAAGGCCCTGATTTCAGCTTTAAGGGTAATCTTCGTACCAAGAACGAGCTTATGCGTGATATGGTAAGTCAGATGCTTACAGGTCAGGTTAACGAAAGCAAGAAGAATTCCATTTTAAGCGAGCTCGACGAAATCCTTAAGGCCTATGGCGCTCCCGATGATGTGGAAGAGGATTACTGGGGTGCGGAAAAAACCGCTAACCGTATTCTCGATTTTGCCAAGAGCCTTGCAGGAGACGATCCTGAAGCGCTCGATACCTTAAGAAAGGCTTTTGAAAAGGGCTTCGGCGAATGCGAGGGCATTTTCGGAGGCAAGAGTAAGCTTCCCGGAGTTTGCTACGAAACCTACGACCTTGTACAGAAGGGCTTTGACGACTGGGCAGCAGAGCTTTCCGGTGCGGCAAGCGAGGTAGAATAATCTATATCCGTCAATTTCGCCTGATTGTTTTTACAGTCGGGCGAAATTTCTTTATGCTATTTGAATGATTTGTTGGATGAAATTGCATTTTGTGCTTGAAATTTTCTCTGTTTTGGTGTATAATATTTGTTGAATTATGTTGAAGGTTGGTGGACAGAATGATTACAATAGGTTTTGATAATGACAAATACATCCGTATGCAGTCCGAGCATATTATGGAGAGAATTTCCCAGTTCGGCGGAAAGCTTTATCTTGAATTCGGCGGAAAGCTCTTTGATGATTTCCATGCTTCAAGAGTTCTCCCGGGATTTCAGCCCGACAGTAAGCTAAGAATGCTGTTAAAGCTTAAGGACAGGGTAGAGGTGGTTTTCGCAATAAACGCCTCCGATATTGAGAAAAATAAGCTCAGAGGGGACCTCGGTATTACCTACGATCTTGACGTAATAAGGCTTATTGACTGTTATCGTTCCGTTGGTCTTTACGTCGGAAGTGTGGTTATGACCCAGTTCCGTGGACAGCCTACCGCCGAAGCCTTTCAGAAGCGCCTCGAATCCCTCGGCGTAAAGGTTTATCGCCATTATTCAATAGAGGGCTACCCCTCTGATATATCAAAAATAGTAAGCGACGACGGTTACGGAAAGAATGATTATATAGAAACCACAAGAGAACTTATCATAGTTACTGCTCCCGGACCCGGAAGCGGAAAAATGGCTACCTGCCTTTCTCAGCTTTATCACGAACATAAGCGTGGAATTATGGCAGGCTACGCAAAATTCGAAACCTTCCCGATATGGAATATCCCTTTGAAGCATCCTGTTAACCTTGCCTACGAAGCGGCTACCGCCGACCTTAACGACGTTAATATGATTGACCCCTTCCATCTCGAAGCCTACGGAAAGACGACGGTCAACTATAACCGTGATATTGAGATTTTCCCTGTTGTTACCGCTATGCTGGAGAAAATTCTCGGTGAAAGCCCCTATAAATCCCCGACAGATATGGGTGTAAATATGGCGGGTAATTGTATCATTGATGACGACGCTGTTAAAGAAGCAGCTTGTCAGGAGATAATAAGACGTTACTATACCGCTCTTTGCGACCAGAGAAAGGGACTTATCGGCGAGGATACCGTTGTAAAGCTTGAGCTTCTTATGAAGCAGGCTAAGGTTAACCCCCATGACCGTATTGTTATCGCTCCCGCACTTCAGAAGGCGGCGCTTACGGGCGCTCCTGCTGCAGCAATGCAGCTTCCCGACGGAACAATAGTAACGGGTAAGACCTCTGACCTTCTTGGAGCATCATCTGCGTTGCTGCTTAATGCCCTGAAAACGCTGGCAGGTCTTGATGACAGTATTAGGCTAATTTCTCCCGAAATCTTAGAGCCTATCCAGCATCTTAAAACCGACCACTTAGGCAACAGAAACCCTCGTCTTCATACTGATGAAACGCTGATTGCGCTTTCTATCTGTGCAGCCAGCGACGCTAACGCCGAACAGTGTATGGAGCAGCTTTCTAAGCTCAGAGGCTGTGAGGTTCATTCTTCCGTGCTACTTTCTACTGTTGATGAAAGAGTTTTCAGAAGGCTTGGTGTTAATCTTACCTGTGAGCCGTTATATCAGTAATAAATCCGGGCAATATAAATTATGCTATATCGCCCCTTTTTTTCAAAAATATTCCCTAAAACTATTGACAAATCATTAAAAATGATGTATAATTTATTCTGTTAGTTGAGCCGCTGTGGTGGAATCGGCAGACACGAGGGACTTAAAATCCCTTGGTAGCAATACCGTATCGGTTCAAGTCCGATCAGCGGCACCATAACAGAAAACCTCGTAAATCCCTTTGTTAAGCGGTTTTACGGGGTTTTTATTTTGTAAAAAAGGAGGTTTGTTAGGAGAATTTTAATTATTGAATTCTCCCTGTTACTGCTCGTTTCTACTCTATTCTACTCTATTTTGACTCACCTTGACTCACCAAAATAGAGCGAGCTTTGTTGTCAATTCTATCATACTTGATGTGACGGTCACACAGGAGGATTAAAAAATGATTGGCAACGTAAGTTATTACAAGGATGCTATTATATGCCACCTAAAACAGGGAAGAAGAAAGCTTATTCCCACTATAGAAGCAACGTACTGGACGCTATTGCAAAGGCTTATCCAAAGCTGAAAAAGGAATGTGAGCGTCAGAAAGGACTAAAATGAGATACGAAACAAAAATTGCGCTAAAAATTATAACAGTATAAACATACATTGTAGCCAGCGAGGGAACATCAAAACCCGTAAGCCACATATCAACTACAATTGCGATTTTAAGCGGGCTGTTGTTGTCCTTGAATGTTTTCGCAAGCTCGTTCTTGTGAGCCTTATTGCCGATAACGTCACGCCATTCTTCGGGGTCTTTGTTGCTTGAAGTCATTACTACCGCAACCTTCTCCGTCCAATCGGGGTGAATTTCAAGTATTCTGCGGTAGATTTTCATTGCGATTTCTCTTGAATACGCAACAATCATTGCTTTACCTGTCAGCAGATTTTCTCTGTTGTTTTCGTAGTGGTCGAGAATATCGGTAACAAGCGTGTTTAGGCACACGCAACGCCCGTCTGTAAAGGGTTTCGTCCCATACCTCGTTAAAC
>JAEDHF010000041.1 GCA_016297165.1 Oscillospiraceae bacterium | reverse complement strand
CTTCATTCCCGTCAACGGATTTTACCGACAGCTTAACCCTTCGCTTACTGCTTTCGCTTCCGTTTATATCTACATACCCCATTCACTCGAAGAAGTAGAAGCCGCTGCAGAATTCGGAGGTAATTCTCTGTACCGCTTCCTCGGTAAATACTCTTCCGAGATAGTCGCTTAATTCCTCATGGCTCTTGAAATCCATAAGCTCGGTATAGATTTCACCGTTTACCGTTATATAACCCGTACCTTCGTTGAAACCGCAGCACAAGCCATTATAGATATCGTTATACAGCCACTCCAGCTCATAGAGGCAGTCCTCAAGGCTCTCGCTATCTGTCCTGTAGAAGTATTCCTCGCCGTCAAGCTTTATGGTAAAGCCCTTATACTTCCGCTCTTCCTTATCGTAATCAGGCTTGAAATTATATACTCCGTCCGCTATATCAACTGCTATATCATCAACGGTAACATAGTTTACATTTGAGTCATATCTGTTTACCAGTATGTTGCGGTTGCTTACTATTTTTTCGCCGTCGGCGCTTTCCATATCGAAGGGATAGGAGAAAACAATAAAGTCGCCTATTTCTATCGAGGTTACCATGAGTGGAGTTGTTCTTCCGAATTCCTCCGAGAAAATCATTTCGCCGTCACGATATACTTTAAGGAAAGCAGGCCAGCCGTTTTCGCCATCACCCTTATCACGATAAACGCCGAACAGGAAAAGCCTGTCGCCCGAAATATAAGCCTTACAGTTTCCGCACATTCCGTCCCCAATCAGCCTATAGCCGTTTCCTTCGCCACTGTAATAGTAAAGCTCACAGTAATCAAGGCTCTGCGCCATATTGTTGCCCATTTCCCTTAAGGCGTAATAATGTCCGCTAAGGTCGGTATAAAAGTCCGTAACTATGGCAGTGCCAGATAATTCGCCGTAACCCTCTTCCGTAAGAAGCGCATTTACTTTTTCGGTATCCTCGTCGGCAAGGGTAAGCCACTTTGTGGACATTTTTTCCCTGTCCTTAAGGAGCTCCTCGGCATACCTTTCTCTTGATACGGTAGTATATTCGCCGTTTTGCTTTTCTGCGGTTATTCTGTAATACTGATATACTGACTTATCGTAGAGAATACTATGCTCTCTCTTTGCAATAGCTTCCTGCACAAGGTCCTCACGATAGTATCTCTTAGAGAATACAACCATGTTATCATTCAGCTCGTTAAGATAGATATCGCCGTAGCCTTCTCCCCAGGCTGCCTCTCCGTGAATCCAGGTATATCCCTCATCGTCGGTAAAGCTGTCCTCTGCGCTTAAATCGAAGCCATAATCATCTATAAATTTCATAAGTCCGAGAAAGCTTACGGCTTCACCCTCCTGAAGAACGAGAGCGTTATCCACGCCCTTGTTTCTGATATAAACCGCTCCGCTGTCTCTCGGAATATCCATCATTTCGATATCCGTGTAGCTGTACATAATATCGGGATTGCTCTTGTCTATCAGCAGAAGCTGACCCATTCCTCCGCCCATATAGAGCAGATAATAGCAGTTCTCGTCCTCATAGAAGCAGGAGGGGCGAACATATCCTCGGATAAAGAAATCAGAATTATAGGTTATTTCCAGCTTATCCGATAAGCCGGTGTTCTTCTGTGCTATATCCCAATACCCGTAAAAGCTTCTTTCAAGCAAGCCGAAATCGAAGGAGCCGGTATGATCAGCTATTTCCTGTATTTTTTCGGCAGAAATAACCTCATCGCTTTCGCCCACAATCGAATAGATTCTCTTATCGTTTCCGCGGACGTCGGTAATTACCCATTCGCCGTTTTCGAGGGATATATCTATGGACATATTCAGGGCTTCGCCGCCGTAAAGAGGGCTATAGGGAACGGTAATAAGAAGGTTTTCCTTATCCCTCGTATAAAGCATAAAGAAGCGATTTTTATCGGTTTTATTCCTTACAAATTCGCTCTTATAGTAGCCTGTTTCCTCGTTATAAAGAGGCTTACTCGTGAGGGCATAAAGAGCGCTTTCGCCGTAGTTTCTGCCTACGGTTTCCATTGACGTAAGATACTGCAATAATTTAACTCTTCCGAAATAGCCTAAGGTTACGCTTTCGGCTGCGGCGCTGTCAATGAAATTCTTTTCCTCCTCGGTTCCTGCAGAAATACGGTAACAGGTATATATAAGGTCGCTCTGATAGATATTATCGTCCTGTGAACCTGAATCGGTACTGTACATATACATTATATTGGTATTGGATTTCGAAATAATGCCGTTGTATTTCTTATTAAGGGCTGAGAAATAAAGGCGAACCTCTGTATCGGTTTCGTCAAAACCGATAGAGTCGCATTTCGAGGAAATGAAATCCTCATAATAGTTGAGACTGAAAACTTCACCGACATCCTTAATCTCCCATTCGCCGAAGAAGTAGTATTCATAAAGTTCGAGGTTCATTTCCTCTTCCGAAGCGCTTCCCCAGATAACCTGACCTACGATTTCGCCTTTATCCTCCGCTTCGGTGACTGCTGCCGTGGTGCTTTCTAAGGTAATATCGGGTGCCGTAGTTATTACTATTCCGTCGGAAATGGTAGTTTCCGAGCCTTCCGATGGCTTAGCCACTCCGATAGGCATATTTCTTACAAGGAAAACGCCCCCCACAATAAGGCAGACTGCCGCCGCCGAAGCTATTATGGGTGCGAAGGGTATCGCTCTTTTACTGCTTACGGGTATTTTTTCTACTCTTGCGCCGTAATACTCATCCTCGCTGTCGTCCTCATTTTTAAGCTCCTCCGAAGCCCTGTCTATAAGCCTTTCGTCGAGCTTACCCATTGTCTCGTCCCAGAATTTTTCTCTGTTTTTCATACTCTTACCCCCTTTTCCTCAAGGTATTCCCTTAAGCCCTTTCTTGTCCTCGAAAGCCGTGATTTTACTGCGTTTTCGCTCATTACCATAGCTGCCGCAACTTCTCCAACAGACATATTGAAGTAATAGCGGAGAACGAAAGCCTTCGCCGAGGTTTTACTGCCCTTAAGAAGATACTCGTTAATAAGTCGGGCAGTTTCCGAGGCGTCGTATTCAGCCTCAACGCTTCCCCCCGAGGGCAGAATTGTGTCCAGCTCATCGTAGAGCGCCTCGCGGCTTCTCTGCTTTATCTTGTTGTATGTATTTATGGCAGTATTTCTCACCGCCGAGAAAAGATAGCCGCAAAGAGATTCCGGTTTTTTCGGCGGAATATTGTTCCAGAGGCTGAAATAAGCGGTATTTATACATTCCTCCGCGTCACGGCTGTCAATAAGAATAGAACCTGCGATTTTCCTGCACCGCTTTCCGTATTTAACCTCTATTTCGGAAAAAGCCTTTTCCGAACGGCTGTTGAATAATTCGATAATGTCGTTGTCCTCCATAATCATACCCCCGATTTTCGTTTTCAATATACAAGACAAAGGTTTTCCGAAAAGGTTGCATTATTTTTAAGTAATTTTTTCGGGAGCTGAACACTACCTTTAAAGCATATTTATAACCCGAAAAGCAATACTAATCCTGACGATTTCTGTATCCAATATATACTATCATTATTCGAATGGCTTTTCAAGGTCTTTTTCGCATATTTTACAATTTCGCTTATTGCATAATTCTTCCGTTTATGGTATAATTACGGCGACAAAAGAAAATCAGGCTACCTGTTGAAAGGAGAACAATATGAGAAAAACTAAAATTATATGCACCATAGGTCCCGCCTGCGACAATGAGGAAACTCTTGCGCAGATGTGCGAAAACGGAATGAACGTAGCTCGGCTCAACTTCTCCCACGGCGACGAGGCGGATCACCAACATAAAATCGACTTAGTAAAAGCCGTAAGAGAAAGGCTTAATCTTCCGATTGCCATAATGCTTGACACCAAGGGTCCCGAATACAGGATAAAAACCTTCGAAAACAAGAAAATTACCCTTAACGACGGGGATATCTTCACCTTTACCACAGAAGATATCGTCGGAAACCGGGAAAAGGTTTCGGTAACCTATAAAAATCTTACCGAGGACCTTGAGCCGGGGGATTCTATTCTCGTCAACAACGGTCTCGTTATCTTTAAGGTAAATGAAATAAAAGGCAGCGACGTAATATGCGAGGTTGTTTCCGGTGGCGTACTCTCCGACAGAAAAAGTATGAACTTCCCCAACAAGGTTTTAAAAAGCGAATATTTAAGCCCACAGGACAGAGAGGATATCCTTTTCGGCATTAAAAATGACGTGGATTTTATCGCCGCCTCCTTCGTTTCAAATAAAGAGGACGTAATGGCAATAAGAAGGCTTCTGGACGAAAACGGCGGTAAGGATATCAACATTATCGCTAAAATAGAAAACCGTGCAGGAGTAGATAATATTGACGAAATCTGTGAGGTTGCGGACGGAATTATGGTGGCAAGAGGCGACCTGGGCGTTGAAATTCCTTTTGTAGAGGTACCCTCTATCCAGAAATACCTTATCCGTAAATGCCGCCTTCTCGGAAAAAGAGTTATTACCGCTACGGAAATGCTGGAATCCATGATAACAAATCCGAGACCCACAAGAGCGGAAATCTCCGACGTTGCAAATGCCGTTTACGACGGCTCCTCCGCCGTAATGCTCTCGGGAGAAACCGCCGCAGGCAAGCACCCCGTTGAATCGGTAAGGAATATGGCAGAAATTGCGGAATATACCGAAAAGCATATCGACTACAAGCTCTGGTTCAACACCACCGAATACAAAATCAACAACATAATCGACGCTATTTCCCACGCTACCTGCGCTATGGCGATAGATGTTGACGCTAAATGCATCGTAGTAAACTCCATAACGGGCAAAACTGCAAGAATGGTAAGCCGTTTCCGCTGTCCTGCTGAAATTATCGGCGTTACAACAAGCCGTAAGGCATGGAGACAGCTAAACTTAAGCTGGGGCGTTACTCCCGTTCTTGAAGAGGAATACAGCTCCCTCGATATCGTATTCTATAAGTCTCTTAACGACGCAAAGAACATTCTCGGCTTACAACCCGGAGATAACGTAGTTCTTACCGGCGGTCAGATTAACGGTCAGTCGGGAAATACGAATACTATTAAGGTTGAGGTTGTACGGTAAAAGCGAATATACAGAAACCCCCGATACTTTCGTATCGGGGGTTTTCATATAAAGCCACGCTTACTGTAATATCTTCGTATTCGTAACTATCACCGCCGCAACGGTAAACGCCATAGATATTACCAGTTCAAAGATGCCGAAGATGTCATTCGAAAAGGCTTCAACCGCCCAGGGTATAGCGTTAAAGAAGGAGATATCATATCCGAATATATCGTGTATCTGAGCCTGTGTGTTAAGAACGATTACTATCCAGGAGCTTACGAAGGTAAGAAGAAGGGAAAGAACCGTACATATTACCTTGCCCTTTGTGTCCATGCTGCCGCCTGCAAGCCTGTAGCCGCCGTAAATGCTGGCAACAAGGGCAATACTTCCTATGTAAGAGATATATCCGAGCCTTCCGATAAAGGACCATATCAGTACGCCGAAAACTGCAAGAACAAGAGCGCCTAATATGCCCAGCAGGGGATTACTGTCGGGAATGCCCCAGTCAATAGGAGCCACATAAGCCGGGGCGTCGTAGGGACGGGGCGGCTGGGGCAGCCTCTGTACCTCCGCTCTCGGGTCGCTTTCCATCTGTGCATATCCGGGAGGAGGAGCAGCAATTTTGCTTACCTCCTCTGCCTTTGGCATAGGCTTATTCGAAACAGCGGGTAAAACCGCGTCAGGGCCGTCAACGGGAGATGGCTTATTATCGTTTGACTCTGCGTTAGGGTTCATAAGCGGCACATTTCCGTTTTCGTCAAGGGGAGTTTCAAGGGCTGTAAGCTGTTCATGCCCTGTGGTAACGGTGGGCTTGCTTATTGTGGATTCTATCTCGGTAACATCTATGTCCTCGCCGTCGTTGCTGTCGTCCCTTATTTCGGTTACGGCGATTTTATCGTTATGACCTATGGGACCGTCGCTGTTTTCCACGACCTTTATTTCGTCCTCCTTGCTTCCTGCAAAGTCAAGGGGAGTTACCATAAAACCGCTTAAATCGTCCTTTTCCTCGATTTTAGGGGCATTCTTCTGTTCCTCACGGTATTCACGCTCGATTTTCTCGAAAAGCTCCGACCTCGGGGGAACATATTCTGCCTTTTTTTCTTCGGCTATGCCCATCATAAGACCGCTTATATCGGTATTATCGGGAATATCCTCCCTCTTTATCTCGGTATCGTAGCTTCCGTCGTAGTCGGTTTTCATTTCGGTTAAAAGCTCTGCGATATCGTCATCGGCTTTATTCTCGGCAGCTGCGCTTTCAGGTGCAGTCGTTTTCAAGGGCTCGGCTTCCGGGAAGGAGGTGTTGTCAGTTTTTATTTCGGATAAAAGGCCTCCGAAATCCTCGCTTTTTCCGTTACCGAGTACGCTCTCTACTGCGGCGATTGTTTCCGCCTTCGGCATTAGCGCCTCAAAGGAGAGGGATTGCGCCGCCTTAGTTTCGGGGAAGTCCTTAAGGAGCTTCTTTCCTGCGGAACAGGCGGAGCAGTACTGGGTAGGAACGCCGTTATCAAGATAAATACCAAGATTTTCGGTACCTGCACATCTATAGCAGCAGCTTTTATAGAAATTAACGGAAAGAATACCGGTAATATCAATAATAAAGCGCTTTATGGTGTTCACATTTGTATAGGGGTCGTCGGTTTTTCTAAGGGCGACAGCCACTCCTCGCTCCTGAACCCTGAAATTCTTAACCATATCGGAATCGGAATTCACACGGTCGGCAAGGTAGTCGGAAACGGAGGTTACCGCGCTGTAATCCCCTTCCTTTACCCAGAGGAGGACGCCGTAGCTTCCCGTTTCGTTATTTTCTCTTACCGCTACGGAATAGTTTTTTATCCGACCGATAAGCCCGTCTATTTCGGGGCAGTATTCGAGACTGAGGGAAACGCCTGTGTTAAGCAATTCTTTCATTATTATACCTTTTTCTTTCCAATAATATAAATCTGTACTATATTACCATATAATTTTACATTACTTTCACAAAAATGTCAATAAAAATATTGAAAATAGAATTAAAATGTGATATAATTTTACGGAATAAGTGTTTTTCATTGAAAAAGCGAAGGGAGAAAGCTATGAGCCGACTGATAAAAGCGAATACCTACATACCCGTATCGGCGGAGGCGTTTACTCTTCCCGTGCCGATAAAGCTTGAGCTTTACTACAGAAACACTCTCCTTTGCGTTTATATGATTGATGAAAGCCTTACCGTTGACTATACTTATAATACCAATACGGAAATACCCATTCTTACCTGTATCGACAGGCGGCTTACCATAAAGGATATTTATTTTCTCCTGCGTTCAAGACTGCTGCCCGAAAACCCTTATACGGTAAGAATGTACTGCGAAAGGCTGGGGCTGGGCGAATACAACCCCTGGTTGGTTATTGAGAAAACCCACGGGTTTCTGCCCATGAGCGACTACTGGATTAAAAGAGGCGGAGAGGAAATAACCTTCGACGAGGTAGTAAAGCAGTATTTTTCGCTTGGTTTTTAGAGGCGACTTATAGGAGAATATTATGGAAAAGACTTCGATTATCTTCCCGAGAAAGCCCAATTATTACGAAACGGATAAAATGGGAATTGTTCACCATTCGAACTATATAAGATGGTTCGAGGAGGCACGTATCGCCTATATGGAGGAAAAGGGCTACCCTTACGAAAAAATGGAGGAAATGGGAGTTATGATTCCCGTTACCGGGGTGGACTGTAAGTATAAAATCCCCGTAAAATTCGGGCAGGAGGTCCTTATTTACACAAAAATTGACTTCTTCGACGGAATAAGACTTACTATTTCCTACGAGATAAGGGATAAATTAACCGATAAGGTTCATATAACAGGTCATTCGGGGCACTGCTTCGTTGACGCAGGCACCTTCCGACCCATAAGGCTTAACAAGGCTCACCCCGAAATGGCAGAAATATTTACAATAGAAGCTCACACGAAAGAAGGACAACAACTATGAACGTATGGCACGACATCGACAGCAAGCGTATTACTCCCTATAATTTTCTTGCTGTTATCGAAATCTCTAAGGGAAGCAAGAAGAAGTACGAGCTGGATAAGGAAAGCGGACTTATTATTCTCGACCGTGTACTTTATACCTCAACCCATTATCCCGCAAACTACGGATTTATCCCTAAAACCCTTGCCGACGATGGAGACCCTCTGGACGTTCTTGTGCTCTGTAACGAGACTATCGACCCTATGGTGCTTGTACCCTGCTACCCTATCGGAGTAATCAGTATGGTTGATAACGGAAAGAATGACGAAAAGATTATAGCTATCCCCTTCGAAGACCCGAGCTATAATGTCTATAGAAGTATCGAGGCTCTCCCTCAGCATATTTTCCAGGAAATGCAGCATTTCTTCAGCGTATATAAGCAGCTTGAAGGAAAGGAAACTGCCGTAAACGAGGTACAGGGCTTTAAGGCTGCCGCCGCTGTCGTTGAGCAGTGCATAAAGAATTATAAGGAAAAGTACGGCGACGACGAGGAAACAGACGCCGAAAATGCCTGAAAATGCTTTTTGACGAAGAAATAATGCTCCTCGCTATCGGGGAGGCAAAGAAGGCGGCGGAAATGGGCGAGGTACCCGTCGGCGCAGTAATTATCGACGAAAAGGGCGAGGTTATCGCTAAGGCTCATAATTTAAGGGAAACCGAGAACCGACCTACCGCCCATGCCGAAATATTGGCAATAGAAGAGGCTGCCCGTATAAAGAAAAGCTGGCGACTTTCGGACTGTACCCTTTACGTTACCTTAGAGCCCTGCCCTATGTGCGCAGGGGCTATCATAAATTCCCGTCTTAAGCGTGTAGTTTACGGCGCTTTTGACGAAAATATGGGAGCTCTCGCTTCCGTAACAAGACTGACAGATAAGAATTTCGGGCATAAGCCCTTAGTTAGAAGCCGTATTCTTGAAAAGGAATGCGGCGAACTTATGAGCGAATTTTTTAAAAAGCTAAGGGAAATGCCCAACAATTAACGGAAATAATTACGGAGTATTGCTCTGCGATAAAACGGAGGTGATGACGATTAACAGATACAAAACCCTCGCCGCCAATACAATAATTCTCGGTCTCGGACAGTTCGGTTCGAAATTCCTCGTCATCATTATGATGAGGTTTTATCAGGCGGCTCTCGGCACAACAGGCTACGGCGAAATCAACAACATTGTTGATACCGCCGTTCTCCTTATGTCCTTCGCTACCCTTTCTATCGGCGAATCAATCATACGCTTCGGTCTTGATAAGCTTTATGATAATAAACAGGTTTTCTCAATAGGCATGAGAGTAACCTTTATCGGCGTTATAGGCTGTATGCTTTATGTGCCGCTTATGGGGCTTCTTACGGTTATTTTTCCCGACAACTCGGTTTTCGCTCTCCTTAAGGATTATTCGTGGCTTACTGTGCTTTATGTAGCGACAGGCAGCACCAAAAGCTCCGTCGCTCTTTTCGTCCGTTCCTCGGGACACGTCAAGCTTTACGCAATAGACGGTATTCTTACTACCGTTATGAATATTCTCTTTAACTTCCTGCTTCTTTTCGGCTTTAAGCTAGGAAATGTGGGCTATATACTTTCGGTAGTTTTTGCGGATGTATGCTCCATACTCTTCCTGTTCTTCGCCGCAAGGCTAAAAACTCAGATTACCTTCAGAATCGACAAGGAGCTTCTTAAAACAATGCTCCGCTTCTCTATCCCCATGATACCCACCTCAATAATGTGGTGGATAGTGAATGTTTCAAGCAGCTTTATGATTTCGGAAATGATGAGCTTCGCCGACAGCGGTATCTATAAGGCGGCATACAAACTCCCCAGTATGATTTCCATTTTTTCGGGCATTTTCTCACAGGCATGGAATATGTCCGCCATTACCGAGAACAACTCCAGCACAATAGCGAAATTCTACACCAACGTTTTCAATATTTTCCAGTCTGTTGTATATGTTATTGCAGGAGGTCTTATGCTCGTAATAAGGCCTGCAATAATGATACTTACGGAGCCTGAATTCTACTCGGCTTATGTTATCTCTCCCTTTTTGATTCTCTCCGTTTCCTTTACCTGTTTTTCAACCTTTATGGGAAGCGTTTACGTCGCCTCAAAAAAGTCCGTCCGCTCTATGACTACCTCGGCTATCGGCGCAGGGCTCAATATCGGTCTTAACCTTATTTTTATTCAGCTCTGGGGGCTTCAGGGCGCAACGCTTGCAGGCTTTATAAGCTTTCTCGCTATCTTCGTTATCCGCGCGGCAGACACCAGAAAAATCGTAAGAATGGATATAAAGCTGCCGAAAATGCTGGTAAATACGGCTCTACTCCTTGGAATGAGCGTGGTTATCTTCCTTGTTGAGGATAAGCCTCTTTACTACGGCTTACTGGCGGTACTTTTCCTTATAATCGTTATAATTAACTTTAAGGCAGGAGTTGACGCCGTAAAAATGGTGCTGAAAAAGGAAGTTAAGGAATGATGAAGGCGTATTATTTATGGCTCGTTATGTGCTTCGGGGCAGGCTCACCGGAAATATGGGAGCTTCTTTCAAGGTTTCAGAGCCCCGAGGGTGTATATAACGCTTTCAGGGATAACCGCTCCGCCGCAGGACGAGAGCTTAACGAAAAGGCGGCGGAATACTCCATAGAGGACGCCAAGAAAAAGCTTTCTGAGCTTTCAGCATCGGGAATTGCCGCTGTTTCAACAGAGGACGAGGAGTATCCGAAGGCTTTGAGAGAAGCGGAAAATCCCCCTGTTATGCTGTTTATTAAGGGAGATAAGGCGCTTTTAAAGAATAAGCTTCTTACCGTCGTGGGCGCCCGTAGGATAACCCCCTATACCCACGAGGCACAGAGCCGTATATGTAAGGAGCTTCTGTCTGATTATACCCTTGTGACTACTCTTTCCGAGGGCTGTGACCAGCTTTCCGCCGTTACTTCTCTTTGCGAGGGGAAGCCCTTTATTGAGATAATGCCCTGTAGCTTTAATTACGAATACCCCCACGGCAGCAATATTTTACGACAGGAAAACATCAGACGAGGAGGCTGTTCCGTTACGGAATATATCTTTGATACCCCTCCCTCAAGCCCCTATTTCCAAAGACGAAGCAGAATTATAGGCGGAATTTCTCCTGCCGCTCTCATATTTCAGGCAGGAATGGGAAGCGGAGCGCTAAGAACTGCCTCATTTTCAAAAGCGCCCTATTTTCTCCCTCCCTACGACCTTTTTTCTCCCGAATACGGCGGTGCAGTTTCCTTTATCCGAAGAGGTGCGCTGATATACTTTGATAAAAGCGACCTTGAAATCGCCTATGACCCTGATTTTTCGGGCATAGAGCTTCTTCCTGAAAGAAAAAAGCCTAAGCCGAAAAAGGATAGGCAGGACGAGAATACTGCCCCGAAAAAAGAAAAAGCCCCCGTAGCCGAAGAGGTTATCCCCTTAGGTGAAGAGAGCTTTGAATCGGAGCTTCATTATAAAGTGTATGAGATTATTTCGGGAGCGGAAAGCGCCGTTCCCTTCGATATAATCCTCCATAAAACCGGAACGGATATTGCGGAATTAAGCGAGATTCTTCTCGACCTTGAAATAGAGGGAATCGTCTCCCCACAGCCCGGAAACAGGTTCGGTCTTAAAGTATAATATCCTCGAATTTTCCCCCTATGGAGCCTACAAGCTCTATGGGGGAAAGCTTTATCTGTAAGCCGATTTTTCCGCCGCTTATATAAAACAGCGGCAGACCTTCGGCGGAGCTGTGAACTACGGTTTTAAACTGCTTTTTCATTCCGATAGGGGTACAGCCGCCCCTTACATAGCCTGTAATTGCGGTAATATCCTTAACGTGGATAAGCTCTACCGACTTTTCCCCTACGCTTTTCGCCGCCTTCTTCAGGTCAAGCTCCCTGTCCACAGGGAGAAGAAAGCAGTAGTATTCGCTTTTTCCCTTAGCGATAAGGGTTTTAAAGGTTTCGGAGTAGGGCTGCCCAAGCTTATCGGCTACTACCGTTCCGTCGATAAATTCATCGCATTCATAGCTTTTCGCTTCGTAAGGAATCTTTTTCTTTTCAAGAAACCTCATAGCGTTGGTTTTAACTTCCTTTTCCTTTGCCATTTATGTCGCCGCCTTTCAGAATACTTTATTAACGGGGTTTCCCTCGATAAAGGCTTTAAGATTATCTGCGGCTGTCTTAAGGAGCCGCTGACGGGTTTCTGCCCCTGCCCAGGCTATATGGGGAGTAATGATGCAGTTTTCTATACCAAAAAGCGGACAG